>NZ_CP022314.1:3280929-3445619 GCF_003352915.1 Arthrobacter sp. PM3 | reverse complement strand
CCCCGCATGCACCACGTCGCGTTCGCCACGCACGAGAAGCACAACATCATCCAGATCTGCGACAAGATGGGCGCCCTGCGCATCAGCGACCGGATCGAACGCGGCCCCGGCCGGCACGGCGTGTCCAACGCCTTCTACCTCTACATCCTGGACCCGGACGGCCACCGCGTGGAGATCTACACCCAGGACTACTACACCGGCGACCCGGACAACCCCACCATCACCTGGGACGTCCACGACAACCAGCGCCGCGACTGGTGGGGCAACCCCGTGGTCCCGTCCTGGTACACCGAGGCCTCCCTGGTCCTGGACCTCGACGGCAACCCGCAGCCCGTCATCGAACGCACCGACGCCTCCGAGATGGCCGTCACCGTCGGCGCCGACGGCTTCTCCTACACCCGACCCGCCGAAGGCAACGCAGCCGAAGGCTTCAAACTCGGCGTCCAGGTCTAGCCCACAGCCAACTGACGGGATTCCAGTCAGCCACCGACCCCGATGGTTGAGCCTGACGCTACCTCTTCCAACAGGCTCAACCATCGGTCCTAATCATTTCCCAGGAGACCCTCCCATGACCGCTTCGCCCACTCTCTCCGCCGCGGTTTCACCAGACCGCGAAACTTCCCTGCTTGCGTCGGTGCCTACCGGCTTGTTGATCAACGGCAAGTGGCGGGACGCGTCCGACGGCGGGACGCTCGACGTGCACGACCCCGCCACCGGGGAGGTACTCGCCACGCTCGCTTCCGCCACGAGCGCCGACGCCGTCGCGGCACTGGACGCTGCCGTTGCCGCCCAGGGCTCGTGGGCGAGAACGCCGCCCCGGGTGCGGGCGGAGATCCTTCGCCGGGCCTTTGACCTGGTCACCGAACGCGCCGAGGATTTCGCGCTGTTGATGACCCTGGAAATGGGCAAACCGCTCGCCGAAGCCCGTGGCGAGGTCACCTACGGCGCCGAGTTCCTGCGCTGGTTTTCCGAAGAAACCGTCCGTGACTATGGACGGTACCTCACCACCCCTGAAGGCAAGAACAAAATCCTGGTCCAGCACAAACCCGTCGGTCCTTGCCTGCTCATCACACCATGGAACTTCCCGCTCGCAATGGCCACGCGCAAAGTAGCCCCCGCCGTCGCGGCCGGCTGCACCATGGTCCTCAAACCCGCCAAACTCACACCCCTCACCGCCCAATATTTCGCCCAGACCATGCTCGACGCCGGCCTGCCCGCCGGTGTCCTCAATGTCGTTGCCTCCGCCTCGGCATCCGGGGTCTCCGGTCCTCTGCTGGCCGACCCCCGGCTGCGGAAAGTCTCCTTCACCGGGTCCACGCCCGTTGGTAAACGGTTGATGGCCGACGCCGCCCAAAATGTGCTCCGGACCTCCATGGAACTGGGCGGGAACGCCCCGTTCATCGTGTTCGAGGACGCCGACCTCGATGCCGCCGTCGAAGGGGCCATGGCCGCCAAGATGCGGAACATGGGCGAGGCATGCACCGCCGCCAACCGCTTCCTCGTCCACGAATCCGTCGCTCAGGAGTTCACCCGAAAGCTTGCCGCCGCCATGAGCGCCCTGACCACCGGCCGCGGCACCGAACCGACCACCCAAGTGGGGCCGCTCATCGACGCCGGCGCCCGGGACGACGTGCATACCCTGGTCAGTGCCGCCGTCGACGCCGGAGCAGTTGCACTCACCGGCGGTTCACCGGTCGACGGCCCCGGTTATTTCTACCCACCCACCGTGCTCGCGGACGTACCCAACGACGCCGAGATCCTCCGCCAGGAAATCTTCGGACCTGTCGCACCCGTGACCGAGTACGGACTCGCCTCCTACCTCTACAGCCGCGACATCAACCGTCTCGTGCGCGTTGCTGAACAGATCGAGTTCGGCATGGTGGGTTTCAATGCCGGAGTCATCTCCAATGCGGCAGCCCCGTTTGGGGGTGTAAAGCAATCGGGTCTCGGCCGCGAGGGCGGTTCTGAGGGCATCGCCGAATACACAACCACGCAGTACATCGGCCTAGCCGACCCATACGCGTCCTAAGCAGCGAAACCGTCGACCGGTTTGCCGGTGACGTCGTCCCAGGCGGGACCGGCCGGAAGAAGCAATAGACAAGAGCGAGGCCCCAACCGCGTCCGCGGAAAGGGCCTCGCTCTTTAAGCTGCGGCTGAAGGGGTGGTGCCTGCAGGGGTAGCCTCTTCAGCCTTCCGGAGCCATGATGGCACTATGACTGATGCCCAGCGGAAACTGTCCGCCGCCGAGCTCGCCGAGGCCGGGCTCACCGGCTGGCGCCTGACCGGCGAGGCCCTCACCGCCACCTTCAGGACCCGGAAGTTCTCCACCGGGCTGGAGCTCGTGAACCGCATCGGCGCCTCCGCCGAGGAGGCCAACCACCACCCCGACCTCACGCTCACCTACCCCGAGGTCGGCGTCACGCTCTCGAGCCACGATGTCGGCGGGATCACCAGCCGCGACATCGACCTGGCCCGCACCATCAGCGGCCACGCCGCGGACCTCGGGGTCGCCGCCGCGGACTGAGCCCCCGCCATCGGGCACAGGGCCATGGATGGTCGAGGCACTAGGCGGCCTTTAGGGAATCGCTGTTATCAGCTTCTGACGGTCGCGACGATCATGGATTATTGAGTTCACCTTCTTTTCCCCCAACGCGTTGGCCGGCCAAATTGCGGTCCCGCTGCTGCTGTCTGCACCGTCTCTGCGGCCTGCGTGGTGATATGCCGGCCTTCATTGTGGGAGCAGCTCAAGGGCTGCCGTCCGCCGGACTTGGACCGCGTCTTCCTCTAACACTTGTAGTCCGCGGTTCCACAGCAGCCGCACCAGGCCCGAACACGGCACTCCTGGCCAGAGCCTGAGGCCTGCTCCACAGCAAACCAGGCGGCACCATCAACGTGGCCAGACATTATCTTCAGTTACTGAAGATAATGTCTGGCATGGACATAACTTTCGTCGCTAACGACACTCGTGGTGGGGTCGAACCTTATACCGCACTCGCGCGCGAAGCGGCGTCCCGCGGGCATCGGGTGGGCGCCGCTGCACCTCCGGACTACGAGGACCAGTTCGTCTCGGCCGGCGTACGGTTCACACCCCTGCGAGGCGCCGATAGGGAGGCCATCACTGCAGCGGGCGGCCGGGTGTCGATGCGCGAAATGGCCCAGCTCGTGAGCCTGCTCTCCCAGGACTGGGCTCGTGAAACCGCGGAGCTCGCCCAAGGCTCGCATGTGATCGTATCCGGCATCGGCGGGATGGGCCTCGCGCTGCCGGTCGCGGCTTCGACCGGAGCGGCTGTGCTCCGCGCGCACCTGCAGCCACTGGAAGCACCGAGTACCGCCTATCCCGGTCCTCTCGCCCCCGGATTGGACCGCTGGGGTCCGATCGGCCGCCGAGTGTCGCACAACATCACTGCGTCCGGAACGCGGATGCTCCTTCGAATGCCGGAACAAGCTGCCCGCAACGCACTCGGCATCAAGGGCTCGCCTGAAGTAATACTGCCGGAAATTGTGTACGGGTTCAGCAGTGCGGTGGTCCCCGTCCGATCCGATGTCCACACTCGCCGATTGGCGACGGGGTATTGGGCCGTGAGCAGCAAGGGGTCCGCGCCCGATGCGTCGTTGTCGGAGTTCCTCGACGAGCCGGGTCCGGTCGTGAGCATCGGATTCGGCAGCATGCAGACAAATGACCCGGGAGTCTTGCGCGGCATCGTCGACGAGGCCGTCCGCCTCGTCGACGTGCGAGCCGTGCTGCTCACGGGCTGGGGCGCTCTCGGCGGTGGCAGGGACCAGGACGAGCGCGTGTTCTGCGCACCATCCGTCCCTCATGACTGGCTATTCCCCCGGATGTCGGCGAACGTGCACCACGGCGGCGCCGGTACGACGGGCGCAGCGATCGGGGCTGGTGTCCCCACGGTGATCGTCCCGTTCGGCGCTGACCAGCCGTTCTGGGCGCAGCGGGCCCACCGGCTAGGTATCGCACCGAAACCCATACCGCGACGCAGGCTCACCGCAGCGAGTCTGGCCGCCGCACTGGAACAGGCACTAAGCGACGCAGATATGACCGCACGGGCGCGGGAATTGGGGGCCCTGCTGGGCCAGGAAACCGGTGTGAAAAGCGCAATGGACGAGATCGAATTCGCAATGGAGCGGCGCCGGTGACAGGCAGCCTGAACGCTCGAGGCCTCCGCACCATCGCTGCGGTCGAGGAAACACGTACGACGGTGCGTGAGGCGGGAGTCCCTCCTCACCCCTCACGCGGCGGTCGCCCGGCTTAGCCTCCTGCCCAAATTAGGGCCCAAGGAGATCCTTAGGGACAACATCTGGCACTCGCCCGGCTCCGTTGACTGGGCTGCACTCCTCGCTAACTCGACCAGACCCACCCCAGCAGGGCCCCGGTGGCGTGGAAAGCTCCCGGCCCTTCTAATCCCCTCGAGCCGACGCCCGCTCACCTGTCTCATAACCAAGAACGAGTACCACATTTTGGCTACGAAGTTATGAGACATAGTTACGAGAATCGCATGCCGCGCGTACAAGAATCCGTTGAAGATAAGTGGCCGTACAGGTCAGACGTCTCTCCGCGGAAATGAGACGTCTCGTTTCCCAAGCGTTCTGAGGCGGGATGGGCAGCAGACAGTCGAGTCGCATGGAGCACTTTCTGCTTCCGTTAAGGAATATTCTGCCGAAAGGCGCCTATGTGGTCGCCCTTCCGAAAGCGACCGGTTAGAGTCAGCGCTTCAATTAATGTCTGTCGCGATCGCTACACTTCAGCCATGGCAGATCTCGGGGAGCAGATGAAGACGCTAACGTTGCTTGGAGCGGGCGCAAGTATGGATGCGGGGGTACCAGGCTCGACGGCAATGACCCAGAAGATCGTGGAGGCCGTGGATACACCCCACAATCGGCACTACGGCCTGACACATGCTGTGAATTACGCGATCGGTGCGATGATTGCTCACCGCACGGCCAACGGCGCAAATGCCTATGCAGGCATCGATGTGGAAGATCTATTTTCCGCAGTCCAGATGCTGGCGGAACGCGAGTCCTTGGAGATCGCCCCCTTCGTCCAGTGGTCTCCGGCTCTCGCTGGCGTACGGCAGGGTGGTGGCGCTATGCCGGCATTCTTCGACAAGGATTTCCGTGAGGGAATCCTTGAAAATCGGGCTTTCAAGGGCCCCGGTGAGATGATCAAAAAGGCCGTAGAGGCACTGACTGGCAGTAACTCTGCTTCCACGGAACAGCTGTACACCCGCTTGCAGACGGAACTTCTCAACGCGTTGACCAAGCTCGTCAGCGTCACGGATAAAGATGTCGACTACCTTCACCCGCTGCTCCAGACGGGCGATAGGCCCGTGGAAATCGCGACCCTTAACTACGACCGATCCATCGAGCTTCTGTGCGAGCAACGCGGCGTTCAATTGGATACGGGTATCTCCAGCTGGAGCGGCGGGAGCGACTGGCACTGGGAAGACGACGCAGAGGTTCGTCTACTCAAGATTCACGGTTCGATCGACTGGCGGATACATAAGGATAAAGGGCTCGGTGGTCTCTACGAAACCAAAGTGGTAGCGGTCGACGAAACGGACTCCCAGGATTACAGATCAATGCCTGGGGTGGTTTTCGGCGCACGCGGTAAGCTGCGGGCGGACGGACCATTTCTTTCGATGCTGCGAGAATTTGAGAATATGCTTACCCGGGCGGACCGGCTGCTGGTCGTGGGCTATTCGTTTCGTGATGCGCACATCAACGTAGCTCTGACCCGCTGGATCAACTCTTCTCCATTGAGAAACTTGACGATTATTGATCCTGCCTTCAACAATGACCCCCGGGTGTATGACCGCGACAGCTTCTCGGCCCAACTTCTGTCCGCCACGAGCATCTTCGAAGGTGGTCAGCAGGTTAGTAAGTTAAACCTGCGAGTCCTGAAGAGCACCGCGGCTGAAGGCTTGGCCGCATCCGACCTATGGTCCCGATCGCCAGTAGGCGCGACGTAGCGGGTCTGTGCAGACGTCCGGGTCTCCCGGAAACCTCGTGTTTCGTGACACTACGAAGTTTGCATTGAAGATCGGCACAAGTGAGCTGGCTCAGAGTGCTGGGCTGCGAACTCGTCACGACGCAAGCATCCTGCAATTGCCGCCAACGCATCGGAAAGATTTGCAGCAACTTGGGACGAGTCTGAACCCGGCCATGTCCGACTTCTTCCCATCTCGGAACCATGGATTTTCTCGTCAGCGGAGAACTGACCGACGCTGGTCTTGCCAAACGACCCCGGCTCAACGAGCTCCGCTATGCCTGGCATGGGTTGGTCCGCATTGTCCTGTCTGACCCCGGCGACCAAGTCTTTGGTGTTTGGGGACTGCCCCGACTTTTGTTGACTCGGGGTCTTAGGCCGCTAAGGGCGTGGTCCGGTTGATTGTTGCATATTCGATCGGCGTGAGTTTTCCCAGCCGTCTTTGCCGTCGCCGGCGGTGGTAGGTCCGCTCTATCCAGGTCGTGATTGCCAGCCGGAGTTCCTGGCGTGTGAGCCACCGCTGACGGTCCAGGACGTTTTTCTGGAGCAGCGAGAAGAACGATTGTGAGACTTTCAGCATGCCGCGCGGCAAGGTGGTGTCGGTCGGTGTGACCCGCAGAATGAAGAGCTCCCCGGTACGGAAGAGGAGTTCTGCCAAAGCATCCTCGCGCTGATAGCCGACAACCCCGACCTGCAGGTTTTCCAGTACGAGATGATCCTCGAATCTCGGCGTCGGCCAGAGCTCTCAGGGGCCGTGCGGCAGCTCTATGCCAGCTATGTCGCCGCGCTCTCTGCAGGGCTACGTCGGATCGGGTTCGGCAACCAGGGCGGCGCCGCGGAAGCTACGTTCGCCGCCTTGGACGGACTCGTGCTCCAGCTCCTGGCCGGGGTGGACCCCATAGGGGTCGAGAACGCCATCCGGTATCTGTGGGTCACCTTGGGCGGCCAGCCTGCAACCGGGGTCGAGCGCCAAGATAACCTCTCTGGCCCTGTGAGGCTTTAAACACAAAACCCCTCTCACGAGGGGTTTTGTGTGACATTCGAAGAGCTTCTGTTAGAGGGGCATGTGTTTTCATCGCGCTATTTGGCGGAACCCATGCTCGTGGAATCAAGCGAGCGGCAGAGTGCGGGCAGTAGCAGCGTCCCGGTTGCTTGACGTGTCAGGTCATTCGCCAGATTCGGTAGTCGCCCGCGTTCAGGACTTTTCTGTCGCCGCTGGACTTTCTGCGGACCCAGATCACGCCCAGTTCCGGCGCTGTCTCTTCGACGCATAGCGGCTCATGGAAGCACGGGTCGCCTGTAACAGCAACCATTTCACCGGCCTGCAGGACGGACCAGTCCGTTACTTCAACTGTGGGTTTGTAATGCTTCATAGGTCCTCGCCACCTCCTCGTGGGTTGCAGTCTGCGTCGTGTGAGCGCGTACGCGAATTTTGTTGCCCTTGTGCATGGTGAGGCGGCCAGCTGCCCGCCTCACCAACTTCATGTACGGTCAGCCGCTGATGACCTGGGGGACGCCCAGGGCCTTGAGGCCTTCGACGCCGAATTCGAGGCCGTACCCTGATTGCTTGGCACCGCCGAAGGGGACGCGGGGATCCACGGCGCCGTGCTTGTTGATCCACACCGTTCCGGCCTGGATCCGGGCTGCGACCTCGCGGGCGGCGGTGAGGTCGGAGGACCAGACTGAGGCGCCGAGTCCAACGTCGAGGGCGTTGGCCTTTTCCACTGCTTCGTCGACGGTGCTGTAGCGGATGATCGGGAGGGCGGGTCCGAACTGTTCCTCGGCAACCAGCGGGTTGTCGTTGTCGACGTCTGCCACGAGGGTGGTGGGATAGAAATTGCCAGGTTGCCCGGCCTCTGGGTTCCCGCCGATCAGCACACGGGCCCCGGAGTCCTTCGCCGCATCCACCAGCCGGGCAACGATGTCGTATTGCTGGCGGTTCTGCAGCGGGCCGAGGACGTTGTTTTCGTCCAACCCGACGCCCATGGGCATCGCTTGTGCAACATTGGTCAGCTCATCGCAGACGGCATCGTAGATGGAGTCGTGGACGTAGAGGCGTTTGAGGGCGGCGCAGGTCTGTCCGGTGTTGATGAAGGCGCCCCAGAACAGGCCTTCGGCAATGGCTTTGGGGTCCGCGTCGGGGAGCACGATGCCGGCGTCGTTACCCCCGAGTTCAAGGGTGAGCCGTTTGACGGTGTCCGCCGAGGACCGGATGATCGCCTTACCTGTTGCCGTGGACCCGGTGAACATGACCTTGCCTATCGCAGGGTGCGATGCCAGGGCCTCGCCAACGTCCCGTCCGCCGGAGACAACCGACACAAGGTTTTCGGGGAGGGCAGTGTTGATGGTTTCCACCAGGGCCAGCACGGACAGCGGCGTGTACTCAGAGGGCTTGACCACCACGGCATTACCCATGCGCAGGGCCGGTGCGATCTGCCAAACGGTGATCATCATGGGCCAGTTCCACGGCCCGATCGCACCCACGACGCCGATGGGCCGGTAGTGCAGTTCGGCGCGTGTCTCGCCGTCGTCCACCACGGTTTCGACCTCCAGGGGGGTTCCCGCTGCTGCTCGCAGCCAGGCGCCGCAGGCGCCGACTTCGAAACGTGCGTTCGGTCCGTTCAGCGGCTTGCCCTGCTCACGGGAGAGCAGTTGAGCGAGTTCTTCGGCGTTGGCTTCGACAGCATCGGCCGCTTTCAGCAACGCGGCGGAGCGGGCCTCGTGACCAAGGGCAGCCCAAGCGGGTTGGGCTTCCGTGGCAGCGGTGATGGCCGCTTCGAGGTCCTCGACGGTGTGGACCGGTGCTTCTCCAACGGTTTCGCCGGTCGCCGGATCAAGGATGGTCCGGGTTGGGGTGGATGTTGGGGTGAGCAGGCTGTTGGTGTTCATGGTTCCTCCTGGTTAAAAATTGGGGAAATGACTCGGTCATTGCTGTTGCTTGCTGAACTTGTGCGGAGGCCCTGTCGGGGCCAGTGCTACGTCGCTGGTATGGGGAATCTGCTCATGCGGTACGACCTTCGAGTGTTTCCAGGGCCAAGCGAAGCTGTTCGATCATGTACTCGGCATCTTCACGTTCGAAGACCATCGGCGGACGCATCTTGAGGACGTTTTCGTGGCGGCCGATCTTTCCGATAAGAACGCCACGTGAGCGCATCTCTTCAGTAAGTGCCTTGGTGATGGCAGGGTCAGGCGTTGAGTCCTGCGGGTTCACCAGCTCCAGTCCAAAGAAGAGTCCGCTTCCGCGGACATTTTTGATCCGGGGGTTTCCTTTGACTACAGCAGCGAGTTCGTCAGCGATGTACTTGCCCAACTGGTGGGCGTTTTCCAACAGACCTCGTTCTTCCATGACGCGAAGGACGGCAAGGCCTGCTGCTGAGGACACGGGATTTCCTGCGAAGGTGTTGAAGTAGGTGTTGTTTTCACCGAATTCCTCCATGAGGGCTGCCGTCGTGATGACGCCCCCTACGGGATGGCCGTTGCCCATTGGCTTACCGAGAGTGACCAAATCGGGCGTGGTCCCGAAGGCTTGGTGCCCCCACATGTGGGTGCCGATACGTCCGAAGCCGGATTGGACCTCATCGGCGATGACCAGGCCGCCGGCCGCGTGGATCCGGTCGGTGATCGCTTCGATGTAGCCATCGGGGGTTTTCAGCAGTCCCTCGGTGGAGAACAGCGGGTCGTAGAGGATGGCGGAGACGCCGTAGCCTTCTGCTTGGAGTGAGGCTATTGCTGCGTCTACTTCTCGCAGCGCCTCCGTCAGGACACGCTTTCGTTTGGCGGCAGTCAGTCCGGCGGCATCGGGAATGCGGATGGCACGGACGTGGGCGCCGAGGGGTTCCTTGACGTGCAGACCAGTGGTTAGCTCGGCCAGTGACGTTGTGTTGCCGTGGTAGCTGTGGTCGGAAATGAGGATGCCTGTGTTGCCGGTGTGCTGCCTTGCGATCCTCAAGGCCAACTCGTTCGCTTCTGAGCCGCTGTTGGTGAAGAACACGCGTTCCAGTGGCTGATCGAAAAATGAGAGGAGCTTTTCGGCGTACTCCACCACTCCCGAGTTGAGGTAGCGGGTGTGAAGATTGACGGCCTGGAGCTGGTGGGTGATTGCATCCCGGACGGTGGGGTTGGAGTGTCCGACGTGGGGAACGTTGTTGTAGACGTCCAGGTACCGCTTGCCGTCAGCGTCCTCGACCCACACTCCCTCACCGGCCACAATCTCCAGAGGCGTGGCGTAGAACAAGGGCGAGTGACGTCCGATGGTGCGTTCGCGGCGTTCCATGAGGCTTTCCTTGAGGATGGCCTCGGGGGCCGTTTTTATAGCTGTTTCGAGTGTCATTGCTGTCCTTGGCCGTGGGTGCGGATTCGAATCGGGAAAGTGGTTGGGGCGTTGCCGGGCCGGACGGTCGATGGCCTGACCCGGCAACGGTCTAGAGGGCGTTGACGCCGGCGGTAGCAACCAGGTGGTCGTTCTCGACGGTGCTGCCGCTGACGCCGATCGCTCCGATGATGGCACCGTCCTTCGTCAAGGGGATTCCGCCTGGGAAGGTAATCAGGCCGCCGTTGGAGACTTCGATGTTGAACAGAGGGCCAGCAGGCTGGGAGATGGCACCGATGTCTCCGGTGGGCATGTCGAAGTACCGGGCCGTGCGTGCTTTCTTGATGGCGATGTCGATGCTTCCCAGCCAGGCGCCGTCCATGCGGGCGAAGGCTTTGAGGTTTCCGCCGGCGTCCACGACGGCGATGTTCATCAGGGTTTCGGAGGATTGTGCGGCTTCTCGCGCTGCTTCGAGTACCTGTCGTGCTTGTTCTTCAGTGATGTCACTCATGGGTTGCTCCTGTTTAGGTTGTGTCCGTTTTTGGGCGTAGTTGTTTTGGCTGATGGGGAGTCAGCCGTTTTTACCGATGGGGTGGTCTTTGGTTGTCTATACGAGCGCTGCCGGTGTGGCGGCGGTCTTGATCAGCTCGGAGAAGTCGGGGGCTGTGATTTCCCTGATCAGCCCTTCCCAGCTGGTGCGCAGTTCGCCCGCATAGTCAGCGTCGTCGTTCGGCTCGGCATTTCCCATGGCGGTAATCCATAGCCCGCTGTTGGACCAGTGGGCCACCGCCATGAAGAGTCGGGCGCGGGCGATTTTCGTGGGGTCCTCGGTTCCGAAGTAGGCCCGGAACAGGGCGTGGGCCTTTTCGTGGTCGAACCCGTTTTGGGCGGCAATGAAGCCGACTTCGTAGCAGGGGTCCGAGTTGCCGGACAGATCCCAGTCGATGATGTTGTACGTCAGCGAACTGGTCTGCTTGATGATGTTCGCGTCCCAAATGTCGAGATGACAGGGTACGAATTGCGCAGGATCCAGGGCGAGAGCTGTCTCAACACGATCCATCAATGCTTGTATGGCAGCGGTTCCCGGGGGAAGTTCGATGCCTTGCCTTCCCGCCGCCGCCATCCTTTGTTTGGCTTGGTTGAAGGGATTGATGTCGTTGAGGAAGCGGCGTCCGGAGCGGTGAAGCCGGTGGAGCGCTGGTACGAGCCGGGCTATGGAGTCCTCGTCAGCGTTGAGGTTGGGGTGGCCTCCGGTGACGAAGTCCAGAGCCAGTGCCAAAGGTTCGGCGGAGACCGTGATCACCGGCGCGCCGACGCCTATGTCAGCGGCGATTTTCGTGTTTTCGAGCACGACATCGGCAGCGGGCAGAACGCCTACCGTTTCCCAGTAGTTGTTCCAGAGCTTGACGACGCAGCAGCGCTGCCCGTCCTGCACCAGATAGTTCTTGTGTGCTTGGCCGCCCGAGAGCGAACGGGCGGTGACATGACAGCCACCCCATTCCGGGGAGGATGAAAGCACCGCCTCTATGCTGGTGATTTCGGTATCAGGGACGATGGTCATTAGGGTTAGATGTCCTTCGAATTTGGAATGCAGGTGCACTGTGTTGTTGTCGGGGACCGTCCTGGCTGCACTGTTCGCACTGTTCGACGAGCTCCCACAAGCTCTGTAACGGTGCGGTCAGGACATCAACGGAGGCCACTTCTCACGCCTTTGCTGTGGCGAACCGGGAAGGCAGGAACAGACTGGTTTCCGGGCGGGAGATGCCCTCCACATGGTCAGCCAGCATTTCACCGACGGCCGCTGCATAACGGAATCCCCGGCCCATGTCCCCCGTACCAATCACTACATTCGATGACTGAGGGTGCCCGCCGATGACCCAATGCCCGTCCTCTACTTCAGACCACATGCACACTGTGGTGGACACCGGTTTGGGGTCGATGCCTGGAAGCCGGTCGCGGAGAATGTCTTGGATCCGCTCAATGTCTCCGGGACGAAGGTCCTGGCTGAGGTCCTCGGGATCGATCCAGTTTCCCTTTCCGGGGACGGAAAACTTCCACTCGCCGTTGGGCTCAGAGCAACCGTAGGATGGCGCTTCGTCCGATCCTGGCGGCTTGGCGAAGTAGATGGCCGGCTTCGGCGGTCCGTCCTGGCGGAAGTTGGCGAGCACTTGACGGTCCACCTTGTAGGGCAGGTCCAGCTGCATCAGGTGGTTGGCCCGGGCTCCCACGGTCACGACAATTCTGTCGGCGGTGTACTTTCCCCGTTCGGTGTCCACCACGATGCCTGCCGCTGTCTCGTCCCAGCCCAGAACAGACTCCCCTGTCCGCAGGGTTGCTCCTAGCCGCCGTGCCTCGGATTGGAGTGCCTCAATGGCGGGGTGGACCAGGGCAACCGTGCCGTTTGGTTCCCACACAGCGACTTCTTCGTCGGCGATGCGGGCCCAGGAGAACCGTTCGCGCGCGGTCTTGGCGTCAAGGACGTCGTATTCGAAGTCAGAAGCACCCAGGGAAGCGACGGTCTTGTCGAACCACATGGATCCGGGTTCACCGACGAAAACCGTTCCCGATCGCTCCAACAGCCGTGCCCCGGTCTTCGCGGCCAGCTCGTCCCAAAGTTCAAAGGTCCGTTTCGTAAACGTCGTGTATTGCGCCCCGGCGCTGCTGGACTGTCGTGCCAGCCTTGTAGCTCCACCGTGGGAGCCGTGCATATGCGGAGGCGCAAATCGATCCAGGCCCAGCACGGTCTTGCCGCGGGCCGCCAGATGCCATGCCGCCGATGAGCCCCACGGGCCCAATCCGATGACAATGACGTCGTAATGTTGTTCAGACACAAGTTCCTCCGTTGGTGTTTTCGACCCGTGGCGGGTCAGACAGTAGCTCGTACGAGAAGCCCATCAATGAGTAGCCGGACAGCCTCGACAGCCTGCTCGGCGTTCTCTGGTTTGCCGGCTGCACTCGCCCCGGCGGCACGGATTGCCCCGGTAATCGCGGCGGCCAGGGCCCCGGTCGGCGCGTCCTGCGGCAAGGTGCCTTCCTCTTGCGCGTGCTTCAAATCCTGTGCAATCAGATCCTCAAAGGAACGCGACGTTGAACCCAGTACACCTGAGAGGGCCGAGACCAGGTCCGGCCCCATGACCCCGTAGAAACGACCTGCAGGTTCCTTCGTTGCCTCCACCAAGGCGAAGGCCAACGCGGTGATCCTCTCGCCGGGATCGGTGAGGGCATCGCGCAGGCTGATACCCCGCACATAGACGCCATCAGCGATCCGCAGATAGACCTCCCGGACAATCTCATCCCGCCCGCCTGGGAAGTGGGCGTAAATGGTGCCCCGCGAAATGCCCGCCCTCTGGCTGAGGACTTCCAAAGCGGTAGCGCCGTATCCCTCGGAGCCCAGGAGCTCCGCGGCGGTGTCCAGGATGTCACCGCGAGTTCGCATGCGGTTCCGTTCCCGGAGTGAAAGGGGCTTGTCAGCGGCGCTCATTGTTGTCCTTAGTTTGGGTAATGAGGTGATCTGCTTCACATCATTGCACACCTAATCCGAAAAGTGAACAGTCTGTGCAGACTTTGATGGAACCTTGGCGCACCCGCCGCATCCCCAAGAAACATTGAACAGTATGCACAAACTTTGCACTAGTCGCTTAACATCGATTTAACATGTTCTATTGCCGAACGACACATTCAGGGTTTAGCTTTGCTGTATGAAACAGGTCACAGCTGGGTCGGGTGCACACTTGACCCTGCAGAGCGTCCGGAACTTCCGGAGCATCGGTGGTCTGCACGTCCGCGGAGGATCCCGTCTCGCTGAAGGACTTGTGTACAGGAGCGGACATTTCGGTGCCGCGACGAGCCAGGACCGTGAGCTGCTGCGGTCTGCGGGCCTGCACTTCATTGATCTGCGTAACCCGTGGGAATCGCACGCCGAAGACCGCAGTGTTCCTGCGTGGAAGGGCGTCCAGACGCCCCTTCAATCCAAGGACGGCAGGGATGCCGTTCTCTGGTCGGCGGTCCGGGAAGGCCGGCTCGACGAACTCGCCGACACTCTCACCGCCGAAGCAGCCGAAGAGGCAATGCACCGCCTCTACGCGAATGACATCGCTGGCAACCCCTCAGTATTCGCCACCTTCCTCAACTCCCTGGCCACCGGCGACCTGCCGGTGGTCGTCCACTGCTCGGCAGGCAAAGACAGGACCGGCTGGGCCATAGCCGTGCTCCTGACCGCACTGGGTGTACCCGAATCCGTAATCCGAGATGACTACACCCAGAGCTCCTTGCCGGAAAACCAGTACCTTCTCCGCACCACCGCAGGTGATGTCCCACCCATTGACAAGAACCTGCGCACCATCATCACACCCCTGCTGGAAGCCCGACCCAGCTACCTCGAAGCCGCTTGGCGCAGCGTCGAAAAAACCTGGGAAACACGCCGTTCCTATCTCGAAGACGGCCTCGGCGTCACCCCGGCACTCAGCCAAAAACTCCAGGCCCGGCTCCTCGTCTGAGGAACCCCTGCCACGGCTACGGCCGCCCATTTTGTGAAAGAGAAAACCCATGATTGATAACGTCAGCGAGTTGCCGGCAACGATGCCGTCCAACACTCCTGCACCGCAACCAGGTCACCTTCGCACCAATAAACTCGGCGTCTTCGCCATCGCCTTCTTCGTCATCGCCGCCGCGGCGCCGATGGCGGCCGTGGTCGGAACTGCGCCGGTTGTCTTCGCCTCGGTAGGAGGCGCCGCCCCACTCATTTACGCCATCGCGGCTCTGCTCATCGCGCTGTTCTCCGTCGGATACCTGCGGATGAGCCGATTCGTCATCAACGCCGGCGGCTTCGTGGCCTACATCGCCAAAGGCCTCGGCACGCCCTGGGCCACAGCAGGTGCCGGGCTCGCGGTGCTGATGTACCTGAGCCTGCAGGTAGGGCTCTGGTCACAGTTCGGCGTGTTCGCCGGGCAGCTGCTTGAGAGCCTCACGGGGCTCGCTGTTCCCCCCGTCGTGTGGATCATCGTGCTGCTCGTTATCACCACGGCATTGACGATGCGAGGCATCGATGCAAGCATCCGGCTTCTGGCCGTCCTCATCATCGGCGAAACCCTCGTTGTCGCAGCCCTGGTCATCGCACTCGTGGCCAGCAAAGGCCCTGAAGTCTTCTCGGTCTCCGGTTTCACCGCAGAAAACCTCTTCAGCCCGGGCCTGGGCATCGCTTTGCTGTTCGCGTTCCTGTGCTTCACCAGCTTCGAAGCTACGGTCGTGTTTTCCGAAGAAGCAGTCAACCCCCGGAAAACCATTCCGCGGGCCCTTTACGCCGTCATCGCCTTCGTTGGCATCTTCTACACCCTCTCCATTTGGGTTATCGGAGGCGCCATCGGCGTCGATAACATCCAGCAGACAGCAACGGAAGACCCAGCGGGATTCATCTTCAACCTGGCCAGCGCCAGCGGCGGCGACGCCCTGAGCATGGCCATGCAGGTCCTGGTCGTCACCAGCTACCTGGCCATGCTGCTGGGCCTGATGAACATGTTCGCCCGTTACCTATTCGCCCTGAGCCGCGCCGGTGTCCTGCCCACCGGACTCGCCGCAGTCACTAAGGCCGGAAGCCCCGCCCCCGCAGCCCTGACCAACGGCATCGCAGTAGGCATCGTCGTTGTCGCCTTCCTGCTCTTCGGCGCCGACCCCATCACCGTCGTGTTCGCCTGGTTCAGCGCCCTGGCCACCGCAGCATTCATCACAATCCTCATCGTGACCTCCGTAGCCATTGTCGTTTTCTTCGTCCGCACCAAAGACAACTCCAACCTCTGGGCGACCAAAATCGCTCCAACACTATCCACGCTGATCCTTTCGTACATCGGGTACGTGACGATCGAGAACTATGACGCACTCATCGGACCTGACAACGCCGCAGCAAAATGGCTCCTCATCCTCATCCCCGTCCTAATGCTTGCCGGCCTGGTATTCGGCAGGACCAAACGAAACATCGACTACGCCAAAGAGGCCCTGTAGCTCTAGACCTGCCCGACATCAGAAACGACAGGCAGCAGCGCACGTATTTCTCAAACTACGGCCCCGACTACATCGGTGATATGGCACGCCGACGCCCCCCAGCACCATTTGGTATGCCCTTGCGCGTTCCTCGGGGACCCGCAGATGAAAGGAAGGAACCATCCTTGGATACCGCATATGTGAACGGAAAGATCTACACAGTCAATTCCAAACAGCCCTGGGCTGAAGCGATCCTGGTCCAGACCGGAGTGATAACAGCAATAGGAACAGATGACGATGTCCGCCAGCGAATGAGCAAAGACGCTCATCTTGTTGACCTCGAGGGCCGGATGGTCATGCCTGGAATCCATGACGCCCATCTGCACCTGCTTTTCAGCGGGCTAAAATTCAAATTCGAACCGCATCTCAGCCCCGGCGGGGGGCAACAGCAAGCCATCGAGGACATCAAGTCGTGCAACTGCAGCGGACCCGGCGATGGTGCAGGGAACACCTGGGTCCTGGGCGGAGATTTCTTTCCACCCGACTTCGGGCCGGAAGGGGTGAATAAGGATTTTCTGGATGAAGCGTTCCCCGACCAGCCGGTCTTCCTCTACGACTACACAATCCACCACGGACTGGCCAACTCCAAGGCACTGGAACTGGCCGGGATCACTGACGACGTCGTTGACCCTCCGGGCGGACGCTACATCCGCGATGAAGCCACGGGATCACTTACCGGCGAGATGGTCGAGCACGCACGTTGGCCCGTTCTCCGCTCAATCCCCGACTACACTACCGCCATCAACGCCGAGGCCATCGCGTGGGCCGTTTCCGTGTGCCACAAATACGGGATCACCTCGGTTCAGGAGGCATCAGCCTCCCCACAGGCACTCAAAGCATTCAAGGACCTCGACACCGCCGGAGCACTGAATATCCACATCGCGGCCCACCTTGTCTGGAGAGACGAAGGATTCGGCATGGCCAAACTCGAAGACTTGGAATCCATGATCCAAAACCGAGCGGAGTGGGCAACCAAACACGTCGACACAAACTTCATCAAGGTATGGCTCGACGGCGCACCCCTGCCACCACACTTCACCCAAGCCGACCTCACGGAGGACGGAACCGTGGACGAGTCAAGCATCTTGGTCCCACAAGAGGAGTTCCTCACCCGGCTGACAGAGTTCGATGCCGCTGGGCTGACGGTAAAAATCCACTGCGCAGGAGAGGGCTCCACCAGACGCGCACTGGATACGATCGCCTCGGTCCGCCAGACCAACGGACCCGAAGGACCACGGCATGAAATCGCCCACGCCGGCTTCATCGAAGCCAACGACTACGGCCGGCTGGAAAAGAACAATGTCGTCGCCGAAATGTCCCCCGCAATCTGGCACGTCCCCGAATACGGCCTGATGGACTACTACCACTTCAACAGCGTCCTCAAACACCAAGCCCACATGACCGTAGGCTCCGATTGGATCATCACACCGGACCCGAACCTTTTCCCCGCGCTCCAAGGCATGCTCCAACACGGCTCAGAATCCATCGACCTGGACACCGCAATCGAAGCCATGACCATCAGCGGCGCCCGCGCAGTCAACCAGGAAAAGCACCGCGGCTCACTGGAGACCGGAAAATCTGCTGACTTCATCGTCCTTGACCGCGATATTTTCGCTGTAGACGCCGATGAAATAGGTGCCACGCAGGTACTTCGTACCGTCTTTGAAGGCGAAACAGTGTTCCTCCACGAACGCCTGGAAGAACAGCCACGAGCCACCGTCGGGAGGACCGCATGACCGGCAACGTCGCTATCGTTACCGGCGGTGGCACAGGAATTGGGGCCGCCTCAGCAGCAGTGCTGCGAGACCAAGGCTGGGAAGTAGTTGTCTGCGGCCGCCGCCAAGACGTCCTGGCCGGGGTCGCCGATGCAACCGGAGCCCACCCCGTTGTCGCCGATGTCGCCTCCGCGGAGGACATGGAGCGGCTTGTGGCAGAAACCGTGGAACAGTTTGGAGGCCTTAACGGTTTGGTCCTGAACGCCGGAATTGTGCGTCCCGGAAGTGCCGGGGATCTTTCCACCGAGGACTGGGATGCCATGGTCAGGACTAATCTGACCGGTCCGTTCTTCCTAGTCCGGGCCGCCCTGCCCCACCTGGTTAAGTCTGAAGGCGCCATCGTGGGTGTGGCTTCGGCAGCGGCGCTTCGTGCTACGGCCGGGATCGCCGGATACGACGCCACCAAGGCAGGTCTTGCCATGTTGATGCAGTCGGTCGCCGTCGATTACGGTCCCCTCGGTATCCGGGCGAACGCGGTCTGCCCAGGCTGGACACGGACCGAGATGGCAGACATGGAAATGGGCGAGTTCGCTGAGCAAATCGGTGTGGACCGCGAAGAAGCGTACAGCCTTGCCACCGCCTTCGTCCCCAGCCGACGCCCTGCGACATCCACCGAAGTCGCCAATGCCATCGCCTGGCTGCTCTCCAGCCAGGCCTCATACATCAACGCGGCCACGATCCCAGTGGACGGCGGGCTCATTGCCGTCGAACCCGGAGCCATAGCATTCGACCCACGCGTCAGAATTGGCCCACCCGCTGGTGAAGCCCTCAGCACCGCCTCTCACAGCTAAAACCACCCTTCGAACAAACCCGTCAGGACGGGTCAACCAAGTGTGCACACGTTGCCGGGCCTCGGGAACCGAATGGTCCCCGAGGCCCGGCATCGCCACCTCAGCGACCGGCACTCAAAGCGCCGGATTCAAGGCATCCAGCGCAAGGAATCTGCGAATGCGTCGGGCGGGAAAATCCTGGGATGGTTTCAAAGCCAGGCCGGACAACTCATACTCAATGGCCGTGCCGAGGCGCCGGCAAAACGCTGCGCTCTCGAGCGCAGCGTCCGGGCGTTCGCCCACGAGATGATCGACGATGCCCCATTGGTGGAGGGCCGCGACGTTGACCTGTTGCGCTTGGGCTACGGCAGGTGCCTGCCCGGTGGTGCGGTACAGAATGGCCGAGGCACCTTCGGGGGGCAGCGGTGAGAGCCACGCGTGGTGGGCAGCGATGGTCCGGTCAGCCGGCAACAGCGCCAAGGCTCCTCCCCCGGCGCCCTGCCCCAAGAGCACCGAAACGCTTGGCGTCTTCAGCCCCACCAGGTCATAGATGGAGTGGGCGATCTCCCCGGCCAGGCCGCCTTCTTCGGCTTCCTTCGAGAGGGCCGCCCCGGCGGTATCAATCACCGTCAGCACGGGAAGCCCGAGTTCTTCTGCCAGGTGCATTCCGCGGCGGCCCTCCCGGAGTGCAGCTGGTCCCATGGCTGGCTCATCGTTTGTGGTTGGCCTGGTGTGGCCGATCACGACACACCCGGCTTGCCCGAAGCGTGCCAGGGCCAGCAGGAGCCCGGAGTCTTTTTCCCCTTGCCCGGTGCCGTGCAGTGGGAGCACGTCCGTCGCGGCGTGGGCAAGCAGCTCCCGCAGGCCGGGCCGTGCCGGATTGCGGGAGATTGTGACCGATTCCCATGCCCCGGCCCGGGAGGGCTGGACCTGGAGGGTCTCCGGTTCAGGGAGTGCCGGACGAGGCTTGGCGAGCATGGTAGCCAATGCCTTCGCGACAGTGTCAGCGACGTGCTCGGGAGGGACCACGGCGTCGATGAGTCCGTGGGTGAGAAGGTTTTCGGCGACCTGGACGTTCTCGGGGAAAGGGGCGTTGTGGAGGGCTTCGTAGACCCGGGGGCCGAGGAAGCCGAGCATCGCTGAAGGTTCTGCGAGGGTGAGGTGACCCAGGGAACCCCAGGAAGCCATCACTCCACCGGTGGTGGGGTGGCGCAGATAAACAATATAGGGCAGACCGGCCTGGCGGTGGGCGCGGACGGCGGTGCTGATCCTGACCATGGCGATGAACGCGATGGTGCCTTCCTGCATTCGTGTGCCGCCGGAGGCTGGAGCGGCCAGCAGCGGCAGTCCTTCCCGGGTGGCGCGTTCGACGGCAGTAACGATCCGTGCCGCTGCGGCCAGGCCGATCGATCCGCCCAGGAAACGGAATTCGCTGACGATCAGGGCCACGCGCCGGCCCTGGATGGTTCCTTCTCCGGTCAGGACTGATTCGTCGACGCCGGTTCTAGCCCGGGCCGCTGACAGGTCATTCGCGTAGTCGGCTCCACACGGGGGATCGGTCACGGGCTGGTCCCAGCTTCGGTAGCTGCCGGGCTCAATGATGCAGTTGATGAGTTCAGAGGCGTTCAGGCGCCGGGTTTGTTGATCAACTGCCATGGCTTTAGCGTTCCCCCGCGGACATCACCGGTTCGTTGTCCGGGAGTCCGAGCCATTCCCTGATGCTGGTGGTGTGCTGGTTCAGCAGCGGCGGGGCTGTATGCATCGTTGGGGTGGTTTCCTCGTCACCGTTTCCGGTGAAGAACCGCAAGGGCGGGCCGGGAAGGGAGATGCTACCGAGGATGTCATGGTCCACGTTGATGAGCAGGCCCTGGGATGCGAGCTGGTCCCATTCATAGACCTCCGTGAGGTTCCTGACCTTCCCTGCCGGGATCCCGGCAGCGTTCAACGTCGACAGCAAGACTACGGGTTCGTAGTCAGCGAACGCCTGCTCAATTACGGCGGTGAGTTCGGCCCGGTTCCTGACCCGGTCGGCGTTGCTGGCAAAGCCGGTCCGGTCCGGGTCGATGCCGAAGGTGGTGGCGAAGGCCTGCCAGAGTTTCTGGCTTCCCACGCTGATTTGGACATGTCCGCCGTGGCAGCGGAAGAGCCCGTAGGGGGCAATGGAGGGGTGGTGGTTGCCTTGGGCTTGCGGGGTTTCGCCGGCGACGGTGGCCCGTGTTCCCTGGAAGGCATGGACCCCGACCAAGGCTGCCAGCAGTGACGTGCGGACGGTCTGGCCCTGACCGGTCTTCCCGCGTTGCAGCAACGCAGCGACGGTGCCGAAAGCGCCGTAGATGCCGGCGAGCAGGTCTGCGATGGGCACCCCGACCCGCTGGGGGTCATCGGGTCCGGCTCCGGTGAGGGACATGAGTCCGGCCTCGCCCTGCAGAATCTGGTCGTAGCCGCTGCGGTGGGCTTCGGGTCCGTCGTGGCCGAAACCGGTGATGGACAGGACGACCAGTGCCGGGTTCAGGGCGTGCATGGTCGCCGGCGGGAAGCCCAGCCGGTCAAGGACCCCCGGGCGGAAGTTTTCGATGACCACATCGGCGCGTTCCAGCAGTTCGCGCAGCACGGTGCGGCCGTCCTCGCTTTTCAGATCCAGGGTGATGGATTCCTTGTTGCGGTTGCAGGAAAGGAAATAGGTGGCCTGCGGGTCATCTACGGGGCCAACGAAAGGTGGCCCCCAACTGCGGGTATCATCGCCGGTGACGGGGGTTTCGACTTTGATGACGCGTGCGCCGAGGTCGGCGAACATCATGCCGGCATGGGGGCCGGCAAGGGCACGGCTGAGGTCAACGACCAGGTAGCCGGCCAGGGGCCCGGTCCTGCTCGTGGAGGGTGTCTCGTTCATGAATGTCCTTCAAACGTGGTGCGGTCAGGCCCGGTAGGCCCAGTGAGCAGTGAGTTGGCCGTGGTCGTTATAGCGTTGGACGGCCAGGCCCGGGCCGTGATAGCTGATGCCGGCCAGCGGGTTCTCGTGGTCGTACGTGTAGGTGACGAGGGGGCCGTTGACGATGACCTCTTTGAGGTGGAACCGGGTGACACCGGCGCCGTCGTTTGCGAGGGCGGTGACGGCGCCCAAGCCCTTGTAGGTTTTGCCGAGATCAACGATCGTGTATTCAACGTCCGGGGCGAAGGTGCTGATCAGGGGTTCCGCGTCGCCGTAGTTGTAAGCGGCCATCACCGCACGGACCGTCACTTCGAGGTTCATTGCTTACTGCCGGCGGTCGGTTCAAGCGGTACCGTGCCGGGCTCCAGGTTCCCGGCAGCGGCCGGCGTCGCGGCTGGGGCCTTGAGCGTCAGCGCAACGATGGCTCCGATGACGGCGACCCCCGCAATGACGAGCAGCGGGGCGACGGTGTTGCCGGTCCAGTCCTGGCCAAGGCCCATGACGTAGGGGCCGAGGAAGGAACCGATTGATCCGACCGTGTTGATCAGTGCAATGCCGGCGGCCGCGGCGGCCATGCCGTTGAGCTGGAGGTTGGTGATGGCCCAAATGATCGGTCCTGTGGCGGTGAAGAACGCAGCCGCCATGGAGATTCCGGTCAAGGTCGCGACGGTCTGGTTGCCGGTGGAGACGCTGATGACCAGCCCGGCCGCGGCGATGACCATGCCGATCACCAGGATCCGGCGGTGGGCTTGGGACTTGTCGCAGTAGATGCCCACAAGGATGGTCGCGGCGACGGCGGCGACCCAGGGGATGGAGGAGAGTATTCCGACGGCGGCCACGTCGGTGACGCCGGTGGATTTGAGGATGCTGGGAATCCAGAAGATCACGGCGTAGATGCCGATGTAGTTTGCCGCGAGGATGAATCCCAGGATCCAGACACGCTTGTTGGTGGCGGCCTGCTTGAACCGCTTGAAGGCCGGTTCTGCTTTGTCTGCGGTGGTAAGGGACCGGAACAGGACGGACTTTTCAGTGTCGGTGAGCCAGCGGGCGTCTTTGGGGGTGCTGGAGACAACGAAGTAGAAGACCACACCCATGATGATGGCGGGGGCGCCCTGGATGATGAACAGCCACTGCCAGCCGGCCATGTCGGCGGTGCCGGCGAAGCTGGTCATGATCCAGCCGGACAGGGGGCCGACGAAGATGCTTCCCATAGGCCCGGCGACGACCAGCAGCGCAAGTGCCTGGGCGAGTCGTTTACGGGGGAACCATTGGGCCAGGAAGTAGACCATGCCGGGGTAAAAGCCGGCCTCGGCGATGCCCAGCAGGATGCGGGCGCCGTAGAACTGTTCGGTGTTCTGGACGAAGCCGGTCAGGATGGTCACAGCACCCCAGGTGATCATGATGCGGGCGATCCAGATTTTCGCACCGATGCGTTCCAGGATCATGTTGCTGGGGACTTCGAAGAGGACATAGGCGAGGAAGAAGATCCCGGCGCCCAGGCCGTAGGCGGCGGCGGAGAGGCCGATGTCGGCGCTCATTTGGAGTTTGGCGAAGCCGATATTGACGCGGTCGATGATGGCTACCGCGTAGCAGATCGATGCGATGGGCAGCAGGCGCCAGGCGATCTTGCGGTACAGGGCCCGGGGCAGGTCTTCGTTGACGATGCCCGATTGCGGGATGGTGGAGGAAGTCATTGGGGGCTCATTTCACGTTGTGGCCTGAAGGGGTGGAGCTGCCGGGCCTGGTCAGGGAAGGTCCCACCAGGTGCCGGGGGTCCACTGCATGCCCGACCAGGCTTGTCGTTCAGCGCTGTGGGGGTCCGTTTCGACCGTGGATTGCCGGTCGAGGATCATGGTTGTTCGTTCTGACGTGTCGTACTCGGGCCAGTAGGGCAGCCCAGGTGCGTCGGGTTTTCCGCCATGGATGAACGCGGCCCAGGAGGCCCGCATCCCGGCGGAAAGGGAACGGAGTTCACTGTCGGCGTGGTCCAGACCGATGTCCCAGACATAAGGGACGTCGGCGCCGTGGAAACCCCACTTGTCCTGGGGCGCTCCCGGGGTGGGGGCATCGAAGCGGTAGCGCCAGCACGGGCCGTGACTGGTTTGGGCATCGAGCAGTCCGATGGTGGGGATTCCGTAGCGTTCATCGGCCATGATGGCCCGGTGCACGGTCCGCTGGTCAGCTTCCGGGCGGGACGCCTGGTAGATGAAGTGGACGGCGGCACCGCGGATTCCGAAGATTTCCTGGAGGACCCGGGGGGTTTGGTCCGCGGCCGAAGGGTCGGCGACGTCATAGCTTCCGGCTTCGTTCCGGGTGACCCCGGCCATCATGCTGATGCCCGCGGCCCGGCCTGAGGCCAAGGCCGCCGTCGGCGTCGTTGGCAGCACCGTTCCGTCGACCGTGGGCCGCCAGAGCCAGGTTGCGCGGACCCCGGTGGCGATCTGCTGCTGGGCCTGGAGCAGGACGTCGGCAGGGACGCTCAGCAACTGTGCCGCGTCCTCGGCGTCCAGTCCCAACACGGCCAGGAGCGTGCTGGTGAGCTCGGCTGCGCCTTCCAGGGTGTTGACGTGATCGCCGCCGCTTTGGACGATGGCCCGCTGGAAGGTCCCCTGCGTTTCCGGTGCGGCCATGAGGTTGGCGACGCTCTTGCCGCCCGCGGAGACCCCGGCGATGGTCACCCTGTCCGGGTCCCCGCCGAAGGCTGCGATGTTCTCCCGGACCCAGCGCAGGGCCGCGATTTGATCCAGCAGGCCGGCGTTGACCGCGGGAGCGTACTGCGGGCCCAGCAGGTGGTCAAGGCGCAGGAATCCCAGCGCACCGAGACGGTAATTGACAGTGACGACGATGATCCCATCCTGTGCCAAGGCCACGCCGTCGCCGATGTAGTTCGCGCCCGATCCCCAGATGTATCCGCCGCCGTGGAACCACACCAGCACCGGCGATGGTCCCTCGGCCTTCACAGGGGCCGTGACGTTGACGAACAGGCAATCCTCACCGAACGGTGTATCAGCATCGGAGGGCTCGGCTCCCCCGGGCGGCACCAGCTCCGGGGTCAGGACCTGGGGTGCGCGGGTACCGAAGGAGGAAGCGTCGATGGCGCCGTCCCAGTGCTCGGGTCTGGCAGGGGCCCGCCAGCGGCGCTCACCGGTCGGGGGTGCTGCGTACCGTATGCCGCGCCAACTGACCGTCCCGGCGCCGCTGGCCACTCCCCTGAGCGCTCCGTACCTGGTGTGGGCGATTGTTTCCATCGAAGTCCTCATCATCGTTCTTGTAGTGCGAATCACATCTCTCACACCCACTGTGCTGTGGATCAAGATTTCAGACAACGAAATCAGTACAGTTGGAAGAATCAGCCAACTTCATGGCCGATAAATCCGAGAGTTGAGGGGTTGTCATGGCAGCGCAGAACCCAGTCGTCGGGCCGAGTCCCCTGGACCGGCGGATCATCGCGGCGCTGCAGGTCGACGGCCGGGCGTCCTGGGCGAAAATCGCCGCCACACTCGGGGAACCTGAGCGAACGGTCGCACGGCGCGGCCCGGAGCTCCTGCGTCAGGGAAGGGTTCGGATCCGTGCCCTGAGCAATCCGCGGCGCTTCCGCCATACCGAGCAGTTCGTGCTGAAGGCCACCTGCACCCCAGGAACGGCCGGGATCGCCGCATCCGCCCTTGCACGCCGGCCCGATACGCTCTACACCTTCCTCCTCACTGGTTCGGCCGATTGCGCCGCGGAGATGTCCAGCCCGGTCTCCACGTTCTCGGACCTGCTCATCAGGGATATTGGTAGCCTCCCGGGGGTCAGCAGCGCATCCACCTACCCGGTACTGAACTACTTCCGCACCATGCACCAATGGGACCCCGGCGTCCTCACACCTGATGAGGTCGCAGCCCTTGGCGGTGACGCCTACGTCCAGGCCCCCACCGACCTGGGACAGGCGCCCCAGCTCGGCAAGGAAGACCGGCAAATACTCCGGACCCTCGAACGCGACGGGCGGGTCAGCTTCGAAGAGCTCTCGCGGGTCACCGGCCTGTCCGTGCAGACAGCGCAACGGCGGGTCGAAAAGCTCCGCAGCGAAGGATCGCTCTACATCCGGGCCGTCTTCGAACCTGCACTGCTGGGCCTGCCCGTGGAAGTGCTGCTCTGGGTCAAAGTACCGTTCCCGGACCTGGACCACGTCGGTGCCGAACTAACGCACGACCCGTCCGTGCGATACGCCGCCGTCCTGGCCGGCGACTTCCAACTCCTGATCGACGCCGTGTTCCCCAGCCGGGCAGCGCTATACGACTACCTGAAATCCGCCCCCTGGGTGAAGTACACCCAATCCATCGAACCCGCCGTCGTCATCGATGCGCTCAAAAGAAGCGGAACACTCGCCCTCTCCTTCGGCCAGGAAGCGGAGTGATCGCGGCACAGTAGCCGGCCGCAGCCCCCTGCGCCCGTGGAACAACCGGAGCCCGGATTGTTCCTCAAGAGCCCACCCTTCGGGTCGTTTCCCGGTCGGCCCAGCCCTTTCGGAAACCCGCGACGATCAGACCCCGCCCACAATAGTTGTGCAGGTGTAGATGGGTGAATGCGATCGATCGTTTGAGCGGTGGGGCGGTTGGGCGAAAAAGGAGAGAACTACGTCTCGTGATACCGACCCAAACAACCTGCCGAAGTGCGGTGTCGAAAGATTTGGAAGTCTGCCCGGCTCGGCGGAACTACCACGAAACTGCGACCGGCACCAAGGCGATTTCAATGACGGCATCGCTCATGTAGCCGGCGACTGCGGCATTCCGGGAGCGTGCTATTACTAGAGCAGTGCTGGATCCGTGACGAGGTGTGCCCGGCCTTCTTCGAGCCGGTACGCGACGCCGATCACGGCGGTCGAGGAAGCCTGGACCGTGGAGAGCTTGCGCGTCGCTGTCATGTCGCAATGGCCACTCCCAAGCAATGAAGGAGCAGATGCAGGCCAAGGAGGGACAAGCCAATGATTGACAATAGTCCCAATAAAGCAGACTTAAGTGTGCACAAGTACACACCCCTTTTGGCCTGACAAAGCAGCGCCTAACCCGGCTTCCTCACGTCAAGAACGCGCCGACGTCCGGTGGTTTCGGCGCCATGCCCCGAAGTCATGTCGCGCCAAGCCCTCCCATCTATGAAGAGGTGTAGGCCAACCACGACCTACCGGACGAACCAAAGAGAGGAATCCATGGCCTAGTAGAGAGCCAGCGGAGGGTCCACCTGCCACGACCCTGAACCCCCTCCCCCACAACCGAACAGGCCAACCGGCGGCCAGGCAACAAGCCGGCACCACACATCAGAGACTCGTGTCAACAATTGTCAACACCCGTTCAAGCAAAAACCCCCTCTGACGAGGGGGATTGCTGTGCCCGAGGTGGGACTCGAACTGCATTCCAGCCCCTGCAAACAGTGGAAACTCTAGAAATTATGTGGAATCCGAGCCAGTCCGGCACTTGTACGGCCCAGTCCGAAGGCAAAAGTGTTGACACTGTCAACACCTCTTTCTTGCCCAGATTCTTCCTCCATCTATCTCACTGCTGTCTCCCGAGACCGTGCCCAGACCCTTCGTTCCTGATGTCAGGTGTCGGAGCCGAGCGACTGGTCCTCCAGTTGCTGGAAGCTGCGCCCGTCCCCGGCCTTCCAAGTGATCCGTCCGTTGATGCTGCCGCCGATGACGATGGCACCCGCGGTGCTGGGGCTGCTGAACAGGTGGTCTTTGACGAAGACATACTCATCACCCCGGACCTCGGCAATGCCCTGTTCGACCAATGCCACGCGGCGGCGCGCCAATGAGGCCGAAAGGGATGGGCGGGCTGTGGACTGACCCCGTAAGGACGGGCAAACCCTCGGTGGTGGGTCTGGCCCGGGCGTCGGTGCCCTGGTCCTGAAGGTCCGCGTGGGCGGACGGGTGGTCAACATCCACGCCATGATCGCCACCGGCGTCAGTGCCGACGGGTACCGCGAGGTCCTGCGCATCCAGGCATCCTCGGCCGAGGACGGCGCGGGCTGGCTGGGATTCTTCCGCGACCTCACTGCCCGCGGCCTGAACGGGGTGAAGCTGGTGACCTCCGACGCCCACACCGGCCTGGTTGCGGCGATCGGGGCAGCTATCCCCGGGGCCGTCTGGCAGCGGTGCCGCACCCACTATGCGGCGAACCTGATGTCCGCAACCCCGAAGGCGTCGTGGCCGTGGGCGAAGACGCTGCTGCATTCGGTCTACGACCAGCCCGACGCAGGCTCCGTGCATGCCCAGCTCGATCGCGTGCTCGACGCTCTGACCGAGAAGCTTCCCAAGGCCGCGGACCACCTCGAGGCCGCGCGCGAGGACATCCTGGCCTTCACGGCCTTCCCCCAGGGCCTCTGGCGCCAGGTCTGGTCCGACAACCCCCAGGAACGGCTGACAAGGAAATTCGGCGGCGCACCGACGTCGTCGGGATCCGCCTCGTCGGTGCCGTCCTGGCCGAGCAGCACGACGAATGGACCGAGTCCCGCCGCTACCTCGGCCTCGACCTCATCCAGCAATCCCAAGCCACCGACACGAAGGAGGACACCGCCACCGACCTGGCGCTCAGCGCCTAACCAACCCAAGAATCACGCAGCCACCGCGTTACACCACGCAAATGGACTTGACCCTACCTTGCCCCACCCATTCAAGGCGGCGGCGACCTGCTCGGACGTCGACTTCTCCCCGCGAAAGCTACACATCGTCTAGCTGAGCGCCCTCAGGGAAGAGCTGACTTCGACTCCGTGACGATGATCCTGAGGCCATTGTCTGGATGATAAGTCCAGGATGCCTGGAACCTGTCCCAGGAGTCCTTCTGCGTGCCGTCAAGCGCTCGCGTGGAGTCAATCTCGGACACAACACTGTCCGGGATCTTTACCGCCTTCAGAATGCAGGCAAGATCCGTTATCGGTAATCCAACATAAGTGTTCTTAGGCTCGCCCTGCATGGTGATGGTGTATCCACCATCACCGATGCTGGCGTACTCGCCGCTCTTCACCTTGCAGGTATCAAGCGCTTGTTCGATTTGGGATTTTGTGGGCGTAGGTGAGGCAGATGGGCTTTGTGCGCTCGGTTCCGAAGTCGTGGCGCATCCGCTGAGTGAAATGGCCAGCAGGACACCACCGGCAGCCCCCAAAATTCGTTTCATGGGCAGAGCCTAACCTGAGGCCCGGGCGATTAACAGTTGAGTCGGGCGCGTGTCTGTCCGTTGGTCCGGCTCTAAGGAGCACTGGGGACCTGTGCGGCAGAGTGCTGAGGAACATTGGGAAGCCGCCCAAAGTGAGACTGTTCTTCTTACCTCCCCCGAAGGTAACATCCGTTCCTGACCGTGCAGGCATCTGCCGGGGCAGGCTGGGGAGCCCTCCCCTAGCAACGATGGGGAGTCATCATGCACTGCGACTTAGCAGCCATACTGAAGGTGAGCCCCCAATATGAGCAATCCAACCTGCACCCGGTGTTACGTGCAAACTGAAGAATGTTCTGTCTGCGACGGAGCCGGCGAAGTTAGAAACATGGGCATGTGGGAGCCAAGTCCGTGCTCTGAATGTAATGCGACTGGATACTTGTGTGTGGCCAACGACCACGGAAAATACTGGAATTGATCGTGAACCTCCTGGCAAGCGCCGACCTTACGTGCTGGCTCGTGCGACTTAGTCCAAGAGGCAGATAGCGCGGGTATTGCATCGTCCCGGGCAGTACGAATGAAGCCCCCTCGCGGCTGATGGCGGCAAGGGGGCATTTTCGTATTTGTATCTCTATGCGTAGCGGACGTTCTCTGTCTTCCATTTGGTGATCCGGGGCGCGACCCAAAAGCCGTAGATGCCGTTTCCGGTGGTGGCCGGGGTGCGGATAACCCCAACCATATGTGCCGAGTGCGTCGCGGAGGAAAGACCGGGCTCTCTCCGCGACGATCTATCAATTTTTGGCGGCCCTCACCTTGGTGTTGGTCAGCCGATTTTCGTCCAGTACCCGCAGCGCTGGGATTCGAAGCCTTCTCCGGCGTAGACGGTGACGGTGACCCCGTCAGGAGCGTAGCCGATGAAGTTGTTGGCGATGATGTCCCCGCCGCCGGTGGTCCGCGCCCAATAGCAGTCCTTCGCTCCGGGCTTGGTCCGGTAGGTACCCGGCTCCATGAACTTCCCCACGTCGTACGCCCCCGGGCCGACGGTAATCAGGGCCTGGACGTCCCGCAGAACGGCCGCGTGCGGGGCGTCCGGGCACATCGCGAGGGCGGCTTTGGCCTCCGCCTTCTTCGTATCCACCCGGTCCCAGGACCCGTCGGTGTAATCGGCATCCAGCTTGATGCACAATCCCAGCACGTGATCGAAGGTTTCGATCGGTGCGTCGAACACCCCGCCGCCGTTTGCTGCCACGAGATCCACGATTTTCTGCTCTTCGGGCAGTGTCGGCGGCTTATCGAGGGTTGACTCGCCGTCATAGAGGACTATGCAGCTGTCTGATCCGGTATAGCTCTTGCTGGCCCACACCTCTTTGAGTGAGTGGAATTTGGCTGGCTCGTCGAAGCCCAGGTTGGGGGCACATTCGATCTCGTACCGGGATCGGGACGGGCCCGCGGCCTTTCCGTTCTCCCCGGTGCGGCCGAGGTTGATCTGGATGTCCAAGGTGCTCGTGAGGGTGCCGGCGGTCGGGCTGGTGGAGACGACGACAAGGGACTTATCAGGGGTCGTGTTGATCGACTTCAAGCCGTCCGTGTCGTAGGCGTAACCGTAGAATTCCGCATCCATAAGAATCTTGTATGCCTCGGCGAACGTCTTCCCGGTCACGTCGGGCACCGGCCGGGACGCGTGCGTTCGGGTGGGTGTCGGGCTGGGCGACGGGGTCGCAATGGCCGTCAGGGTCGGCGTTGACGTAGCGGCAGCAGACTCGGTCGACAAGGCTTGCCGGGTCCCTCCCCCGCACGCGCTGAGGCCGGCAACAAGAGTGGCTGCCAGGACGGCACGGATATGGCGTTTCATGTACCCTCCGCTTCGGTAGCGCCCGTGGCATCCACCCCGGCGGCCGGGGTGCAGGGGTAGTCTCTCTGTGCCAGATGAATCACAGGGGAAGAGTAGGCTCCCGACATGGAGTTAACCTGCGGCCATTCGACGTCCCGCTGCACGAACAGCACAAGGACGTCGACGATTCCGAGCTTCCCATGGCCGCAACGAGAGGCAGCGCACCCGTGCGCCGACGACGACCGGTTCGAAGCACAGCATCCGGGAGCTCCGTCGCCATGACACTGGGCTCCATCACGGGGACCGTGATCGGCGGTGTCCTGCTGGGTATCGTTCCCAGCCTCGTCCTAATTCCCTTGCTCGTCCTGCTGCTGGTATTTTCCGCTATCAAAGTCTGGAACCACGACTAGCAATGGTGACCGTCATCGCAGGCAATCCTGCAGGCTGAGGCTAAAAGATGCCTTTCAGGCCGGGGCCGGTAGGCGCTGACACAGCAAAGCGCTCGCCCTTCCAAGGTTTCGGGCCCTCGTGGACTCTGCAAACCCCAGGCATGATGAGGATCATGACCATTGCAACGTCTGTTCTGCTCTTCATCCTGGCCGCTGTCGCTGAGATAGGCGGCGCGTAGATAGTGTCGCAGGCCGTTCGGGAGGACCGTGCCTGGTGGTGAGCCGGGATCGGCATCATCGCCCTGGGCCTGTACGGTTTCGTTGCGACCTTGCAGCCCGACGCACACTTCGACAGGATCCTGGCCGCGTATGGCGGCGTTTTCGTCGCGGGATCCCTTGCGTGGGGAATGGCCTTCGACGGGTTCCGCCCCGACAGCTGGGACGTCATCGGATCTCTGATCTGTCTTGCCGGGGTCGACGTGATCATGTTCGCTCCCCTGAGCGCCAATTTTCTGGGACGAGATCGGAGGCAACCGCAGCGCCGGGCGGTTCAGGCTGATTCCAAAGCCCAGCAGTCCAAGCTTGGGCGACCGTTGATAGAACACAAGTTCGCGGTCTGAATCTTTGCCCTCGGTGCCGATCACAAAGGCGCGGACCGGTGTCTTCGCATCGAGAACCGAGAACGAGAGCGATTGAGGACCATTGCGATGAGACATGACGACCGCCCCCGGAGCCCGATGGCACGGACTCGGCCAGAACCCGCTCGGGCCGTCAGGCGCGGACTCGACCAGAAAGTCAAGCTTTGTCAACAGCAAAAGGACAAAAAGCCTCTGACCTGCGGAAACACCGTGCCCGAGGTGGGACTCGAACGGCATTCCCTGGCCTGCAAACACTAGGGAGCCCCGAAAACATACGAGATACGGACCATCCTGCCCGACTACTTCCCGATCCGAAGCCCCAAGCGTTGACATAGTCAACACTTTGCCCGCGGCCACAGAATCACCAGAAGCCGATTGCCAACCTAATCCGTCACGAGTCTGGCGAGGGAACGAACACCGAAGGTGAACTGGTCAAACTTCAGCTTGATGTGACCATTCTGCAGCCCACCCGTGCTGCGAACGAGTTCATGTGCCTTGAGCTCCAGCAATTCATCCGGCACGAAGCGCGGTATTGTCCGACTCACCCATGGCCAACGATCGGCCTCTTCGCCCCTTTCAGCACAGTAATCATCAGGGAGGAATATTGGCTCGGACGTCACTTCCACGACGGCGTAGCAGTCCCGGGTCTGTGCGCAAATGACGACCAAGTCTCTTGGTCTGATGCTGGGTCGGCCTTTAGCCGGGCTTCCGAAATACCACTCGCCGCGCCATTGGTCCAGTGCCGGTTCACCGTACTCGGATTTCAGCCACAAGGTCCGGGTTTCATCACGGGCATCAACCAGCAACTGCTCAACAAGAGCCCGAGCAGAGTCTTTGTCCAAACTGCCCGAAGCAGGCGAGTTTGCTTCGCTTAGCTGACGGGCTTGCAGAAGAAGCTTCTCCAAGTCGTTGGCCGTAACTTCTCGACTGGGCCAAGTACTCATGGCTTCCCTGACTCCGTCTATCTGGGCAGCGCCCAGCTCAACACCTAGCTCGAAATTGGCAGCTTTCGAGCTGCCCAGCCCGGCACCGGTGAGGTTGGCTGATCCGAGGAAGCCACGGCTTCCAACAATAAACGTCTTGGCATGCAGCCGGTCAACATGGCTGACGTTGACACCGTTATGCTTCAGTTCAAACAAGCCTTCGACAGAGAGATAGCCGTTGGCAACCGCGGTCGGGTCCAGGCATGTGAAGAGATGCCACCTAAAATCTGACGCTTTACCGGCTGCCGCCAACCGCCTGCACACATCAGGGGAAACATAGGGGCTGGCTAGGAGCACATCGCCGTCGACCTCGTCGATGGCTCGATACAGCCAGTTTGCAGCGTTGGTTTGGACCAAACCCTCATTCATCACGATGACGACCCTACTGTGACTCACGGGCAGGTCTGGCGTCCAGCACGAGTGTCCCCACTATTGCGCTGCAAAAGTCCCTATTTGACGGAGCGCAGCAGCACATGATTGCTGCGACGCATAGCATCTGCAGCGAACACTTCAGCCCATACCAGGCAATGACGAAGCAATGCATTCGCTTGCAAGGGCTGTAGGGACGTAGATGCACCTGACAACGGCAGTTGGCATGTCCGGCGGGCGCATGAACGAAGTGCCGGTCCGCGCTGCAATGGCCGCTAACACCGCCTGAAACGGGCGCTGTCGGAGGAGCGGGGCTCGGACGGTCGCTAACTCCCGCGCGGAGTCTTCCCACCGCTGTAGATATCTGCAATCTCTTCGATCAGTAAGCCAACCTCGACGTTCTCCTCACTGCTTGCATCGGCCCTACGCCCATGACCGCCAAGACAGCTTCGAAAACATTGTCACCATCCGCAGGCGCTGTAATGAAAGCTCAGAGACAAGCGAGCAAGGCGCAAAAGGTAGTAGTCGAGCCGTGCAGCTTGATAGCGACGGGTTAGGCGGCTTCCCGGGAAGCATTCAGGCCCCACACCAGCACCCTGCCCTATCGAGGATTTGCGCGTCCAACTGGGCGCGGCCTTCCCTGTAGGAGGCTGCCTCGGTTTCGACGGCCTATGTTGCCTGAGCGGATGACGCTGGTACCTTCAGGGTCGCACCCTACGCTGTCAGGAGAGGATCAGGATCGACTCAGCCTTCTCCCTGGCATGTCACAGAAGGCTTCTAGGCCCAGCCTCCTATAAAGTCATCGTGATCTTTACACCAAATGGGGAGAAACCACATTGAAAAAAGCAATACTTCTTGCTGCTGCCATCCTCGCACTGACTGGCTGCGCCGGCCCGAGCTCCTTCGACGCCAAGGGAACAATGACACTCGGCATGGACGGGGTTACCCAGTACGCGCCCGGCGGTGGAGAATGCAAAGGCTACCGGGGATATGCCGACATAGCGACTGGCGCCCAAGTGGTAATCACGGCGGATGGAAAGACGGTGGGTAAAGGGGAGCTGGGTGAGGGGAAGTACAAGGGTGGATGGTGTGAGTTTCCATTTACAGTTTCGGACATCAAGGCCGACTCCAAATTCTTCAGCGTCCAGGTCTCGCACCGCGGCACCATTGAATACACGCGGGAAGAACTGGAGAAGGGCGTAAGCCTCTCGCTGGGTTCATAACCACAATTCATTAGTCACAGACGGCGCCCCATCTCTTCTGACGTGGGGCGCTTTTGTTGCAACAGAAGGGCCGCGTTCCTCGCCCATCCAGCATGACGGCCTAATATGGGTCGCCAAGTAGACTAGCTGCGGTAGCCGGGACGTGGTTCGCATTGAGCACCGTGCGAGTTCGTGAAGGTGCGACAGCTGCATATAACGTTCCGTCTGTTTTCTCGTCAGCTCGATGTTTCTAATCCGCCGTCTAATGCCCTTTGCTGGGGAGGCCACGCGCCCAAAGACTGGAAGTATTCGGTCGCCTCAGCCTCTTCCGTGAACTCCAGGAGATTACCGACCTTGCCTGCTAGGACGTCGCGCACTTCGGCCGGTGTGGCGAAGAAGAACTCCTTCCGGGCGTTCGCCTGATTCACGGCGCGGTCTGCGAAGTGACGGTGTAGATCGGCTTCGAGGGTGACGGCATCTTCGGAGAAGTAGATGGTGTGGATGTCGAAGCGGAAGGGGACAGAGGCTCCGCTGAGCTCGCTGACACGGTCCGTGGGGTCGAGCCGGCGGGTAAGTCCGATCTTGACGACTCCCTTGCCGAACGCTCCTCGGTTGGAGATGACGTAGACGTAGCCAGCGCGGATGTTGGCTGCGCGGTAGTCGTTCTCCGCGATCGCCTGGTCGATTTCGGCGAGCCGCCGGACGAGGTCCTCATTCGTGGTCCCGGCAGCGGACAGGGTCTCGAGCGTCTGCGTGAGCAGCGCGCGTTCCTTGTCGAGCCGGGTACGTTCCTCCGCGAGCTCTTTCTCCACCCGCCGTTCCTCGCGGAGCCGGGCCCGCTCTTCGCGCTCCCGCTCCTTCTCCTCCTGCTTCATCATCAGCCAGTCAGCCGTCAGCTCGATCTCCTCAACGCGGAGACGATGGTACGCATCGCTGATGCGCATCTGCATTATCGCTCCCAATCGGGCGATCGCGACGCGGGAGGCTTCCAGCCGCCGCTTGGCCGTCTGAACGTTGCCGGCCTTCAGCGTGCGGATGCTGTTGTCGGCTTCGGCGTTGTAGGCGCGGAGCATTAGCTTGGCAAGGTCTGCGGACATCTTCCGACCCTTGGCCAGCGAGTTGTCGAAAGTGAACATGTTCGACGTCTCGATCGCATGGCCGTCGCGGATCAGAGCCGCCGCGCGGGACTCGACGTCTTGGAGGCGTGGCAGGTATGCCGCGGCGTTCTCAAGAGGGTGGTGGTACCGGTAGATGCCGACTTCCTGCAGCACCTTCTGGTCATCGAGCTGAACAACGGCTTCAGACGCCACGGACGCGTCCTCGAGCAATCGGCGGAGTCTCGCGTTCTCTGCCTCGAGTGCTTCGAGCCTCCCCGTTGACGTCTCACCCCCGGAACCAAGGGCGCCCGCCTGCGTTGTCTCTTGCGCGAGCTCGGCACAGTCGGGATCCGGCATACCGGTGGGCTTGTCGGCCGCTGTCTCCTCGCCGTCTGGGACCCAAAGCTGCCAGCCCGGCGGCGGTGGAGGCCAGGAGCTCGGAGGCCTCCAGCCCGCAGGGGGCGTCCACCCGGCCCGTGCGGGCGGCCACCCAGGGGCGGGGTTGAACCGCAGGCGCTCCAGGCTCATGAACGACGTACGCCGACGGGATCCACCGCTGCCAGCGCCGAGGGGTTTTTCGACACGGCAGCGCCGAGGTGCTGGAGCGTCGCAGCAGGGACGACACCAGAGAGGTCGAACTCCAGGAACGTCTCCCGGTGTGAGGTCACCGCGACGAGCGGAATGAACGTGCTTCGCCCTGTCGCGGGGTCCCTCGTCTGGGGGCCGACCTGCAGGGAGACCGCTTGGATGAGGCCCTGGCGGTCGGACTCGAAGATCTCGTGCAGTGATCTAATCGCGACCTGGTGCACTGCGGAGGCGTAGCGATTGTTCGCTTCCGTCTTCGACAGCTGGGCCTCGGTAATCTCGTCGCTGGCCTTGACATACCTACAGGCCTTCACGGTGCGGACCTGGTCCGGTGCTGGCACAGCGACAGTGAGCTTCAACTCAGCCGTATCCGGGTCGAACTTGGCCTCGTGCTGAACGGGAAAGTGGTTGGGATAGAGGGAGTTCGCCAGGACGATCCCGACGTACTCCTCGACCGCGTCGGCCACCCCATAGCCAAGGGCGGCCTCAAGGTCGTCGATGGATGCGTTGTGCTCGGCGACCTCCTTCTCGCGCTCCTTGCAGTCCCCCTCATAGCGGGAAATCTCAGCCTTGAGCTGCTCGAGCCTCTTCTTCTCGAAGGCAGCGTGCGTCGCTTTAAGCGCAGCCTCCTTTGACGGGATCGAGTCCCGGTACGCCGTCCACTCCCGCATGGCCTGCTCATACTCGGCCGCGGCCTCTTGGCGAGCCGCCTCGAACCTCTTCTTCCGGCCGAAGAGTCCCGTCGGAGGCTCTGGTTCGCGCAGGACCGGAGGTGGGGGCACCTCGATGGGTCCAGGAACTGGGTTCGGGCGTTCCAGTTCGGGACGGGGGAACGGCGGGTGCTGCACTATCCGCTTCAGCGACTGCAGGTCAACCCAGTCGTCTGACTCCAGGGTGGCACCAAGGAGGCCGTCGATCTGCGCGTACTCGTTAGCTAGGTCCTCGTTGAGCTGCTCGGCCAAGGCCTGTTGCGCCTCGACGTGCGCGGCCTTGGCCTCCTTCTCGAGCCGCTTGCGGTCGGCCTCAGACGCCCGTTCCGCTGCCGCCACCGCCCGAACCGCGGCAGCCCGCGCCCTTTCCGCCCTTGCCTGCGCCGCCGCTGCAGCCCGTTGAGCAGCATTCTCCCGCTGCTGAGCCAACCGCTGCTGACGTTGAATCTCTGCAAGAAACCCGCGACTCCGCGCCATTCCAACCACCCCCATAGAAAAACGGACCAACGACCACTTTAGACCGTCGAATTGCGGAACTGATGAAAGCTGAATGCTTCCTCCAGCGGCGTTTCCTGCGTCCCGCCGAACCCATACCAGATTCAGTTGGCGGATGAAGTAAGGGGCTTAGCTCAGGCGTTCAACAGCCGCAAGAAGATCCTCATAGCTGATGACCGGTACGCCCATACTCGATGCCGCAACTGCCTTCGTGTTCGGGCTGCCGCCGGGAGGAGCCACAAGCGCCGTAGTAGTCGAGGTGACGGAACCTGCGACGCGGAGTCCGACTCCTTCAGCCAGCTTTTTCCACTCGGCCCGGGACTTCTCGGGGCCCGAGCCAGTGAAGCAAACGGTATCGCCACGTTTCAGTATGAAGTCGGAAGGCGGCAGGACCGGCATGGACCTGTTCCGCTTCCAATCCTCAATGAGTTCGCGGTCAAGGGTGATGGCGTTGGCCGCTTCGATGTAGTCTCCCAGGCGAACATTTATGGGTGCGCTGTCGTCCCACATCTCGGTCCATCCGCTGATTGCCCGGTCTGTAGGTAGGCCCGTAGCGGGCCACGGCAGCATGGCATTGAGGACCTCTTGTTCAACCCAGAAAGCAGCACCCCGGTGCGGTACTTCAATGAGCTCAATCAGCTGGCCACCGGCAAGCCGGTGCCTGTCCAGGCGTGAATCGTTGCCGCTGTTCGTGATGCCGACCTTATATGCGTGCCAACGCGGAAAGTGGAAGAGGTACACGCGATGAGGGCTCGATGGATCCGCGGCGCCATCACACACGTAGCAGGGAACGGCGCCCCTGTTGAGGCGACGCATGGAAATTCGCCTGGGTGTCTCACAGCGCGCGCACCGGGCAGCTTGGACAGTGTCGGTTCCTGCCTCTGGTTCCGCGACGGACATGCCATGGGACGAGAACCCGACAACGACATCGGAGGCGCAGATCCCTTTGTTGCGGTTGTTACAAATCGGGCAAAGGCACCAGTGACCAGATAGCTCTGCGGCCAAACGGCCGGGCAGCTCTACGTGCTCGTAGCCGCAATTAAGGCACTTGATGGCAACGGGGTCCATGCCGTCATTGTGTTCTGCGGTATCGAACAATAGGTCATGGTGGAGCATTCCGACGGTCGCCTGAATGCGCTCCGTTGGCCACCACCATCTCCTCACCGATGCTCGCACCGCCGTGTCTGTGGCGAGCAGCTCCCGGTCTGCCTCGCTGGGTCCAGTCGGCGCCTTCAGTGCCGCAACCACGGCTTGATCCAGTTCTGTCTTCGTCCTGGCGCGGTTTTGCTCTCCCCATTCGCGCCAGTGGCACACTCTGCAAACCGGGCCGTACGGCCGCTGATCGAGCACGTACTCGAATCGGTAGGGCAAGCGAGATTTGCAGGCGATGCACTCTGTACGGCGGTAGGACTTGCGGTCAACAAAAGGCTCGAGGGGGATCAGGCCGCCGACACGAAAAAGCTGGTCGATGCAGTCCAAACACCAGGAAGGTCTGGTGGCGGTCCTAAATGCCGCAAGCTTGCCACAGCCTTCAGTCGAGCAGACCTGCGTAACCGTCCTTGCCATGATGCTGTCCCCCGAAATGAATTTGTGTATTGGCACCCTACCCTGCGAGGGCTACGGGGTCCCAGCCAGTGTACGGCGGAGCCGCATCAGGTCCCAGCGACGTCGTGATCACTTTTCATAATGGTCAGCGGCCTCATTATCAGTTGGCGTATTTGGCCCTTTTTTCGGTTGGCATCAACAGCAATTCGAGGTCGGTTCAACCCAGTCAGAGGCGCAGAGTGTCGACCGGGTCAACAGGCCGTTTTCATCCCCTTGAGGTTTATTAGAACAACGGTCCGGGCTGCTAATGAGAGGAAAGTCGCACGTTGACACTGCAGGTGCCCAATTAGAGGCCGGCCCGACAGAACTGACATGATTACAGGAAGAACCCAGCCGCCGCAAGCTGACCCTAAGAAGAAGGTGTACGTTTCGCTGGCTGCCTCTTCTGTGATGTCGGCATCGGCGCCGCCTATCCTTCTACGACAACCAAGGACGCAAGTATTCCTCAAGGGTGAGCACCGGAAACTTCTCGTTCACGAAACCGGCCGGAGCCACCCTCCGAGTCACGAAGAGAGTGGAGAGGCAATACGCAGGTCCGTCCGTCAGCGGCTCCAACCCAAGTTTGAGAGCGACTTGGTCAATGAACGGCCTGAGTTCGGCGTCCTTCCGGGCCAGTTGGGTAGAGTAAGACGGCTTGGTCTTGCCTCTCGAGTTCGTGGAATCCCGGAAGAAGGTTCGCAACTGCCGGGCGGTTTCGGCTACGGCGTGTACGGAGGCAGGATCCTTTGCTTCGATGAGCCAGATGGTGTTGTCGCCGGGCTTCGCCGCGACCAGGTCGACCTCAGTCGTGAGCGTTGGGACTCCCAGCCGGCCGTGATCTCCGGCTTTTACACGCGCAATAGTTCTGAAGCCGAGATTCCTCAGGTCTTCGTCGACCTTTATTTCAAAGTGTTTGTTACGCAGGTCCCGGATGCGTGCGAGGGCTTTTCCTACCTCTGGCGGGATTCCGCCTGTCCATGGCAAGACGCCTTGGGACAGGTGGTTGTTGTAGACGCTGAGACTTGTCATCAAGTATTGCGGCGCTATTAGGAGACTGCCAGCGTCGGAACGGACGATGGGCTGAACCAGAAGTCGGTGGCGTCTAGTTCTGGTCTGCCACGGTTCCCAGTCAGATTTTTGGAGCTGTTCCGAGGTGCTGACTAAGAGCTTTAGCGCTCGGCTGTACCGTTCCCGTCGGACACCGGTGGTGTCGTTGGCCTCTGTGCAGATCCATTCAATAACCGCATTCTCGGAAACCGATCCGACGCTACTTCCTTGTGAAAAAGAATCCCATCGGACGAGGGCGCTGAGAACGTGGAAGAAGTCCTCCACGCTTGCCCCTTCTGCTTGGAGCATAGCCTGATCGAGTTCAACCATGGAGACCGGCGATTCTGTTACCGATGATTTCCGAAGATTGAGACTGACGCCAGCTGAAGCCTTGTCCAGGGCATCGACGTCAAGCGCCCAGGAGCCCGGTGCCGGCTGTTCGTCCTGTGCGAATTTGATTTCGTACGCGTGGGTGATTTCGATGGTGAAAGGGGCGACCTTATGATGCAGGCGCTCACTGATTGTGGTCATGGTCCGATATGCATTCGCTGCTGCGAGAAGTCCGCTCCATCTCCGACCGGTTATCGGAAGGGTCGGGCCGTCAGCGACGGTGCTGCGCAGCGCTGCCTCGACGATGATCTCGTTGCACTGTCGAAGCATCAGCGTGTTGCCCATGGCTTCTGCCATTCGTTCTTGAGGATCCCATACGACGTGTAGGTGGGCGGCTACCCTGTTGAGGTCCTCTCGCAGCCGGGTCCCGTCGTCCATGACCCGGTTGAGCTGCTCTAGCCCGGCCTCAAGTATCTCTTGCTTATCATGGGCGCGAATGCGTTCAGTGAGCGCGGCCAAGGCAAGAGGCGCAAGGTGTTGCTGCACGAGCCTGTTAGCGTCGTGGCCCCGGTATGTGCCAGGTTCGACGTCACCGGCAGCTAATTTTCGGGCAGATGCTGCGATCGTAGCTGATTCATCTGCGGAGTCGAGGCTCCACGCCGCGGGTAGATGGTGGAGAGTAGTCCTCGACCTAGCCGTTTCCAGGATCAAGAAGGGCTTGTTCGAAAGCCAATCCTCCCGGAGGTTCGCAAGTACGTCACTATGAAGGTTAAGTGACTCGAGCAAACCAACGAAGGCATCCGCTGTTAGTCGGTTTGCCGCTTGCGGATCACCGTCAGCCAATTCGACAAATCTTTCGACATCCATTGCCCATCGGAATATCCGTTCACCCGTTATATCTACGTCATCAACGGCACTGAACTCCACGATTGGTTGATCAGGATGGATATGTGAATCAGATTTGAGTGCTTGAAGTACAAGTCGATAGCCGGTCGTTCCTGAGTGAGAATGCGCTTGTTCCCATTTTTCCCGAATAGCGTCAAAAGCAAAAACTAGGCCCCCGCAGAAGTCGAAGAAGAATTCATAGTGCTCCGCTGGGCTCCAAGATGGAAGTGACCTCGTGATTGCTACTGGTGGATTCGTTAGCGCTAGCGACCAGCCCACCACGGGAGGAGCCTGATGGAGGCCGGTGAGAGGATCGTAGCGTCCACCCTGCTGCTGGATTGCGATTGTTGCCACGCCCTGCGTAGTTAGTTCGGCCACCTGTGTATTACGCAAAGGTGGAAGGCCGGTGGCATACAGTGCCTCCTCAAGTGAGGAGAGCTCAGCAGCCCGTTCCCATTCCGCGTCCCCGGCATGGGCTTCAAAGTAAAAGAATGAGGGGGCGATGCCCCCGGCGAAGAAAGCCTTACCGTTAGCCCGCCATGGTTCCCAATAGTTGATGGCTTCCCACCCGAAATTCTCTGGAAAGCTTGGGTCGCTTAGGTCTCGTGCAAAGAGATACAGGTCATCTTCGTCTTTTGCAGTTTCAGCGATCCACGTCAGGTCTTCTAACGCCAGTGTCGCCGAGCCTTTTCTCTGCGGTACGGCGAGGTGGCCAGCGGCAGCAAAAATAACAAGCGGGACTATTTCAGTGTTGGCTGGCAGCGTGAGCTCTCCCCCGCCGGCGAGGGCTACGACAACGGGCTCGCCACTGCGGGAGACTCTTTTCGCAAGTCTGTCGCTTCCAAATGATTGGCCCTGTGGCAACAAATCTTCTGTCTGCACCATGGAAACAGCAATGGCAGTATTCGTATTCACTGGCAGGATCCATTGGATCTCTTGCCCAGTCAACGGAACCGTACCTGCCAGTTTCGGCGCACCTTCGTAGAGCGATTTGGAGAACCGCCAAAGCGCCTTTCGCGCGGCATTCAGACTCGAGATACGCAGAGCACGGCGTGCTTCGGGGTTTCGATTGACGGTAGCAACCAATTCGGACACTGCAGCACCCACAATCTCCGGAACGTAAGTGGGAGGCAACCATCGATCCGGTAGTCCAGGTGTTCTGTACCTCAAGTACCAACCAAACGGGCTGTTCGGACTTGAAGAATCGAAGTTCGCGTTATCGGATGATGTGGTCATCCACTCGAGAGCTGCGGCATCTCCTTCCTTCAGCTCAAACGTCGTCAAAGGTTCTTGAGAAATTAGGGCTTTGGCGGCTGCCACTTCCTCAACAGGAAGGACAATTTTGTCCCGCAACTGTAGGTTCGGAGCAGGGCTAAATGAGGACGAGAGTCCATTGGTCGCAGTGTGCGCCCAGTTGGAGGCCACTCGGATGACGTTCGCGAGACCAAACCCATGCTTCCTCATGAGAAAGGGGTCTAGGGCCTCTGCTAAACGCAGCGCACGAGACAGATCAGCGATAGGGCGCTCCGTGGCGCCAGGTAGAGAATGCCGCAGATCATCACCGACCCGAACGACTAGGGATTCGGATGGGTCCTTGGGAATGAAATCCTCTTGAACACCATCGATTCCTGAAGCCTCTGCTGCCTGATCGACGATTTCTTGGACTGATGGAAGCGGTCTGGACAGGGTGGTATGCGCGATAGAGCGGGCTCGAAGGGCTGCCGCGAGGGCGCTACCAACGGAAGCAGGGCGGTGGCGTGCCGATGGCGACGATGCAGTTGCGAACAAGAGCCACCACAATTCGTCTGCGTTGCAACTACTCAGCGCGCGGGCCAGAGGATCTAGCCGATCCAAGTTGCTCCGTCGCTGCTTTTTTGGCTTTCCAGCTTCATTTCGCCCCATAGAGGACATTCAAGCCGATAAAGATCTCAATGGTCGGCAATAGGTATCGGATGTCCGTGTGTTGCGGTACGCCCGTGCGAACTTCATCAGCTCTAGGCCGCGGGGAAGTTACGTCGCGCGAACCAGACTACTTCGCCCAACCTGCATCCTCGCGCTTTTGCCGCCGATTGTGGCGGTCCGGACGATTCAGCCACTCCCATTGGTACACCAACTGTTACCCGGGGCGTGGCACTCTAATAGCGTCGAGTGGTCCAGAAAGTCAAGCTTTGTCAACAGTAAAACGACAAAAAGCCCCTGACCTGCGAAAACACTGTGCCCGAGGTGGGACTCGAACCCACACACCTTTCGATACCGCATTTTGAGTGCGGCGCGTCTGCCAATTCCGCCACTCGGGCGCGGAGGACACCGGTGTAACAATCGGCCCGCCACAGGTTCCTGTGAGCAACGCGATCGCCGCCAGTGCGCGAAATTACTCTACATGCAGATAGGCTGAATGTCAGAATCGCGCCAGTGACGCCGCATCGAACCAAACCGGTCCAAGTACAGTGGCGGACAAAACCTATGATGGTCTAGTCCCGCCGTACCTTACCAAGGAGTTCCCGTGACAGAACAGACGGAGTCCACCCCCACCTCCCAGCCGGCGCGCCGCGTCGTTGTCGCCGAGGATGAGACCCTCATCCGCCTGGACATCATCGAGATCCTGCGGGGCGAAGGCTACGACGTCGTCGGCGAGGCGGACAACGGCGAAAAGGCCGTGCAGCTTGCCGAGGAGCTCAAGCCCGACCTCGTCCTGATGGACGTCAAGATGCCGGTCATGGACGGCATCTCGGCCGCCGAGAAGATCGTCAAGGCCCGGATCGCCCCGGTGGTCCTGCTCACCGCGTTCAGCCAGAAGGAACTCGTGGAGCGCGCCCGCGACGCCGGCGCCATGGCCTACGTGGTCAAGCCCTTCACCCCGGCGGACCTCATCCCGGCCCTGGAGATCGCGCTCTCCCGCCACGAGGAGATCAAGGCCCTCGAAGCCGAGGTCACCGACCTGCAGGAGCAGTTCGCCACCCGCAAGCTCGTGGAGCGCGCCAAGAGCCTCCTGACCACCAAGATGGGCCTCACGGAGCCCGAAGCGTTCCGCTGGATCCAGAAGACCTCCATGGACCGCCGCCTCAGCATGCGCGAGGTCGCCGAGACCATCATCAACCAGGTCAACTAGCAGCGGCGCCGGCGCGGACCTCCTCCAGAAGGAACGCCGCGCCGGCACCCCGCAGAAGCAAGCAGCAACAACAAAAGGGAGGATCCCCGCCAACCGGTGGGGATCCTCCCTTTTGTCGCAGATCGAAGAACTAGATCTTGGAGTTCTTCTTCTTCTTTTCCGGCCACGGGCCGAGCTTGTCCTTGGCCACCTGAGCGCCGCCGACGCTGCCGGCGTCGGTCAGGTCGCCCACCTTGTGGACCTTGAGCAGGTTCGTGGAACCGGCCTTTCCGGGAGGCGAACCGGCGGCGATAACCACCATGTCCCCGTCATCCACGAGGTCGAGGTCCAGCAGGCTGCGGTCCACCTGGGCGGTCATCTCGTCAGTGTGGCCCACCATCGGGACCAGGACCGGCTGGATGCCCCAGGTGAGGGCCAGCTGGTTCCAGACGTGTTCCACCGGGGTGAAAGCGAAGACCGGACGGATCGGGCGCAGCCGGGAGAGGCGGCGCGCCGAGTCGCCGGACTGGGTGAAGGCGCAGATGTACTTTGCTTCCAGCTGGTCGGCGATTTCGACGGCGGCACGGGTGATGGCGCCGCCGCGGGTCTTGGGCTTGGTGCCCAGCGGGGGGACGCGTTCCAGGCCGTGCTCTTCGGTGGATTCGATGATCCGCGCCATGGTCTTGACGGTCTCGATCGGGTACTTGCCCACGCTGGTCTCGCCGGAAAGCATCACCGCGTCGGCGCCGTCGAGCACCGCGTTGGCGCAGTCGGAGGCCTCGGCGCGGGTCGGACGCGGGTTGTCGATCATGGATTCGAGGACCTGGGTTGCCACGATGACCGGCTTGGCCCAGCGGCGGGCCAGTTCAACGGCACGCTTCTGGACGATCGGCACTTCCTCCAGCGGCAGTTCAACGCCGAGGTCGCCGCGGGCCACCATGATGGCGTCGAACGCGTCGATGATCTCGGGGAGCTGGTCCACGGCCTGCGGCTTCTCGATCTTGGCGATCACCGGCACGCGGCGGCCTTCTTCGTCCATGATCTCGTGGACGCGCTTGATGTCCGCGGCGTCACGGACGAACGACAGCGCGACGAGGTCCACACCGCGGCGGATGGCCCAGCGGAGGTCGTCCTCATCCTTTTCGCTCAGCGCCGGCACGTTGACGGCCACGCCGGGCAGGTTGATGCCCTTGTTGTTGGAGACGTACCCGCCGACAACAACCTGGGCAACGACCTTGACGTCGTCGACGTCGATCGCGCGCAGGGCGACCTTGCCGTCGTCGATCAGCAGGGCATCGCCGGGCTTCACGTCTTCGGTCAGGCTCTTCAGCGTGGTGGAGCAGATCTCCTTGGTGCCGGGCACGTCCTCCGTGGTGATCGTGAACGTGTCGCCGACGGCCAGAAGGTGCGGGCCGTCAACAAAGCGGCCCAGGCGGATCTTCGGGCCCTGCAGGTCGGCCATGATGGCGACGGCCTTGCCGAGCTGCCCGGCAGCCTTGCGGACGTTCTCGTAGGTGTTGTCGTGCACGGAGTAGTCGCCGTGGCTCATGTTCATGCGTGCCACGTCGACGCCGGCTTCCAGCACGGCAAGCGTGTTCTCGAAGCTTGCGATTGCCGGTCCGAACGTGGCCACGATTTTAGCGCGTCTCATATACCTACCCTAGTGGTCTGTTGCATGGATAAAGTTGAAGAGGGTGTGAACCCTTAGGTGACCGGCAGAACCAGTCACCTAAGGAACCAGTGACCGGACGGCCTACAAAACGGCCATCGCCCGGTCGGTCGGTGCCACCGGGGCCGGCAGGATGGTGCTGCCCATCAGGAACTTGTCCACCGCAGCGGCGCAGGCGCGTCCCTCGGCGATGGCCCAGACGATGAGCGACTGCCCGCGGCCGGCGTCACCGGCAACGAAGATGCCCTCCGTGTTGGTCATGTAGTACCCGTCGCGGGCCACATTGCCGCGGCCGTCGAATGCGGCGTTGACCTGCTCGGCGATCCCGGCCGGTTCGGCGCCGGTGAAGCCCAGGGACAGGAACACGAGGTCCGCCGGGATGATCCGCTCGGTCCCGGCCTTCGGCAGGCGCTTGCCGTCCACGAACTCGGTCTCGGCCACCTTGACGCCGGTGAGCTTGCCGTTTTCGCCGACAAACTCCACGGTGGAGGCGAGGTAGGTGCGTTCGCCGCCTTCCTCGTGGGCGCTGGCGACCTCGAACAGGGTGGGGAACGTCGGCCACGGCTGGTGGCCGGCGCGCTCCAGCGGCGGCTGCTTGCCGATGGCCAGGGTGGTCACGGAAGCGGCCTGGTGCCGGTGTGCGGTACCGATGCAGTCCGCGCCGGTGTCGCCGCCGCCCAGGATCACCACGTGCTTGCCGGCGGCATTGATCGGCTTCTCGACCTTCTCCCCCGCCACGGCCCGGTTGGCCGGGACAAGGTAGTCCATGGCGAAGTGCACGCCGTCAAGCTCGCGGCCCGGGATGGGCAGGTCACGGGGCACCGTGGCGCCGGTGGCAATCACGACGGCGTCATACCGGCGGCGCAGCTGTTCCCACGTCACGTCGGTACCCACGGCAACGCCGGTGCGGAACCGGGTGCCCTCGGCCTTCATCTGCTCGAGCCGGCGGTCCACCTGCTCTTTTTCCATCTTGAAGTCGGGGATGCCGTAGCGCAGCAGCCCGCCGATCTTGTCGTCGCGCTCGTACACCGCCACGGTGTGGCCCACCCGGGTGAGCTGTTGGGCGACGGCGAGTCCGGCGGGGCCGGAGCCGACGACGGCGACCGTCTTGCCGGTCAGTCGGGCCGGCGGCAGCGGGTTGACCCAGCCGTTCTCAAACGCCTGGTCCACGATCGAGACCTCAACCTGCTTGATGGTGACGGCGGGCTGGTTGATGCCCAGCACGCAGGACGCCTCGCAGGGGGCCGGGCAGAGCCGGCCGGTCCACTCGGGGAAGTTGTTGGTGGCGTGCAGCCGCTCCATCGCCTCCTCGCCCTTGTCCCGCCAGACGAGGTCGTTCCATTCCGGGATGAGGTTGCCCAGCGGGCAGCCCTGGTGGCAGAACGGGACGCCGCAGTCCATGCAGCGGCCGGCCTGTGCCTTCAGGACGCCCTTCTCTTGGGCCTCATAGACCTCTTTCCAGTCCATGATGCGGACCGGGACGGGACGGCGCGGCTGGGTTTCACGCTGGCGTACTTTCAGAAATCCGCGTGGGTCAGCCACCGGTCACCTCCAGGATTCGAGACCAAACTTCTTCGCCGTCGGGGTCCAGGCCCTCTTCGATGGCGTCAAGACGGGTTTGCAGGACAGCCGCGTAGTCGCGCGGCAGCACCTTGGTAATGCGGGCCGCGGTGTCGTCGAAGTTCTCGAGGAGCCGGGCCGCATGCAGCGACTCGGTTTCCTCGACATGCTTGACGAGCAGCCCATGGACGATGTCCCGGTCCTCGGCATCCAGCTCGCGCAGCTGCAGCTCGCCGGACTCCAGGGCCTGCTTGTTGACGCGTTCGCTCTGCAGGTCCAGGACATAGGCCGTGCCGCCGGACATGCCGGCGCCGAAGTTGCGTCCGGTGCGGCCGATGATGAGGGTCTGGCCGCCGGTCATGTACTCGCAGCCGTGGTCGCCGATTCCCTCGACCACCGCGGTGGCGCCGGAGTTCCGGACCAGGAAGCGTTCGCCCACCTGGCCGCGCAGGAACAGCTCGCCGCTCGTGGCGCCGTAGCCGATCACGTTTCCGGCGATCACGTTGCGTTCGGCCGGGAACACGTTGGTGCGGTCCGGCCGGACCACGATGCGGCCGCCGGACAGGCCCTTGCCGACGTAGTCGTTGGAGTCACCGAACATGCGCAGGGTGATGCCGGCCGGCAGGAACGCGCCGAGCGACTGACCGGCGGTGCCGTTCAGCGTGATGTCGATCGTGTCCGTGGCCAGCACGTCCGTGCCGAAGGTCTTCGTCACGACGTGGCCGAGCATGGTGCCGACGGAACGGTCCGTGTTAATGACATCCACGGAGATCTTCACCGGGGTGCGGTCGGTCAGCGCTTCGGCGGCCATGGTGATCAGGCGCTGGTCGAAGTGCTTGTCCAGCTCGTGGTTCTGGCCGGTGAGGTTGCGCAACGGGGCGTCGTCGTCGAACTCGAGGCCGTGGAGGATCGGATCCAGGTCCAGCCCTTCGGCCTTCCAGTGGCTGATCGCCTCGCGGGTATCGAGCATCTCGGCGTGGCCGATCGCTTCCTCGATGCTGCGGAACCCGAGCTCGGCAAGGATCTCGCGGACTTCCTCGGCGAGGAACTCGAAGAAGTTGACCACGAACTCGGGCTTGCCGTTGAACCGGGAGCGCAGCTCGGGGTTCTGCGTCGCGACACCCACCGGGCAGGTGTCCAGGTGGCAGACGCGCATCATGATGCAGCCCGAGACCACCAGCGGGGCGGTGGCGAAACCGAACTCCTCGCCGCCGAGCAGCGCGGCGATCACGACGTCGCGGCCGGTCTTGAGCTGGCCGTCCACCTGCACCACCACGCGGTCGCGCAGGCCGTTGAGCATGAGCGTCTGCTGGGTCTCAGCCAGGCCGAGTTCCCACGGGACACCGGCGTGCTTGAGCGAGTTCAGCGGCGAGGCGCCGGTGCCGCCGTCGTGCCCGGAGACCAGGACGACGTCGGCCTTCGCCTTGGTGACGCCGGACGCCACGGTGCCGATCCCGACCTCGGAGACGAGCTTGACGTGCACGCGGGCCGAGGGGTTGGCGCGTTTGGCGTCGTAAATCAGCTGCGCGAGGTCCTCGATCGAGTAGATGTCGTGGTGCGGGGGCGGCGAGATGAGTCCGACGCCGGGCGTCGAGTGCCGCGTCCGGGCCACCCAGGGGTAGACCTTCTGCGCCATCAGCTGGCCGCCTTCGCCGGGCTTGGCGCCCTGGGCCATCTTGATCTGGATGTCGTCCGCGTTGGACAGGTACAGGCTCGTGACGCCGAACCGGCCGGAGGCGATCTGCTTGACCGCGGAACGGCGCGTGGGGTCGAGCAGGCGGTCCACGTCCTCGCCGCCTTCACCGGTGTTGGACTTGCCGCCCAGCCGGTTCATGGCGATCGCGAGGGTCTCGTGGGCTTCCTTGGAGATGGAGCCGTAGCTCATCGCGCCGGTGGAGAACCGCTTGACGATGCTGGAGACCGGCTCCACTTCCTCGAGCGGCACGGCGGGACGCAGGCCGGCCTTGAACTTCAGCAGCCCGCGCAGGGTCATGAGGTTCTCGGACTGGTCGTCGACGCCGCGGGTGTAGGCCTTGAAGATGTCGTAGCGGCGTTCACGCGTGGCGTGCTGGAGCCGGAACACGGTCTCCGGGTTGAACAGGTGCGGTTCCCCGTCGCGGCGCCACTGGTACTCGCCGCCGCCCAGCAGGGGCTGGTGCGGCAGTTCGATGCCGCTTTCGGGGTAGGCCATCCGGTGCCGGGCCAGGACTTCGGCGGCAATGACGTCGAGGCCGACGCCGCCGAGCTGGGAGTGCGTGCCGGAGAAGTATTCGTCCACCAGGTCCTGGCCAAGGCCGAGGGCCTCGAAGGTCTGGGCGCCCGTGTAGGAGGCCACGGTGGAGATGCCCATCTTGGACATGATCTTCAGGACGCCCTTGCCGAGGCCCTTGATCAGGTTGTAGACGCCGTCCTGCGGGCTCACGCCGACGACGTCGCCGGTGCTGATGAGCTGTTCCACGGATTCCATGGCCAGGTAGGGGTTCACGGCGGAAGCGCCGTAGCCGATAAGGACGGCCACGTGGTGCGTTTCGCGGACGTCGCCGGCCTCGACCACGAGGGCGGTCTTGGTGCGGTTGGCGCTGCGCAGCAGGTGGTGGTGCACGGCGCTGACGAGCAGCAGCGACGGGATCGGCGCCCACTGGGCGTTCGAGTCACGGTCCGAGAGCACCACGTACTGGACGCCGCGGTTGATGGCGCCGGAGACCTGCTCGCAGATTTCGGTGAGCCGGGCCCGGAGGGCGTGCTCGCCGCCTTCGGGGCGGTAGAGGCCGCGGACCTTCATGGCGACCTTGTCGCCGTCGGCGTTCTCGATGTTCGCGATCTTGGCGAGCTGGTCGTTGTTGATCACGGGGAACGGCAGGGAGACCTGCGGCTGCCGGACCTGTTTGGTGTCCAGCAGGTTGCCGTTCGGTCCGATCGCGCACGTCAGGGACGTGACGAGCTCCTCGCGGATGGCATCCAGCGGCGGGTTGGTGACCTGCGCGAAGGACTGCACGAAGTAGTCGAAGAGCAGCCGCGGGCGCTTGGACAGCACGGCCACCGGGGTGTCCGAACCCATGGCCCCGAGCGGTTCGGCGCCGGTGCGGGCCATCGGGCCGAGCAGGATCTTCAGTTCCTCGGTGGTGTAGCCGAAGGTGCGCTGGCGGATGTTGACCGACGCCGCGGTGTGTACGACGTGCTCGCGCTCGGGCAGGTCGTTGAGGTCGATCAGGTTGTCCTTGAGCCACTCGGCCCACGGGTTGGCGGCGGCGACCTCGGCCTTGACCTCGGCGTCGTCAATGATCCGGCCGGCGCCGGTGTCCACCAGGAACATCTTGCCCGGCGAGACGCGGCCCTTCTTGACCACCTTGGAGGCTTCGACGTCGATCACGCCGACCTCGGAGGCGAAGACGATGAGGCCGTCTTCGGTGATCCAGTACCGGCCCGGGCGCAGCCCGTTGCGGTCCAGGGTGGCGCCGACCAGGTTGCCGTCGGTGAAGGAGACGGCGGCGGGGCCGTCCCACGGTTCCATGAGCATCGAGTGGTACTCGTAGAACGCGCGGCGCGCAGGATCCATGGTGGCGTGGTTTTCCCAGGCCTCCGGGATCATCATCATGATCGAGTGCGTGATGGGCCGGCCGGAGAGCCAGAGGAGCTCGGCGACCTCGTCGAAGGAGGCGGAGTCCGAGGCGCCCGGGGTGCAGATCGGGAACAGTTCCTCGGGCGAGTCACCCAGCAGCGGGCTGGAGAGCTGCGACTGCCGTGCCCGCATCCAGTTGCGGTTGCCCTTGACGGTGTTGATCTCGCCGTTGTGGGCGATGGTGCGGAACGGCTGGGCCAGCGGCCAGGACGGGAACGTGTTGGTCGAGAAGCGCGAGTGGACGATCGCGAGCTTGGTCTTGAAGCGCTTGTCCGACAGGTCCGGGTAGAACGGCTCCAGCTGGGCGGTGGTGAGCATGCCCTTGTAGACGATGGTCCGGGAGGACAGCGAGGGGAAGTACACGCCGAACTTGTTCTGGGCGCGCTTGCGGATCCGCCAGGCGCGGGAGTCGAGTTCGTTCCGTTCGAGGGTCTCGCCGGTGCTGGAGGCGAAGAACGGCTGGGAGAAGTGCGGCATGCAGGCCCGGGCCATGGCCCCGACGAGGTCGGCGACGATCGGGACTTCACGCCAGCCAAGGACGGTCAGACCCTCATCGGCGGCGAGGCCTTCGATGCCGGCCCGGGCGGCGTCGGATTCGCGCTGCTCGGCGGGCAGGAAGGCGGTCCCCACGACGTACTGGCCGGGGGCTGGAAGTTCGAAGTCGGTGACTGCACGGAAGAACTCGTCCGGGACCTGCATGAGGAGGCCGGCGCCGTCGCCGGTTCCTTCATCGGCGCCAACGGCGCCACGGTGCTCGAGGTTGCGCAGGGCGGTCAGGGCGGCGTCGACGATGTCGTATCCCGGTTCGCCGCGGAGCGTGGCGATAATAGCCAGGCCGCAGGCGTCCTTTTCAGTGTCCGGGTTGTAGAGGCCGGCCGCCGCCGGCATCGAGGCAAAGCGGGTGAAGGGTGACGTTGCGGCCTGCGGCTGATCCGGATCGGACCAGCTGGGGCTGTGAAGAGTTTGGGTCATTGGAGACGTCCTTCCTCCTGATCGTGCGTATGGGAGGGACAACATTGGCCCCACTCGGCACGCCGGTGTGATGGGCGCAACAGAGTGTTTTTCTAACTGGAATTGTAGGCCAGCCCGGGCTTCTGTAGTAACAGTTACGCAGGTACTGGCCCGGACTTGCACGGACAGCTGCTATCTGCTGTCCGCGACAATGCCCCTTGCCACGACGCTGTGGTTTCGGGCCCTGCGAGCGGTGGCTCCGCAGCCCGGGTTGCCGGCGGTGAGTTACTTGGTGTCTTCCGCCTCCGGCGCGGTTCCAGTGGCCTGCCGGCCGGAGACTCCGGCCGCCGGGGCTCCGGTGGCTCCAGCGGCGGGCTTGGTGCCGCCGGTGGATTCCGTGTCCGCATCCGCATCCGTGCCCGCGGCTGCGGGGACGGACGCCGAGGCGGGACCTGGTCCGCTTTGGTTATTCCGGAGATTACCACGGGATTCACTATCTGAGACAGCCGTGTCCGCATTGCGGATACCTGTGGCGTCTGCGGGAACGGGTGCTAAGGTGCCTTCCCCGTCCGCGGTTTTCGCCGCCGGTTCGCGGCCTGGCAGGAACACGGTGTCCGGCCCGGAGGGCTTGCGCAGCCCCAGGAGGATGAACGCGATCAGGGCGCCGGCCAGGACAAAAATGCTGGTCCAGACGTTGAGCCGGGTGGTGATGCCGAACAGGCTGATTTGCTCGGCGTCGTCGATCCGCATCGCTTCGATCCAGACCCGGCCCAGTGTGTAGTAGACGGCGTAGAGGCAGAAGAGGCGTCCGCGCCGGAAGTTGAACTTCTTGTCCAGGGCCAGCAGAATGGCGACGCCGGCGAGGTTCCACAGGGACTCGTAGAGGAAGGTGGGGTGGAAGAGCGTGTCCGCCGGCATTCCAGCCGGGAAATTGGGGCTGGTGGGGTCGATCTGCAGTCCCCACGGCAGTGTGGTGGGGCCGCCGAAGAGTTCCTGGTTGAAGTAGTTTCCCCACCGGCCGATTGCCTGGGCCAGCAGGAGCCCCGGCGCCGCCGCGTCCATGAAGGCGCTCAGCTTCACCCCGGCGCGCCGGCAACCGATCCAGGCGCCGACGGCACCAAGCACCACGGCTCCCCAGATGCCCAGGCCGCCGCGCTGGATCTGCGGGATCAGGGACAGATCCCCGGTGCCGTCGAAGCCGGGGCCGAAGTAGGCGTCCGGTGAGGAGAACACGTGGTAGAGCCGTCCGCCGATGATGCCGAGCGGGATGGCCCAAATGGCGATGTCCCAGACGCTGCCCTCAGGGGCGCCGCGGCGGGCCCAGCGGACGGAAGTCAGCCAGAGGCCGGCGATGATGCCGGCGAGGATGCACAGGGCATAGGCGTGGATGCGCAGCGTCCCCCACGGCAGCGGGATGTCGAATCCGGACCATACGGGACTCGGAATGCTCGCGGGTACCATCGCCGCCGCGTGGAGGACTGACTGCATTGCTTACGCTTCTTCCGTGGTAAGGCCGGTGCTGAGGTCTTTCGTCAGGGAGGCTACCGCATCCACGCCGCCGTCGCGGATAGCCGCGACGAGCGCTGTGCCGACAATGACGCCGTCGGCGTACTCGGCGATCTCACGAACGTGGCCGGCGTTGGAGACGCCCAGACCGACGCAGACACGTTCGGCGCCCGCGGCGTGCGCGGCGGCTACGACGTCCTTGGCCGCGGAACTGACCGAGGTCCGGGCGCCGGTGACGCCCATGATGGACACGGCGTAGACGAAGCCGCGGCTGGCCTCGACGGTACGCTTCATGCGTTCCGGGGAGGACGAGGGAGCCACGAGGAACACCCGGTCCAGTCCGTATTTGTCGGAGGCGGCGAACCATTCGGCGGCCTCGTCGGGGATGAGGTCCGGCGTGATGAGCCCGGCTCCCCCGGCTTCGGCCAGGCGGCGGGAGAATTCGTCCACGCCCATCCGGACCACGGGGTTCCAGTAGGTCATCACCAGGACGGCGGCGTCGGTCTTGCTCGTGATGCCGCGGACGACGTCGAAGACCTCGCGGACGTGGAATCCCTTGGCGAGGGCCTCGGTGGTGGCCGCCTGGATGACCTGGCCGTCCATGACGGGGTCGGAGTACGGGATGCCGATCTCGATGAGGTCGGCGCCGTTCTCGGCCAGGGCGATGCCGGCGGCGATGGTGTCCGCGACGCTCGGGTAGCCGGCGGGCAGGTAGCCGATCAGGGCCGCCCGGCCCTGGGCGCGGGCCCGGTCAATGGCCGCGGCGGACTTGCTGGCCGACGCCACGACGCCCTCCGGGCGGTTTTCGGCGCTGTTCTCGGCGGTGCTCACAGCTGTTCCCCCTCTTTGGCGATTTCGGATTCGGGTGAGTCCTTCTCCAGCAGGTCAAACCATTCCGCAGCCGTGGCCACGTCCTTGTCGCCGCGGCCGGAGAGGTTCACGATCACGATTTTCTCCGACGCTGCGGAGGCATTGCCCGCGGCCGCGGCATCGGCGGCCAGCCGCTGGCCCACCTTGATGGCGCCGGCGAGGGCGTGCGCGGACTCGATGGCCGGAATGATGCCCTCGGTGCGGCACAGGAGCCGGAACGCGTCCATGGCTTCGCTGTCCGTGATGGGCTCGTAGCTGACCCGGCCGATGTCGGCGAGGTAGGAATGCTCGGGTCCGACCCCGGGGTAGTCCAGGCCGGCCGAGATCGAGTGCGACTCGATGGTCTGGCCGTCGTCGTCCTGCATGAGGTAGGAACGCGCGCCGTGCAGCACGCCGGGCTTGCCCAGCGTGATGGTGGCTGCGTGGCGTCCGGTTTCGACGCCCTCGCCGCCGGCCTCGAAACCGTAGATCTTCACCGAGGGGTCATCAAGGAAGCCGTGGAAGATGCCGATCGCGTTGGACCCGCCGCCGATGCAGGCGCACACGGCGTCCGGCAGCCGGCCGGTCTGGTCCAGGATCTGGGCGCGGGCCTCGTCGCCGATCACTTCGTGGAAGTAGCGGACCATCGCCGGGAACGGGTGGGCGCCGGCGGCGGTGCCCAGCAGGTAGTGGGTGGTGCCGACGTTGGCAACCCAGTCGCGCAGGGCCTCGTTGATGGCGTCCTTGAGCGTCTGGGATCCGTTGGTGACGGGGATGACGGTGGCGCCCAGCAGTTCCATCCGGGCCACGTTGAGGGCCTGCCGGCGGCAATCCTCGGCGCCCATGTAGACGACACATTCCAGGCCGAGGAGGGCCGCCGCCGTGGCGCTGGCCACGCCGTGCTGGCCGGCGCCGGTCTCGGCGATCACGCGCGTCTTGCCCATCCGCTTGGCCAGCAGTGCCTGGCCCAGGACGTTGTTGATCTTGTGCGAGCCGGTGTGGTTGAGGTCCTCGCGCTTGAGGAAGACCCGCACTCCCCCGGCGTGCTCGGCGAAGCGCTTGGCCTCAGTCAGCAGCGAGGGCCGGCCGGAGTAGTTCTTGTTCAGCTCGGCGATCTGGGCGGTGAACTCGGGATCGGCCTTGGCCTTCTCGAACGTGTCCTCAAGCTCGTCCAGGGCGGCGATGAGCGATTCCGGCATCCACCGGCCGCCGTAGTTCCCGAAGTACGGTCCCGGCGCGTGCCGCAGGGAGTGTTCCCCCTGCGTGCCGGGTTCCTGGGGGCGGTCGCCCTGCAGGAACGCGTCCACGGCACTTTCGTCTGAGCCGGCTGCTGGCGCATCGACCATCAGTCTCACCATCCTGTTCCACTGCTAGCTTTGGGGATCTGCATCTGAGATCCGCTCATTGTCCGGGCAGGTGCGGGCCCGGTGCCGCTGACGGCCCGGACGCACGCGCCGGGACCTGCCGGCCTCAGGCGCGGGCGGCGATTGCCGTCGCGCCGGCGGCCATGAATTCAGTGATCCGCTCGCGCGGCGTCGCGTCGCTGACCAGTGCCTCGCCGACGAGGACCGCGTTCGCGCCGCTGGCGGCGTAGTGCCGGACGTCCTCGACGTCGCGCACCCCGGACTCGGCGATCACAAGCGCACCGGACGGAACGCCGCCGGCCAGCGCCGCGAAAACGGAACGGTCGACGTCGAGCGTCTTCAGGTTGCGCACGTTGACGCCGATGATCCTGGCTTCGGCGGCGACGGCGCGGTCGATTTCCTCGGCGGTGTGGGTCTCCACGAGCACGTTCATGCCGAGCTCGCGGCTGAGCGCCGTGAAGTCGCGCAGCTGGGCATCGGAGAGCGAGGCCACGATCAGCAGGATGAGGTCGGCGCCGTGGGCCCGGGCCTCCCAGATCTGGTACTCGTCGATCATGAAGTCCTTGCGCAGCAGCGGGATGTCCACCGCTGCCCGGACGGCATCGAGATCGGCCAGCGAGCCGCCGAAGCGGCGCTCCTCGGTCAGGACGCTGATCACTGCGGCACCGCCGTCGGCGTACTGCGCCGCGAGCGACGCGGGGTCGGCGATATCCGCGAGCCGGCCCTTGGACGGGCTGCGGCGCTTGACCTCGGCAATGACCTTGAGCTGGTCGCGCGGACTCGCATTGCCGCCCAGGGCCGCCCAGGCGTCGCGGGCGGGCGCCGCCGCGGCGGCGCGCTCCTTCAGTTCCGCGAGCGTGACGAGGCGCTGGCGCGCCTCCATATCCTCCCTGACACCGGCATTGATGTCGTCGAGAACACTCACGCTCAGTGGCCGGAGTTCTTCAGCTTGCTGCCGCCGACGCCGTAGCCGGCCTTGCGCATGACCCAGCCGGCCAGCAGGCCGATCACCATGACCGCGGCACCGGCGACGAACACCGGGGTGTTGGCGATGACGAAGGCGATGGACGCAATGAGGGCGCCGATCAGCATCACGATCACGCAGGTCCACGCGGCCGGGCTGTTGCCGTGGCCCGGTGCCTCGCTGTGGTCGACGTCGTCGTAGACGCCCTTGGGCGCGGCGGACGTGGATGCGGAAACGGTGGCTTTGCTCATTGGAATCTCCTCAGGATAAATACTGCTTACATTCTGCCATTTTTTGGCGGTGGTATTGGCCGTGTTGCGGGCCGCCCTGCCCGCCGCACCGGGTCAGGGGCTTAAGTGGGGTCGTCACCGCGGGACAAGCGGTCCCAGCTGTCGATCTCGTCCGCGGGGCCGGCCTGCGGAGCCGCCACTCCGGCGGCCGCCGTGTCATATTTGGTGCGGCTCTTCCAGTAGCGGCCGGCCGGCACGATCGCCAGCGCACAGATCCCCAGCAGGGAGCCGGCGATGACGGCGAGGACGGGGAACACCGTGACGTCCACCTGGACGCTGCTGCCGCTGATGCCGGTGGCGGCGGCGATCGAGCCTTGGGCCGCGGCCAAGGGGTCTGCGAGGACGATGGCCGCCGCAGTGACGACTCCGGCAGCTGCCAAAAGGATGATCACCGTGATGACCCAGCGGGCCACCCGGCCGGCGATCGCCGCCGCGAGGCCGCCGGCGAGGGCCACCAGGGCCAGGGCCGAGACCGCGGTCGCCGCCTTGCTGCCCTGGACCTGCAGCCCGTTCTGGGTTGCCACGGCCGCGCCGAGCTGGGTGGGATCCAGGTGCACGGTGAGCCAGGTCTGGGTGGTGGTCCCGAATACGGCCAGGGCCAGGGCGGCGATCACCAGGACAACGGTGGATTTCCGCGCCCAGCGCGGAACCTTGGGGCTGGTGCTTTTGACGACGGCGTCCGGCTCCCCCATCAGCGGTCCGTCCCGGCGTCGGGCGCTGACGTGTTGGCTGCGTCGGTGACTGTGTCGGTCACTGCGTCGGGGGTGATGTTGTGCAGCGAGCCGGCGGTGTGGACGGCGCGGAGCGGGGCGGCGGCCTTGTTGACGGTTTCCAGGGCCTCGGTGGGATTGACGGAATCGGCCACGATCCCGCCGCCGGCCTGGACGTAGGCGCGGCCTTCGCGGAGCAGGGCCGAGCGGATCGCGATCGCCATGTCCATGTCGCCGGCGAAGTCCAGGTACCCCACCACGCCGCCGTAAATGCCGCGGCGGTGCGGTTCGAGCTCGTCCAACAGGCGCAGGGCCCGCGGCTTCGGGGCCCCGGAGAGGGTGCCGGCCGGGAAGGTGGCCTTCAGCACGTCATAGGCCCTCGCCTCCGGGGCCAGCGTGCCGACCACGGTGGAGACGAGGTGCATGATGTGGCTGAAGCGTTCAACTTCCATGAACTGCGTGACATCGACGGAGCCTGCGACGCAGACCTTGGAGAGGTCATTGCGGGACAGGTCCACCAGCATGAGGTGCTCAGCGCGTTCCTTCTCATCAGCCAGCAGTTCCTCGGCCAGGGCCTTGTCCGCCTCCACAGTCTTGCCACGCGGCCGGGATCCGGCGATGGGGTGGGTGATGACTTCATCCCCGGTGACGGTCACCAGGGCCTCCGGGGACGAACCGACGATCGTGTACTCGCGGCCGGCGGCGTCCTCGAAGCTGAACAGGTACATGTACGGGCTCGGGTTCGTGTTTCGCAGGACCCGGTAGACGTCCAGCGGGTCGGCGCCGCATTCCATTTCGAAGCGGCGGGAAATCACCACCTGGAAGACTTCGCCGTCCACGATCGCTTCCTTGCCGCGGTCCAGGGCGGCCAGGTATTCGGACTCGTCCCAGCGTTCCTGCACGCTGGAGGCGAAATCGAGCGCCGCGGTCTCGAGTACGGACACGGGCTGCTTGACGGGGCTGCTGATCTTCTCCAGCAGCGCCTTCACGCGGGCGACGGCGTCGTGCCAGGCCTCGTCGACGCGTTCGGAGCTGTTGTCGAAGTTGATGGCGTTGGCGATCAACAGGACGGTGCCGTCCATGTTGTCGTGGACCGCCATGTCCGTGACGAGGTTCAGGGCCATCTCCGGCAGTTCGAGGTCATCCTCCGGAGGACTGGTCAGCTTCTCCCAGTGCCGGACGGTTTCCCAGCCCAGGAACCCGACCAGCCCGGAGGTGAACGGCGGCAGGCCCTCGAAGCGCTCGGTGCGCAGCGCGGCGACGGTGTCGCGGATGGCGTCCACCGGGTTGCCTGCCAGGGGCACGCCGACGGGGGGCTCGCCGAGCCAGTGCGCCTGCCCGTCCTTGGTGGTCAGGGTGGCCCGGGACCGGGAGCCGATGAAGGAGTAGCGGGACCAGGATCCGCCCACGGCCGCCGATTCCATGAGGAAGGTACCGGGCTGGCCCTGGGCGAGCTTGCGGTAGAGGCCGATCGGGGTTTCGGCGTCAGCCAGCACCTTGAGCCGGACGGGGATGACGCGGCTGTGGCCCGCGAGTTCGCGGAACTCTTCGAGGCCGGGGCTGATGATTCCAAGGTCCTGCATGGCTGTGCTTTCCGCCTGTTCTTTAGTGTGGCCCGCGGCGGATCCGGTTTTCGGGATCCTGCCGGCGGTCCGGTTCGTGAAGCGTGGGGTTGCCGGGGGTCCGTGCCGGTGCCCCGGGCCGGGGGCGCCTAGCCTCCGTGGCCGACGACGGCGTCGAGCTCGCGGCCGTCGAAGCAGGTCCGGGTTCCCGTGTGGCACGCTGCGCCGACTTGGTCCACCCGGACCAGCAGGGCATCGCCGTCGCAGTCCATGGCGAGGGACTTGACCCATTGGACGTGCCCGGAGGTGTCTCCCTTGCGCCAGTACTCCTGGCGGGACCGCGAATAGAAGGTCACCCGGCCGGTCGTCATGGTGCGGTGCAGCGCCTCGTCGTCCATCCAGCCCAGCATCAGCACCTCGTGCGTGTCGAACTGCTGGACAATGGCGGCCACGAGTCCGGCGCTGTCGCGCTTCAGGGCCGCTGCCAGACCGGCCGGGAGGGGTCCCGCCGTCGGCTGTGTTTCGCCGGACACGGTGTTGCCGGGCGCGGCGTTGGCGGGGCTGGTGGCGGGGGCGGGCTGCTCAGACATCAGGTCAAGTCTAGTGCCTCCGGGCAGCCAGAATCGCGGCGGCGATTCCTGTGCCCACCTGCGGCAGTCTCGTGCTAGTTTCACAAGTGATGCATTTCGTCGAACCGTCCCGAGAAGTCCTGGCCGAAACCCTGCTGGCGGCCGGTCCTGATGCTGCCACGCTCTGCACCGGGTGGCTCACCCGCGACCTCGCCGCGCACCTGTACCTGCGTGAGCGGAAAGTCGGCGTCGGGCTTGGCCTGCTGATTAAGCGCTTTTCAAAGGCCTCGGACCAGGCCACGGCCGAGCTCGCCGGCACGCTGAAGACCCCCGAGGACTACGCCAAGCTGGTCAACGCGTTCCGCGCCGGCCCGCCGGCGCTGTCGCCGCTGCGGATCAAGGCCCTGGACGAGAGCTCCAACCTGATCGAGTACTTTGTGCACACGGAGGACGTGCGCCGCGCCGTCGACCGCTGGGCTCCGCGGGCCCTCGACGAGGCCTACTCAGATGCGCTGTGGGACGAACTCGTCAAGCGGGCCGCCATCCTGTACCGCGGCGTGGACCTTGGCATTGTGCTCGTGAGCCCCTCGGGGCCGCGGCACGTGGCCAAGCGCGCCCCCGTCTCCGTGGCCATCATCGGCGAGCCCGGGGAACTGCTCATGCACGCCCACGGCCGCACCCGCCACGCCCTCGTCACCTTCGAAGGCCAGCCGGACGCCGTCGCGCTCCTGCAGTCGGCCGAGGTCGGCCTCTAATCCCCACCCGCTCGTTTACAGAATTCCTATCAGCGGACCTCGAAGCCTGCCTGCCGGATCGCGGCCTTGACCTGGGCGATCATGTCGAGCGGGCCGAAATGGAAGACCGACGCCGCCAGGACGGCGTCGGCGCCTGCCGCCACGGCCGGCGGGAAGTGCTCGGGCTTGCCGGCGCCGCCGGAGGCGATGAGCGGAACCTTGACCCCGGCCCGGGCGAGCCGGATCAGTTCCAGGTCAAAGCCGTCCTTGGTGCCGTCGGCGTCGATCGAGTTGAGCAGGATTTCGCCGACGCCGCGGTCGGCCGCCTCCTTGGCCCAGGCGATGGCATCGATGCCCGTCCCCTGGCGTCCGCCGTGGGTGGTCACTTCGAAGCCGGAGGGCGTGGGCTGCGAACCCGGGCGGGTGCGGCGGGCGTCGAGCGAGAGCACCAGCACCTGGGAACCGAAGTGCCGGGTGATCTCGTCGATCACATCCGGCCGGGCCACGGCTGCGGTGTTGATGGCGGCTTTGTCCGCGCCGCAGCGCAGGAGCTTGTCCACCTCGGCCACGCCGCGCACGCCGCCGCCCACGGTCAGCGGGATGAAGACTTCCTCGGCGGTGCGGCGGACGACGTCGAACGTGGTCTCCCGGTTGCCGGAGGACGCGGTGACGTCGAGGAACGTCAGCTCGTCGGCGCCGCTGTTGTCGTAGCGGTGCGCCAGTTCCACCGGGTCCCCGGCGTCGCGGAGCCCCTCAAAATTGATGCCCTTGACCACGCGGCCGGCATCGACGTCCAGGCACGGGATTACGCGCACGGCAACAGTCATGACTTCTCCTGAAGATTGCGGAGGGATTCGGCAGGCGGGAGCCTAGATGCGGCAGGCGTGGATGCTGCTGACCAGGATGGCGCGGGCGCCGAGGTCGTAGAGTTCGTCCATGATCCGGTTGGTTTCCCGCTTGGGCACCATCGAGCGGACGGCTACCCAGTCCGAATCGCGCAGCGGCGACACGGTGGGCGATTCCAGCCCCGGGGTCAGCGATGCGGCCTGCTCCACGAGTTCCTTGCGGATGTCGTAGTCCATCATCACGTACTGCCGGGCCACCAGGACGCCCTGGAGGCGGCGGATGAGGACGTCGGTGGCCGGGTTCTGTTCGCCCTTGCGGCCGATCAGTACCGATTCGGAGTGCAGGATCGGCTCGCCGAAGATTTCCATGCCGGCGGCCTTGAGCGTGGTGCCGGTCTCGACGACGTCGGCAATCGCGTCCGCGACGCCGAGGCGCACGGAGGATTCCACCGCGCCGTCGAGGCGGACGACTTTGGCGTTGATGCCGCGTTCGGCCAGGTAGCCGCGCAGCAGGCCGTCGTAGCTGGTGGCGAGGCGTTTGCCTTCAAGCTGGGCGATGGTGGTGAAGTCGCCCACCGGTCCGGCGAAGCGGAACGTGGAAGCGGCGAAGCCCAGCGGCAGCAGTTCCTCGGCCTCGACCTCTGCGTCGAGCAGGAGGTCACGGCCGGTGATGCCGACGTCGAGCGTTCCCTGTCCGACGTACACGGCGATGTCACGGGGGCGCAGGAAGAAGAACTCAATATCGTTGTCCGGGTCCACCATGACCAGTTCGCGGGTGTCGCGGCGCTGGCGGTAGCCGGCCTCGGCGAGGATGGCCGAGGCGGCTTCGGACAGGGATCCCTTGTTCGGGACGGCAACTCTAAGCATGGGAGAAATCTCTCTTGGGTGTGGAAGGGTCTGTTGGGCGCATCGGCCACGCGGTGCACGGGGTCCGCCGGAGAGGTCCTGCCTCCTGGCGGTGTCCGGTGCGGGCGCGGCTACAGATGCTTGTAGACGTCTTCCAGGGTGAGTCCTTTGGCGAGCATCAGAACCTGCAGGTGGTACAGCAGTTGGGAAATTTCCTCAGCGGCGGCTTCATCGGATTCATACTCGGCAGCCATCCATACCTCGGCTGCTTCCTCCACGACCTTCTTGCCGATGCCATGGACTCCGGAATCCAGTTCGGCGACGGTGCGGGAGCCTTCCGGGCGGACGGCTGCCTTTTCACTCAGTTCTGCGAACAGCGACTCGAAATTCTTCACGCCCCAAGCCTACTTGCTCCCGGCGGCCGAACGCCTGCCGGGCCGTTGCATGACGAACGGGATGTGAGGCATTGCATAAGAACACAGCGGAACGCCCCTGCAGGGGCGCCCGGCGGGTGCGGGCGGCCCTGCAGGGCCGTCGTTCGTAGTCGTCGGGCGGTTCAGCCGAACTGCTTGAGGGTCACTGCCGTGGCCAGGGCGGCGGTGACTGCCTCGTGCCCTTTGTCCTCGGTGGAGCCGGGCAGCCCGGCCCGGTCGATCCCCTGCTGTTCGGTGTCGCAGGTCAGCACGCCGAAGCCGACGGGGACGCCGGTGCGGACGCTGACCTCGGTCAGGCCCACGGTGGCCGCCTCGCAGACGTATTCGAAGTGCGGCGTGCCGCCCCGGATGACGACGCCGAGCGCCGCGACCGCGTCGAAGTGCGGTGCCAGCCGGGCCGCCGCGACGGGGAGCTCGAACGTGCCCGGCACCCGCAGGACGGTCGGCTCGCTGATGCCTGCGTCCTTCGCGGCGCGCAGGGCACCGTCGAGGAGGCCGTCCATGATCTGGGTGTGCCAGCTCGCGGCCACGATGGCCAGCTTGAGCTGGGAGGTTTCCTCCGGGTTGAAGGTGCTGAGGTCGATCTGGGGGGCGCCGTGGCCGCTCATGGAGTGTTCCTTGCTGTTGGTCTGGGTGTTTGTTTAGTGGGCCGGCCCGCCGGGGAGGCCGCCGGGTCAGTCTTGTTCGTGTTCGAAGCCGCCCTGCCCGGCGGCGGGCGCGGGCTCGACGTCCAGGACCAGGCGGTGGTCCATCCGGTCCTTCTTCGTCTGCAGGTAGCGGATGTTCTGTTCCCTCGAGGGCACCTCGGTGGGGACCATCTCGACCACCTTGACGCCCGCCTGGGCAAGCCGGTCCTGCTTGTCCGGGTTGTTGCTCAGGAGACGGATCTCGTGCAGTCCCATCTCGGCCAGGATCTGGGCGGCGGCCTTGTAGCAGCGCGCGTCGACGGGCAGTCCGAGCTGCTCGTTGGCTTCCACGGTGTCAAAGCCCGCTTCCTGCAGGGCGTAGGCCTTCATCTTGTTGGCCAGTCCGATGCCTCGGCCTTCCTGGCCCCGGAGGTACAGCAGCGTGCCGCCGAGTTCGTTGATCAGCTCGAGGGCATAGGCCAACTGCTCGCCGCAGTCGCAGCGGTAGGAGCCGAACACATCGCCGGTGAGGCACTCGGAATGCAGCCGCACCAGCGGTGCCTTGCCGTCGGCCGGCGGCACGGGAGAGCTGACCGCCAGGTGCTCGGCACCGGTCGCCAGGTCGGTCCAGGCCTGCGCCACGAAGTCGCCGAAGGCCGTGGGCAGCTGGACGATCGGCCCTGCGCTGACCGGATGCGGCGTACGGGTCATGGCCGTCTCTTCGCTTGCCTTAGAAGTCGTCATTGTTCCTCCTCGATCAGACGGGATCCGCTACGTGGCCGCCCTGGTGCCCTGCCTCGAGGTGGGCCACCAGATCCGCAATCGAAATCAGGGGGCAGCCGTGCTCGGCGGCGAAGTCACGCAGTCCGTCCAGTCGCATCATCTCTCCGTTGTCATACACAAGCTCTGCAATCACTCCGACGGGCTCCAGCCCGGCGAGCCGGCACAGGTCCACGGCCGCCTCGGTGTGGCCGGGACGTTCCCGCACTCCCCCCTTAACGGCGCGGAGCGGAAAAACATGCCCGGGGCGGGTCAATGCGCCGGGCCGGCTTTCCGGGTCGGCGAGGATCCGGGCCGTCAGGGCGCGGTCCGTGGCGGAAATGCCGGTGCTGACACCGACGGCGGCATCGCAGGAGACAGTGTAGGCGGTGCCCTTGGCGTCCTCATTGACCGCCACCATCTGCGGCAGTGCCAGGGCGTCGGCCCGGTCGGCGTCGAGCGGCACGCAGATCACCCCGGAACTGTACCGGACGGTCCAGCCCATCAGGGCCGGGGTCGCGTGTTGGGCGGCGAAAATAATGTCGCCTTCGTTTTCGCGGTCCTCGTTGTCCACGACCAGCACGGGGCGGCCGGCTGCCATGGCGCTGACGGCGTCCTGGATCGGGTCCAGGCCCGTGCGTGCCGTAGACGCCGGCGCGGTGCGGAGCTTCTCGGCCAGGTTGTGTCCGGCGTGGTCGGTGACGCGGCTCATTTCGCTGCTCCGTTCGTGGTGGCGGCTGCGGAGAAGGCCAGCAGGCGCTCGGTGTACTTCGCGAGCACGTCGACCTCGAGGTTGACGCGGCCGCCGATCTCCTTGCCGCCCAGGCCGGTTTCGGCCAGCGTGGTGGGGATCAGCCCGACTTCGAACCAGGGCGCGGGATCGTTGGCCGGGCTCACGGCGGTGACGGTGAGGGACACGCCGTCGACGGCGATGGAGCCCTTTTCGGCGATGTACCGGGCCAGCCCGGCCGGCACGCCGAAGCGCAGCCGGTCCCAGTTGCCGAGCCCCTCACGTTCCAGGAGCCGGCCGACGCCGTCGACGTGACCCTGGACGACGTGGCCGTCCAGCCGGCCGCCGGCGGGCACGCAGCGCTCCAGGTTGACGGGGTCGCCCGCGGCGAGCTCGCCGATGGTGCTGCGGTTGAGGGTCTCGCCCATGACGTCGACGCTGAAGTCCTTGCCGTCGATCTCGGTGGCGGTCAGGCAGACGCCGTTGACGGCGATGGACCCGCCCAGGGCCAGCCCGTCCGTGGTGCCGGGCGCGTGGAGCCGGACGGTGGCGCTGATGTCGCCGTTGCGCTCAACGGACAGCACTTTCCCCTGTTCGGCGATAATTCCGGTAAACATCAATTGCCTCCTGCGGCGGTCTCCGCAACGGTGCGGTGCGGGGTTGGATCGGATGAAGTCGTGGTGCCGGCCGGGCGGGCCGGGCGGAGGTGCAGCCGGAGGTCGCGGCCGAGGACCTGCACGGCGCCCCCGGATGCCGGGTCCCATTCCCACTGCTGGGCATCTGCCAGGGTGGTGATGCCAAGGTCTTCCAGGGCCGCGGTGCCGGAGCCGAGCAGTGTCGGGGCGAGGTAGACGATCAGCTCGTCCACGAGGCCGGCGGCCAGGAAGGCGCTGAGGATCCGCGACCCGCCTTCCACCATGAGGTGCCGGACACCGCTGTCGAAGAGCTGATCGAGGGCTTCGCGGGGATCACGGGTGGCCAGGTGCAGAACATTGCCGTCCTCGCCGTGGATCGCGGCGTCCTCAGGAATGCCGCGGTGCCCCATCACGGCACGCAGCGGCTGCTTGCCTGCGGACTCACCGGCGGCGTTCCGTGCGGTGAGCCGCGGATTGTCCACCAGCACCGTCTGGGTGCCCACCAGGATGGCGTCGATCCGGCCGCGCAGGGCGTGGTTGTCGGCCAGGGACTCCGGGCTGGAGATCCACTGGCTGGTGCCGTCAGCCGCGGCGATCCGGCTGTCGAGGGTCTGGGCGATGTGCAAGGTGACGAACGGACGTTTGGCGTCGACGGCGTCGAACCAGTCCCGGTTCAGGTCCAGGGCGGCCTCCGCCGCCAGTCCGGACCGGACGCGCACGCCGGCCGCGCGCAGCGTCCCCGCGCCGCCGGCGGCGGGATCGTGGGGGTCATCGACGGCGTAGACGACGTCGGTGATGCCGGCGTCGATGATTGCCCTGGCACAGGGGCCGGTGCGTCCGCAGTGGTTGCACGGTTCCAGGGTCACCACCATCGCCGTGCCGCGGAGGTCCACCCCGGCCGCCAGGGCCCGGGTGATCGCATCGGCTTCGGCGTGGGCGGTTCCGGCACCGCGGTGGTATCCGGTGGCGAGGGCTGTCCCATCGGTCCCAAGGATGACGGCGCCCACGAGCGGGTTGGCGCCGCGCGGACCCTGCGCGGCGGCGGAGAGGGCGGACTGCATGGCCGTCCGTTCCGCTGCGCTGAACTGGTCGGCGCTGACGGGCGTGCCGGCGTCGGACCCGCCGGAAGCGGACGGTGCGGCCAGGTGACCGGCGCTCATGCGCCCACCGCCAGGCCACCGACCGGCTCAGCGAGCAGCCGGGAGGCCAGCCCAAAGAAGTTTTCAAGCACTTCGCGAAGAATCAGGACAGACCCGGCGACCGGGATCTGTGCTTCGAAGAGCCATCGCAGAAGGTTCATGTGTGTGTCGTTCCTTCCCTCTAGAACCGCGATGGCTCCGGGGGTATACGACAGCACAATCATGCGGCGCCATTGGGGCGCCGCAGTAACAGCTGTACGTGCTTCTCTCATCCAGACTTTAACTGTCGGTACCGGAATTTCACCGGTTCAACCGTTTGCCGGCGTCCCTTCCGAGGAAGGGCACTGGCGCGCGGGTCGCGGACTGTCACCGCCGGTTCGGACTTACACCGACCCCGGAGCACGTATGTGTGTTGCTATTCTGACACAACCTTGGCAGGTCTCCGGCTATTCCCGCTTGCGCATATTACGGCCCGGGTCATCCCGGCGGACCGGCCCGGGTCATCCCGGGACGCCGCGTCAGCGGCGGCCCGCCACCCGGAGCCGCTCAATGGCGTCGGCCGGATCCGCGGCGCCGTACACGGCCGACCCGGCCACGAAGACGTCGGCTCCGGCGTCGGCGGCCCGGAAGATCGTGTCCTCGGTGATGCCGCCGTCGACCTGCAGGGCCACCTTGAGGCCCGAACCGTCGATCGCCGCCCGGGCCCGCCGGATCTTCGGCAGGCACAGGTCCAGGAATTCCTGGCCGCCGAATCCCGGCTCGACGGTCATGATCAGCAGCATGTCGAGTTCGCCGAGCATGTCCAGGAACGGTTCGACGCCGGTCCCCGGCCGGAGGGCAAGGCCCGCCTTGGACCCGCGCGCCCGCAGTTCCCGGGCCAGTTTGATGGGGGCGATCGAGGCTTCGGCGTGGAACGTCACGGATGCCACTCCGGCGTCCGCGTAGGCCGGAGCCCAGCGGTCGGCGTGCTCGATCATCAGGTGCGCGTCCAGCGGGACGGGGCTGATCTCCTGCAGGCGCTGCACCACGGGCAGGCCGAGCGACAGGTTGGGTACGAAGTGGTTGTCCATGACATCGACGTGCACGGCATCGGCGTTGCTGATCCGGCTCAGCTCAGCCTCGAGGTTAGCGAAGTCGGCGGAAAGGATGCTCGGGTTGATGCAGCACTTGGTCATGCGGAATTCCTTGTCGGTCTAATGGTCTGGTGCAAAGTCTGTTCGGAGACGTCCTGGCAAGTATCGCCCGGCGCTCAGGCTTTCTTGTGGATGAGCGCCAGGAACATGGCGTCCGTGTGGTGCACATGCGGCCAGAGCTGGGCGGTGAGTTCGTGCCCGGCGCCGAGGTGGCCGGGGAGGCTGACGCTGTCCAGCACGGCGCCGGCGTCAATCAGTTCCAGGTCCTCCCGCTTGCGCAGGGCGTCACTGACGACGGCGGTGGTCTCCGCCGGGTGCGGCGAACACGTCACGTACGCCACCACGCCGCCGGGCTTCACGGCGTCGAGGGCGGACTTGAGCAGCTGGCGCTGCAGCGGTCCCAGGTCCACGAGGTCCTTGGGCGTGCGCCGCCAGCGCGACTCCGGGCGGCGGCGCAGCGCCCCCAGCCCGGTGCACGGGACATCGACGAGGACCCGGTCGAAGGCCTCCGGCTGCTCCGCGCCGAGGTCGCGGCCGTCGCCGGTCCTGACGTCCCAGGCGTCCTCCGGAACCGCGGAGAGCGCCTGGCGGACCAGCTTGGCCCGGTGCGGCGCGAATTCGTTGGCCAGCAGGTGGGCGCCCCGCTGCCGGGCGAGGGCACCGAGCAGGGCGGCCTTGCCGCCGGGGCCGGCGCACAGGTCAAGCCAGCGCTCCCCCGGGGCGCCGCTGTTGGCGCCGCCGGCGGCGCTGATATCGGCGCTGATACCGGCGTTGGCGCGGCCGAGGTCGACGGCGGCCATGGCGCGGGCCACGAGCTGCGAGCCGACGTCCTGGACCCGGGTGCCTCCGCCGCGGACCGAGGCGAACCGGCCGAGGTCGCCGCCGCTGGAGAGTGCGGACCCCTCGACGAGGTGGCCCGGCGTGGCCCCGTTCTCGAGGGCCTCGTCCAGGCTGCCGATGCCGGGCAGCGCCACGAGGTTCACGACGGGTGCGGCGTTGTCGGCTTCGAGGAGCTCATCGATCTCGGCGGCGTCCCGGCCGTGGGCCACGAGCGATTGGCGGAGCGCGCGGACAATCCATTCAGGGTGGGCGTAGCGGATGGACGCGACCTTGGTGGCGTCCGTCTCGGTGCTGAGCAGCAGCTCGAGCCACTCATCGAGGGTGCGGGCCGAGACCTTGCGCAGCACGGCGTTGATCAGCGCCGACGGTCCGGCCCCGATGACGGCGCGGGCCAGCCCCACCGTCTGGTCCAGGGCGGCGTGCGCGGGCACCCGCATGGCGAGCAGCTGGTGCGCCCCGATCCGCAGGGCATCCAGGATGGCGGGGTCGAGCTGGTCCAGCGGCCGGTCGACGCAGCGCGCCAGGATGGCGTCGTAGGTGCCCTGGCCCCGGAGGGCGCCGTAGGCGAGCTCGGTGGCGAAACCGGCATCGCGCTTGTCCAGCTTGTGGTGGCGGATCCGGGCCGGCAGGACGAGGTTCGCGTAGGCGTCTTCGGCCGCCACGGCGCGCAGCACTTCAAAGGCAACGAGCCTGGCCGGATCGGCCCGGCGGGTGCGCTGCGAGGGGGCATTTTCGGTGAAGTTCCGCTGCGGGCCGCGGTTGCGTTCCCTGCCCTGGGCGTTCCGCCGGCTGCCGCCGCCCTGGTGTCCGCGGGGCTGCTGGCCCCTGCCGCGGCCGCTGCCGCCGGTTCCGGACTCGCTCATTCGAATACCACGCTTTCAAGTGTTGCTTGCCCGCGCGCCCAATCCGCGGCGGTCATCATCTTTTTGCCCGCAGGCTGGATCCGGGTCAATTCCACCGGATGCGAGCCTGTGCCGACGAGGACGCGTTTGCCGTCCAGGGCCAGCGTCCCTGGACGTAGGACGGCGGCTTCGGGCGCCGGCAGCACCGGCTCCAGCTTGATCCGCTGGCCGTCCAGCATGGTCCAGGCGCCGGGCTCGGGTGTGACACCGCGCGCCCTGCGTCCGATCGCCAGTGCCGGCTGCCGCCAATCGAGCCGGCCGTCCTCCAGGCCCAGCTTTGGCGCCAGGCTTACCTCGCCCTGTTGCGGCAGCGCGACGGCCTTGCCGGCGTCGATCGCGGACAGTGTCTGGGCCAGCAGGACAGCGCCGCTGCGGGAGAGCCGCTCGAGCAGGTCCCCGGCAGTGTCGCCGACCTGGACTGTCTCCGTGAGGGTGCCGAAGACCGGACCGGTGTCGAGGCCCTCCTCGAGGCGGAATGTGACGGCGCCGGTGACGTCGTCGCCGGCGATGACGGCACGCTGCACGGGGGCGGCACCGCGCCATGCCGGCAACAGGGAGAAGTGCAGGTTCACCCAGCCGTGGCGGGGTATCTCCAGCGCGGCCCGGGGAATCAGGCCGCCATAGGCCACGATGGCCGCGACGTCGGGCGCCACCGCGGCAATGCGGTCGGTGACGGCAGCATCGACTTTGGCGGCGTGGATGATTTCAATCCCGAGCTCGGCGGCCCGTGCCGCCACGGGCGACGGCGTGAGGATCCGCTTGCGTCCCAGCGGGGCATCCGGGCGGGTCAGGACGGCGACGACGTCGAATCCTGCGCCGATCAGGGCGTCGAGGGACGGCACGGCAACGGCAGGGGTCCCCGCAAAGAGAACCCTCACGGGGTGATACCGAAGCTGGAACCGCCGAAGCTGCTGCCGACCGTCTTGGCGCGCTTCGCCGTCGTCTTTTCCGTAATGGCCTCGTAGTTGGCGTTGCGGATGGCGCGCAAGGCAGCCTTCCGGTCTTCGCCCTCGAGCCGGTCGGTGTACAGGATGCCGTCCAGGTGGTCGGTCTCGTGCTGGAAGCATCGCGCCAGCATGCCCTCGCCCTCCACCGTCACAGGGTTGCCGTGGAGGTCGACCCCGGTCACCCGGGTGTGCCGGTGGCGGCGGACGGGGAACCCGAGACCGGGGATGGACAGGCAACCTTCGACCTGGTCCTCCTGGAAATCCTCACTGTTTTCGAGGACGGGGTTGATGATGTGGCCCTCGACGCCGCCGATCCGGTAGGTGAAGACCCGCTGGCTTACACCAATCTGGGGTGCGGCCAGGCCTGCGCCCTCCACATCCTCCATGGTCTCCGTCATGTCGGCGACCAGTTTGGCCAGTTCAGGCCCGAATTCCGTCACAGGATCGGCGACCGTGCGCAACACAGGGTCGCCGATGATGCGGATATTCAGAATGGCCATGTGCGCTCTGTCCTCACGGTGGGGGCTAGGGGTCCAATCCAGTTTAGTTGCAGCTGCACAGGTCAGCGTTTCCGCGTCAGCAGCAGCACTGAACAGTCAGCGCTTCACCGGCGGCGCGATCGGCAGCAGCGCCGACCCGGCGGCGACGGTGTCGGCGGACATTTCCCAGACACGGCGCAGCGCGCAGAATTTCCACCAGTGGTGCTTCAGGACATCGGGGTTGGCCCGCTGCGGGCGGACTTCCGTTTCACCGACGGCCACGGCAAGAAGGATCGGCGACTCGCCGTGCTGCCAGGCCTCCCACTCCCCCGCTACGGGATCAACGAGGCTTTCTTCCGCCTTCATGCCGGCAACGAGCTGCATGACCACCTTGTCATCGAGCGGCTTGACCGTGCCGTCCCGGCTGGTGCTCTTGGTCTTGTAGTCGATGAGGCAGGTACGGCCGTTGATCTTCGCCACCAGGTCCAGGGTGCCCGCGTAGCCCACCGTCTGATTCCAGACGGTGATCTCCGGTGCGATCGGCTCAACCTGGAACAGCTCCCACCACTCATCGAAACGGGCGGCGAAGGCTTCCTCCCCGTTGGCAGCGAGGGCCTCCCTGGTTTCCTTCATCTGGTGCGGGCGGCCGAGGGCGCGGAGCGCGACCTGTTCGCAGTAGTTGTGGACGCGGTCGCCGCGCTTGGCGGCGTCGTCCCGGTACGTCTCCGCTGCTTTGGCGGCCCGGCTGACCGCCTGCCGGAGCCTGGCCGGGCTGCCGAGGATAGCGGGGAGCTCCGGATCCCGGGCCAGGCTGTTGGCACCCATGTAACCGAACCAGCCGTCCAGGCCGTGGGGCTGCTGCCCGATCACCGTGGTGATCGAGGGGACGGAGAACTGCGCTGTTGTGGAACGGGCATACATCCGGCCATGGTCAGTGGCGTGGGCAAGAAGTGGAGCTGTCATGGAACGACTCTTTCACGGGGGTCAGACAACGGGCTCAGACAAGGGCGCAAAGCAAAATGGCCCGTCCCGCTGCGATAGCGGAACGGACCATTTCGTTGGTGGGCGATACTGGGTTCGAACCAGTGACCTCTTCGGTGTGAACGAAGCGCGCTACCACTGCGCCAATCGCCCCAACGACATTGAATGCTAGCCCACCCTGGCGGAATTGAGAAATCGGGAGAGGCGGCGTTCCGCATGGCAGAGATCAGGACAGACATTACGGCCGGCCGCATTGACCCAAGTCCAGACCGTCGGAGAGTGCCACCCGGCGCAACGACCACGGCCACCCCTGAGCGAATTACAGTCCTGTAATTCAAAAAATCCCCGAGAAATCAAGGAAGTAGGGTCATTCCCACGGGACCGACGGAGCCCGATTTGTAGATTGCCGGAACCTCCTATAGAGTTCTTACTCGTTGGAACGCGACGAACTGCCGGGAACGGCAAGGAAATCCACCCAATAATGCGGACGTAGCTCAGCTGGTAGAGCACCACCTTGCCAAGGTGGATGTCGCGAGTTCGAATCTCGTCGTCCGCTCGCAGGACACTGTCACGGCAAAGATTCTTTTGGAATCCTGCTTACACGGTGGGTTGGCCGAGAGGCGAGGCAGCGGCCTGCAAAGCCGTATACACGGGTTCGAATCCCGTACCCACCTCGGTGAAAACCATGGTTTCCGGTTTCGGTCGGAGAAAATGGGCGATTGGCGCAGCGGTAGCGCGCTTCCCTGACACGGAAGAGGTCACTGGTTCGATCCCAGTATCGCCCACCAAAGCAAGGCAACTTGCTTGATGCAGTACCACCGGCCTGGCCGGCATGGACTTCATAATGCGGACGTAGCTCAGCTGGTAGAGCACCACCTTGCCAAGGTGGATGTCGCGAGTTCGAATCTCGTCGTCCGCTCTCGTTAGTAAAAAGATTCACAATTCCACTCCGGATCCTTCCGGTTGCGGGCGATTGGCGCAGCGGTAGCGCGCTTCCCTGACACGGAAGAGGTCACTGGTTCGATCCCAGTATCGCCCACCATCAAGCAGCTCCCCCGGAGCTGCTTTTTTCATGCCCCGGTTTTTCCGGAAGTTTCTCAGGACGAGGTCTGGCACGACGACGGGCCGTGCCGGCCGGGCCACAAGACTCTTGACAGTTGCCCCTGGAATAGCGCTGACCCTTGGCATCACCCCGACGGGCCGTTAGTATCGGAAGCCGGAGGAGCGAACTGGCTCCGCGACCGAAGGGAGGTGCCCGTGGGTTTACTTGACGATCTGAAGGGCAAGGCTCAGCAAGTCATTGGTGGCAATGAACAGGCCATCAAGGACGGCATCGAAAAGGCCGGCGATTTCGTCGACTCCAAGACCGGCGGCAAGTACGCCGACAAGGTAGATGCTGTGCAGAAGGGTGCCTCCGACTTCGTGGACAACTCAGGCGACCGTCCGGCAACGGACCCCGTCGCCGGGCAGCGTCCCGTCGCGGAGGAGCCCCCTGTCGCCGGGGAACCCCGGCAGCAGGGTCTCTGACCCAGGTACGTCAGCGAGGTGCCGGTCCCGCCGAGAGGCGGCGCCGGCACCTTCGGCGTTTAACGGCGCCGATTACAACAACGCGGGGATCCTGCCGGCCCCTCAGGGCGTCCCGGATGGACCGTAAGTGACCCCGCGTTGCTTTGGGGATTCAGGAGGGCTCGTGGTTCTGGCCCTCGCGGGCCAGGGCGGTGAGGCGCGAGACGGCGCGGAAGTACTTCTTCATGTACCCGCCGGTCATCATCTCCTCGGTGAAGAGCTGGTCGAAGGGCACGCCGCTGGCCAGGATCGGCACGTCCTTGTCGTAGAGCCGGTCCGCCAGCACCACGAAGCGCAGCGCCACGGCCTGCTCGGTGATCGTGTGCACGTTCTTCCACACGACGCCCTCGATCCCTTCCAGCAGCTGGCGGTAACGGCTCGGGTGCACGCCGGCCAGGTGGTTGATCAGGGTGCTGAACTCGTCGCGGGCCACGGTCCTGCCGTCGAATTCAGCCTGCATGCGGTGCGTCAGGTCATCATTGCGCAGCGGCGCGGGCGCCGCCGGCAGGCCGCGGTGGCGGAAGTCCTCGCCGTCGATCCGCACGACGTCGAACTGGTCCGCCAGCACCTGGATTTCCCGCTGGAAGTCGACGGCGGCAAACCGGCCGTCGCCAAGGGAGCCCGGCAGCGTGTTGGAGGTCGCGGCGAGCTTCACGCCGGCGTCGGCGAGTTCGCGCATGAGCCGGGACATCAGCACGGTGTCGCCCGGGTCGTCGAGTTCAAACTCGTCAATGCAGACGAGCTTGTAGTGGCTCAGCGCGTCGACAGTCTTGCGGAAGGACAGCGCGCCGACGAGGTTGGTGTACTCAACGAACGTGCCGAAGGCCTTGGGCCCGGGGGCGGCGTGCCACAGCGATGCCAGCAGGTGGGTCTTGCCGACGCCGAATCCGCCGTCGAGGTAAATGCCCGCCCGCGAGTTGTCCTTCTTGCCGAAGAGCCGTTTGAACAGGCCGTCGCCGTCGCGTGCGCCCACTCCGGCCGCGAAGTGCTGCAGGGCGTGGACCGCCTGCGCCTGGCTGGGCTGGGCCGGGTCGGGGCGGTAGCTCGCGAACGACACCTCACCGAACCGCGGCGACGGATAGAACCCGTTGAGGAGTTCGTCCACGGAAACTGCCGGCGTGCGGGCGGCGAGCTGTTCGATGTGTACCAAGGCGGTCCGTTCTGCTGGTCTTTTGTCCCCAGCAAGAATACCGGCAAAGCAGCACGGCCCTGTGTGCCCGGAGGCGGACCCGCAGCCGGCGTGAGGAAGAGCACATTTCCCCGTGTGAACCCGGTGGAGCTTTCCCGCCGGGCCCTGACTAGTGTTGTAACAGGTCCGGCCCCCGCGCACCCCGCCGGCCTCCCTACCGTTTCAGTGAAAGGCCATCACCATGTCCTACCCCGTTGAGCAGAACGAGAAGTTCGCCGCGTACGCCCACCCCGAGCGCCTGGTCTCGACCGAATGGCTCGCCGCGGCGGTTGAGGCCGGCGCGCTCGACGGCGGCAAGCTCGTTGTGGTGGAGTCGGACGAGGACGTGCTGCTGTACGAAACCGGGCACATCCCCGGCGCCGTCAAGATCGACTGGCACACGGACCTCAACGACGAAGTCACCCGCGACTACGTCGACGGCGAGGCATTCGCCGCCCTGGCTGCCGCCAAGGGCATCTCCCGGGACAGCACCGTGGTCATTTACGGCGACAAGTCCAACTGGTGGGCCGCCTACGCCCTGTGGGTGTTCACGCTTTTCGGCCACGAAGACGTCCGGCTCCTGGACGGCGGCCGGGACAAGTGGATCGCCGAGGGCCGTGCCCTGACCACCGAAACCTCCGTTCCGGCGGCCGGGAAGTACCCGGTGGTGGAGCGCAACGACGCCCCCATCCGCGCCTTCAAAGAGGACGTCCTGGCCCACTTCGGCAAGCCGCTGATCGACGTCCGCTCGGCCGAGGAATACACCGGCCAGCGCACGCACATGCCGGCCTACCCGGAGGAGGGCGCACTGCGCGGCGGCCACATCCCCACTGCCGCTTCCATCCCGTGGGCCCGTGCGGCCGCCGAGGACGGCACCTACCGCAGCCGCGGCGAACTGGAGGCCCTATACCTGGGCGAGGCCGGACTCAAGGAAGGCGACGACGTCGTGGCCTACTGCCGGATCGGAGAACGGTCCAGCCACACCTGGTTCGCGCTGAAGTACCTTCTGGGCTTCGACACCGTCCGGAACTACGACGGCTCCTGGACCGAGTGGGGCAACGCCGTCCGCGTCCCGATCGCCAAGGGCGCCGAGCGCGGCACCGTCCCGGCCGGCCGGTAGTCCGCGCACCGCGACCGGGACACAATTGCCGGCCGGTGCGTAAGCTGGGAGTGATGAATACTTCTTCCCTCCCGGCCGCGCTGGCCGGCATTGTTGACGATTTCCAGGCCCTGACCGAACCCGAACGGCTGCAGCTGCTCCTCGAATACTCGCAGGGGCTGCCGGAGCTTCCGGAGCGGCTCCGGGACCATCCCGAGCTGCTGGAGCAGGTGGTGGAGTGCCAGACCCCGCTGTTCCTCACCATCGAAACGGAACCGGCCGACGCCGGCGCACCGGAACGCGTGCGGCTCTACTTCAAGGCCCCCAAGGAAGCCCCGACCACCCGCGGTTTCGCCGGAGTGCTCCATGAAGGCCTCGACGGCCTCAGCGCCGAGGAAATCCTGGCCGTACCGGACGACATGCCCGAACAGCTGGGCCTCACCCGCGCCATCACTCCCCTGCGCATGCGCGGAATGACCGCCATGCTGGGCCGGATCAAGCGCAAAGTCGCTGCCTCCGGCGCCCGGCAGGCGCAGGCCTGAGCGCCGGACTCCGGACGCCCAGCCGGCATGGCCCGCAAATCCGCATCGCAGGGAACCCCGGCCACCGCAGCACTCGCGGCCGCCGGGGTTCCCTTCACCGCCCACCCCTACGCCCACGACCCCGCGGTGGCCAGCTACGGCCTCGAAGCCGCGCAGATGCTGGGCGTTGACCCGGACCGGGTCTTCAAGACCCTGATGGTCGACGTCGACGGGCGGCTCGCCGTCGGCGTCGTGCCTGTCAGCGGGAACCTGGACCTCAAGGCGATGGCTGCCGCGCTGGGCGGCAAAAAGGCCGCGATGGCCGACCCGGCCGCGGCGCAGCGGCGGACCGGCTATGTGCTCGGCGGCATCTCACCGCTCGGGCAGCGCCAGTCCTCCCCCACGGTGGTGGATGAGAGCGCACTGGCGCTGGAGACCATCCTCGTCTCGGGCGGACGTCGCGGGCTGGACATCGAACTGGCCCCTGCCGAACTCATCCGGCTCACGGCCGCCCGCACCGTGAGAATCGGCACCCGGCACGACTGACGCCGCGCTCTGTCACTGCGGCGCGGCGTCCCCGGGGGCCGGCTCCAGGCCGCCGGGATTGGCCCGGGGCGCCAGCTGCTGCCGGAGCCAGGCAGTGACCTGCCGCTCCCACCGCTCCGGATCCAGGTTCCATTCCTTGGTGTGCCGGGCGGTGTTGAAGGGCTCGAACGTGACCATCTCCGGGTTTTTCTCGGCCAGTGCGGCGGAGGGCCCGTACGGGACATATTCATCGTCCACGCTGTGCACAATGAGGGTCGGGGTCCGCAGTTCCACGGCCCGCGCAACCCAGTCCATCGTCTTCAGGTCCACCGGGGCGGCCAGCCCGGTCAGCCGCCGGCCCAGGGGGTGGCCGAGCATCAGCTGGCCGTAGCGGCCCACCGAGGACGGGATCCGGTTCAGCTCCGCGTGGTGGGCCAGCACGTCGACCCAGTTGATCACGGGGGCGTCCAGGACCATCGCCCGGATCACCTGGCGGTGCCGCGAAAGGTCCGCTGCCTGGAGGCAGATCGCACCGCCCATCGACCAGCCGAACAGGACCACCTCGCGGGCGCCCTGCTGCAGGGCGTAGCCGATGGCGGAGTCGACGTCGCGCCACTCCGTGGTGCCCAGGCCGTAACGGCCGTCGCTGGCGGAGGGGGCCAGGCCGTCGTTGCGGTAAGAGATCAGCAGACTGGACATGCCCAGTTCCCGGGCGGTCCGGACGGCCCGCAGGCCCTCCTGCCGCGAGGCGCCGCGGCCGTGCACCATGATCGCCCAGACGTCCGTCGCCGCTGCCTCCGACGCCGGCGCCGCACCCACCAGCCATGCCGGCGCCGTCCCGCCGTCGACGCCGATCAGCACGTCCTCCGACGGCAGGCCCATGGCGGCGGGATCCGGATAGGCCGCTCCGCTCCACCAGCCGCGGCGGGCGGTGGTGAAGTCGCCGCTGTAGACGGCTTCGACTTCCCGCAGCACCGTACGTTCAGCCGGCGAGTAGGACAGGATCCGGCCGATCCGCGCGTGCCCGCGTCCGCCGTCGAAAAAGAATCCGTACACCCCGTCGACGGTGGTCTCCGGGGTGGCGGCGAGGATGACGTGCTGCGACCGGCCGGCCGGGATCACGGCCAGCACTTCCTGGTCCGCGTCGCGGAATTTGGCCGGCGTGATGACACGGCGGGCGAAGTACAGCGCCAGGGCGGACGATCCCGCGGCCAGCACTCCGGCGGCGGCGCTGCCGCCGATAATGCCGCCCACCGCCCACTTGGCACTGCCCGAAGGTCCGGCAGCGGGAGAGGGTGCGGAGGCCCGGCCGGAGTCCGGCAGCAGGCGCAGGGAGGATGCCATGGCACCATTCTGACGGACCTGCGCCCCAACCACGGCATTTGGCCTGTTCAGGCAGTCCGGCCGGCCCGGACGGGACACGCCGCGTACGCCGTTCGGACTGAACCATGCGGGGCACCCCGGCCGCGACTAGGCTGGGGTCATGAGTGATCCAATCGTCATTTTGACAGAAGAGCCCCTCGGTGCGGATGACCGCGTCAACATCGAAACCCTGGTCGCCGGCGGCGATGCGCCCTTGCTCGTCCTGGTGCCGGCCAACACCGAGCGGCACCTGGTGGTCGATTTCCTGGAGAACCTCTCCATGCTGGAGATCGCCAAGGCCTTCCGCGAACTGACGGCACACTCCGACCCCGCCGCCGAGCGCGCCGAAGCGGCCGACACCCTGGCGGCCTCGCTGGCCGCACTGGCCGGACTGGGCGGCGGCGTCTCGGGCGAAATCGTCGAGGGCAAGGCCGTGGACGGCCTGGTCGCCAAGGTCAAGGAACTCAGCGCCGGGCAGGCTGTCGTGATCACCCGCCCGCACGCTGTTGCCGACACGTTCCACACCGACTGGGCCACCAAAGCGCAGGACAAACTGGGCCTGCCTGTCCTGCATCTCTACGCAGGTTCGGGATTTATCGGGGACTCCTGAGCGTTGTTCAAGCTATGAGCATCTTCAACAACAGGTCCAAAACCATGCCCGTTGCCGCGCCCCCCTCCGAGCCCGCCAACGAGCCCGCGTCCGGCACCGCCGCCCCTCCGCCCGCGCACGCGACGGTCGAAAAGACCGATGCCCAGTGGCGCCAGGAGCTCACCCCGGAGGAGTACCGAGTGCTGCGCCAGGCCGGCACCGAACGGCCCTACACCGGCGAGTTTTGGGACACCCACACCCGCGGCGTCTACCAGTGCCGGGCCTGCGGCACCGATCTCTTCACGAGCAACGAGAAGTTCGACTCGCATTGCGGCTGGCCGTCGTTCTGGGCTCCGCTGGCCGAGGGCACTGTCCGCTACATCCACGACCGCTCCATGGGCATGGACCGGGTCGAAGTCCGCTGCGCCACGTGCGATTCCCACCTCGGGCACGTGTTCGACGGCGAGGGCTACGGCACCCCCACGGACCAGCGGTTCTGCATTAACTCCGTCTCGCTCAAGCTCGTCCCGGCGGACGGAGCCGGAAAGTAGCTGCCCTGCGGCGGGACCGGAGCCTCCCGGGTCCCGCCGCAGCCCTCCCCCTCCTACGGCTGGACCGGTCTTTCCCCACCAGTTGCCACAGTCTTTCTTATGCTCGATGCCATTTTGCATTAGGACTGCTGTTTGCTTGCTACGCTCGAATCAGATCCAGCGACACGCACCACAGCAACCAGAAAGGCGACCGTCGACGATGACCACGACCGCTCTCACCGCCCCCGCCCCGATCACTGCCGGCAACCAGGAATGGCTGCGGCTCAAGGCTGCCGCCACCGCATTGCAGGCCCTGCAGGTCCAGGACGGATCCGTGCCGGATGCCGCAGCCCACGAAGCCGCCGCCGGGTACGTTGAAACCATCACCGCTGCGGTCTCGGCCCTGGCCCCGTCCTTCCCGCACGACGCCCGGTACCTGGAGCTCCTCGTCACCGACTTCGGCCGGTGGGCCGACGGCGGCTTCGGCGTGCCGGACTTCCTGGATTCCCTGCAGGCCTTCCAGCCGCAGCAGCACCGGATCAACGGCCTGCAGCACCTCGTCGTGTTCCCGATGTACACCCAGAACGGCAGCAGCAACCGCCTCGTGGAGGCCGTGCTGATCGAGGTCATCTGGCCCGAGTTCATCGGCGGCCTGGAAACGGGTGAATACTCCAACAAGCTCTTCGTCCCGATCCGTTTCCTCGACTTCACCCCCGGCTACGACACCAACTCCGCTGTCCTCTTCCCCGAGACCGTCGCCGTCCGCGAGACCCCGACGTTCACGTGGGGCGCGATTTTCGCCGACCGCGAGGCCGCCCGCTTCCGCCGCGTCCTGCGCGCCGCGGCGGACATCACCTCGCTGCAGCTGCCCGAAGACGCGGCCGCGCTGCTGGAGGACCAGGCGCTGACGCAGGAGACGTTCGTCATGTGGGACCTCATCCACGACCGCACGCACATGCGCGGCGACCTGCCGTTCGACCCGTTCATGATCAAGCAGCGCATGCCGTACTTCCTCTACTCGCTCGAGGAACTGCGCTGCGACCTGACCGCGTTCCGCGAATCCGTGAAGATCGAAAAGGACGAGGACGCCGACCCGGAGGCCCGCAAGCATGCCAAGCTCGTCCAGTACGCGGTGATCTTCGACCGCATCTTCCGCTTCGCCATCACCGGCACGCGGGTGCGCAACTATGACGGCCTCGGCGGCCAGCTGCTGTTCGCCTGGATGCACCAGCACCACGTCCTGCACTGGACCGACAGCAAGCTCAGCATCGACTGGGACGCCGCTGCCGACGTCGTGGTTGAACTCGGCGCCCGGATCGAGGAACTGTACTGGCGCTCGATCGACCGGCCCAAGATGGCCCACTGGCTTGCCGCCTATGAACTCATCTCAGGCACCGTCACCCCCAACCCGGCCTCGGTCTGGGCCAAGGGTCCGGACGCCCTCCCCCTGGCCGGCCCGCCGCGCGGCCTCACGGACCAGGTCCTCGACGACGAGTTCCCGCTCTCCATGTTCTACGAAGCCCTGGAGAAGAAGATGCGGCCGGTCATTGAATCCACCGCCGGCATCACGGGGTCGACAGACATCAGCACGGACACCACAGCCGGCACCGAAGGCAGCTCACAGGCCCTGAACGCCGGATGAGTGCCGGACGTCCCCTGAACGTGCTGGTCACGGGCGGCAGCGGCCCTTCGGGGATCGCCGCCGCCCGCGCCCTGCGCGACGCCGGCCATAGGGTCTTCACGGTCGGCTCCGATGCCGCCCGCATCCAAGCCGCCGCTGCCGAGGCCGGCAGCGGCGTCACGCCGCTCGTCTGCGACCTCGCCAGCCTGGCCGGAGTCCGGGACCTGCGGGCCGCCGTCATCGCGACGGCGGGAAGCGTCGACGGCGTCATCCACCTCGTGGGCGGTTGGCGCGGCGCGAAAGGCATTGCCGACCAGAGCGACGACGACTGGGACTTCCTGGAACGCAATGCCATCACGACGCTGCGGAACGTCACCCGCGTCTTCTTCGACGACCTCGCGGCCTCGGACGCCGGCCGCTTCGCCATGGTGTCGTCGACGGCGGTGGCCGCCCCGACGGCGGGAGGCGCCAGTTACGCCGCGGCCAAGGCCGCCGCGGAAGCCTGGACCCTCGCGGTGGCCGACGGCTTCCGGCGGGTCCAGTCCGGCCGCAGGGAAGACCCTGTGGAGCAGCACAGCGCGGCCGCCATCTTCGTGGTCAAGGCCCTCGTTGACCCCGCCATGCGGGCCAAGGCCCCCGAACGCACCTTCCCCGGCTTCACGGACGTGGCCGATCTGGCCGCTGCCGCCGCCGGGCTCTTCGACACCCCCGCCGGCGACCTGAACGGCCGGCGGCTGCCGCTGGACCGCTGACCTTCCTCCGGACTTAGCCCCGGCGGCATGACCTCTTAGACTGAAAGCGTGAGCAAAGCGATGACCAGCACGGCTGAAATGAACACAATTGAAACCGCCCCTGCCAGCACTGCGGTGCGGCTCCATGACCCTTCCGTCCGCGGCTTCGCCTCGGACAACTACTCCGGTGTGCACCCGGAGGTCCTCGCGGCCCTGGCCGCCGCCAACGAAGGCCACCAGGTCTCCTACGGCGAGGACGAGTACACGGCCCGCTTGCAGAAGCTGATGGAAGAACACTTCGGTGAAGGCATCGAGTGCTTCCCGGTGTTCAACGGCACCGGCGCGAACGTCCTGTCCCTGCAGTCCCTGCTGCCGCGCTGGGGTGCCGTCATCTGCGCCGCCACCGCCCACATCAACATGGATGAAAACGGCGCCCCGGAGCGGATCGGCGGCATCAAGCTGCTGCAGGTCCCCACCACGGACGGCAAGCTCACCCCCGCACTGATCGACCAGGAAGCCTGGGGCTGGGGCGACGAGCACCGGGCCCAGCCGCTGGCCGTCTCCATCACCCAGACCACCGAACTCGGCACCTGCTACACGCCGGAGGAGGTCCGCGCCATCGCGGAGCATGTCCACTCCAAGGGCATGAAGCTGCACATGGACGGCGCCCGGCTGGCCAACGCCGCCGCCCACCTGGGTGTTCCGCTGCGGGCCTTCACCCGCGACGCCGGCGTGGACATCCTCTCCTTCGGCGGCACCAAGAACGGGCTGCTGTTCGGCGAGGTCGTGATCGCCCTGAACCCGGATGCCGCGCACGGCCTGCTCTACCTGCGCAAGATGAACATGCAGCTGGCGTCCAAGATGCGGTTCATGTCCGCCCAGTTCATCGCCCTGCTCGAGGGCGACCTGTGGCTGCGCTCGGCCGCCCACGCAAATGCCATGGCCGCCCGCCTGCGGGCCGGCGTCGAGGCGATCCCCGGCGTTCAGCTGAGCCAGAAGACGGAGTCCAACGGCGTTTTCGCCATCCTGCCCGCCGGCGTCGCGGACCGGCTGCGCAAGTCCTTCCGCTTCTACGACTGGAACGAGGCGGCCCGCGAGGTCCGCTGGATGTGCTCCTTCGACACCACCGAGGAAGACGTTGATTCCTTCATTGCGGCCATCAAGCGCGAGCTCGCTGCCGCCTGAGCCGTGCACCGCTTCCCCTGTCCGGCGGCGAGCCTGCCGGGCAGGGGCACGGCGGTTGCATAATCTTCCAAGGTGAGCTCCCTCGATCAGGTTCCGGCAGATTTCCTCTTCGCCCTGGGAACCCTTCGGCAGGCCCGTTGCCGCAGCGAGCTGCACCTGGATGAAATCCCGGCGCCGACGGGCCTCGCCCCGTTCGCCGTCGCCCTCGGGGCCGAGGTGATCGGCCCCGGCGCCCCCGCCGGCGCCGTGCACGGCCCCGCCGCGGCGGCGCTGGCTCGGGCATCCGGCAGCGACGATGTCGAACTCGCCACCGGCCGCTTCATCCTGCTCCACGATCCCGACGGCTCCGCCGTGTGGGACGGCGAGTTCAGGATCGTCACCTACATCCGCGCGCAGCTGGAGCCTGAAATGGGCAACGACGAGTTACTGGGATCCGTGGCCTGGACCTGGCTCGTCGAGGCGCTGGAGAGCCATCAGGCGCCCTACCGTTCCGCCGGGGGCACGGCCACGAGGGTGCTCTCCGAGAGTTTCGGAACATTGTCCGACCGGCCGGACTCGATCGATATCGAACTGCGGGCATCCTGGACTCCCGCCACCCCGGACATCACCTCGCACCTGGAGGCATGGTCTGACATGGTCTGCACCTTCGCCGGGCTCCCGCCGCTGCCCGAAGGCGTCACTGCCCTGCCGCGCCGTCCCCGCGGACACGCGTGAGGCGGTTGTCAGGCGGCGGTCCCGGCCTTATACGCCATGTTGTCGGTAAACTGTAGAGACCATGACCCCTCAAATTCCGGAAACCGGCACGGCCGGCGCTGCACACAGCACCACCGAGGCCGCTGACACCCCAGCCCACATCACGGTGGAGGGCTTCGACAGCGTGGTCCCCGAAGTGATTGACCTCGACGCCCCCCGGGACGGCGTGCCCTTGGTCATCGAAACCCAGTCGGGACTCGAACGCTGCGCCGCGGCCCTCGCCGCCGGCCACGGCCCCGCCGGGGTGGACGCGGAGCGTGCATCCGGCTTCCGCTACGGCCAGCGTGCCTTCCTTGTCCAGATCCGGCGCGAAGGCTCCGGGACCTGGTTGATCGATCCCGAACCGTTCGGGGACCTGAGCATCATCAACGATGCCCTGCGCGGCGTCGAATGGATCCTGCACGCCGCCAGCCAGGACCTGCCCTGCCTGTCCGAGCTCGGCATGTGGCCGGACAGACTTTTCGACACCGAACTCGCCGCACGACTTGCCGGGCTGCCCCGCGTGGGCCTCGCCGCGGTCATCGAGCAGCTCCTGGGCTTCGGCCTGGCCAAAGAACACTCTGCCGCCGACTGGTCCACCCGGCCGCTGCCCGAACCCTGGCTGCGCTATGCGGCGCTCGACGTCGAAGTCCTCACCGAACTGCGCGAGGAACTGATCGAACTCCTCGTCGCCGACGGCAAGCTGGAGTACGCCGAGCAGGAATTCGCCGCCATCCTGGAGGCCGGGCAGGCCCCGCCGCGCGTCGACCCGTGGCGCAAGACCTCCGGACTGCACCAGATCCGGGACCGCCGCCAGCTGGCCGCGGTCCGTGAACTGTGGCTGGAGCGCGACTCGCTGGCCCAGAAGCGCGACGTGGCCCCCGGCCGGCTCATCCCGGACTCCGCCCTGGTCGCCGCCGCCAAGGCCATGCCCACCACGGTTCCCCAGCTCCTCGGAACCAAGGGCTTCCACGGCCGGGCCGCCCAGCGCGAAGCGCCCCGCTGGCTGCGCTGCATCAGCACGGCCCGTGCCCTGGAGGACCTCCCACCCCTGCACCTGCCCACCAACGCTCCCCCGCCGCCGCGCGTCTGGGCCGACCGGGACCCGGAGGCGGCCGCCCGGCTCGCCACAGCCCGGCCCAAGCTCCAGGCCAGGGCAGAGGAACTGAACCTGCCCGTGGAAAACCTGCTCACCCCGGACTACCTGCGCCGGGTGGCGTGGCGTCCGCCGGCCGAGCTCAGCGAGGAAGGCGTGGCCGAGGAGCTGGCGAACCTGGGGGCGCGCCAGTGGCAGATCGAAATCACGGCGCCGCTCATCACCGAAGCCTTCCTGCACCCCGAGCCGCTGCCCGCGAAGGAGCCCAAAGCCGCCGCGGCGGTGCCCTCGGGTACCGCGGGCTAACCTGCCCGCCGGGCCCGTTTGCCTCCTCCTTGCCAGCTAAGTTACTGGCGAGTAACATAGTGCGTGATGTCGCCCGGATCCGTGCTGCCGGTGGCAAACCCTGCCACTGCCTTTTTGGCCGCAGGCACGGATCCGGCACCCACGTCTCAACGAGGAGCAGCACGTGAGCCAACCCAGCACCGCCAGTCCGCGTACCGCGAGTTCCCGCACCGCGGGTCCCCGCGCCATTCGCGAGGTCGTCTTCGTCGACGGCGTCCGCACCCCCTTCGGCCGCGCGGGCGAGAAGGGCATCTACGCCGGCACCCGCGCCGATGACCTGGTGGTCAAATGCATCCGGGAACTGATGCGCCGCAACCCCTCGCTTCCGGCCGAGCGGATCGACGAAGTCGCGATCGCCGCCACCACCCAGACCGGCGACCAGGGCCTGACCATTGGCCGCACCGCCGCCCTGCTGGCCGGACTGCCGCGGACCGTGCCCGGATTCGCGATCGACCGCATGTGCGCCGGCGCCATGACCGCCGTGACCACGACGGCGAGCGGCATCGGCTTCGGCGCGTACGACGTCGTGATCGCCGGCGGCGTGGAACACATGGGCAACCACCCGATGGGCGCCGGCGCGGACCCCAACCCGCGTTTCATGTCCGAGCGGCTCGTGGACCCTGCGGCCCTCAACATGGGCAACACGGCCGAGAACCTGCACGACCGTTTCCCGGCCATCACCAAGGAACGCACGGACGCTTACGCCGTCGCCTCCCAGGACAAACTGGCCGCAGCCTATGCCGCGGACCGGATCCAGCGCGACCTCGTGCCGGTCGCCACCATGAAGCCCGGCCAGGGTTGGACGGTCAATACCGTGGACGAGCCGCCGCGGCCGGGCACATCCATGGACGACCTGGCCTCCCTGCGGACCCCGTTCCGGGCCCACGGCCGGGTCACCGCCGGCAACGCCGCCGGGCTCAACGACGGCGCCACCGCCGCCCTGCTCGCCTCCGCCGACGCCGCCGAGGAACTCGGCCTGCCGGTCAAGATGCGCCTGGTCAGCTACGCCTTCGCCGGCGTCGAACCCGAGGTCATGGGCATCGGCCCGGTCCCGGCCACCGAGAAGGCCCTGAAGAACGCCGGGCTCGGCATCGAGGACATCGGTCTGTTCGAAATCAACGAGGCCTTCGCGGTGCAGGTCCTGAGCTTCCTGGACCACTTCGGCATCGCCGACGACGATCCCCGGGTGAACCGCTACGGCGGCGCGATCGCCGTCGGGCACCCGCTGGCCTCCTCCGGCGTCCGGCTGATGAACCAGCTGGCCCGCCAGTTCGAAGAGGACCACAGCGTCCGCTTCGGCATGACTACCATGTGCATCGGCCTGGGCATGGGCGCCACCGTCATCTGGGAGAACCCGCACCACGCCGACTACGGCACCCCTTACACCACCACCAAGACTGGAGCCGCAGCATGAGCGCCGCCGATTTCCACAAGCTTGCCGAGCTGTTTCCGAACGAGACGGTAACCCACTCCTACGTCCAGGACATCCAGCTCCCCGCCGTCAACGGCACGAGCCCCGGCACCTTCGCCCTGGTCACGCTGGACAACGGCCTGGACCACTCCAAGCCCACCACGCTCGGTCCCAATACCCTCGTGGAACTGGGCGGGGTCCTGGAAGGGCTGAAGGAGCGGGCCGCCCGCGGCGAGATCGCCGGCGTCGGCGTCACCGGCAAACCGTACTTCCTGGTCGCCGGCGCGGACCTGTCCACGGTCAAGTCGGTCAGCGGGCGCGAACAGGGCCTGTGGATGGCCCAGCTGGGCCACGACGTCTATTCCACCCTGGCCAACCTCGGCGTGCCCAGCTTCGCGTTCATCAACGGCCTGGCGCTCGGCGGCGGCCTCGAGATCGCGCTGCAGTCCACCTACCGGACGGTCTCCACGGGCGCCGGAGCGCTTGCTCTGCCGGAGGCGTTCATCGGGCTGATCCCGGGCTGGGGCGGCGTCTACCTCCTGCCGCGGCTCATCGGCCCCGAGAACGCCGTAAAGGTGATGATCGAAAATCCGCTGAGCAACAACCGGACGCTCACGGGCCCGCAGGCCTATGAGCTGGGCATCGCGGACGCCATGTTCGAGCCCGCCGACTTCATCGAACAGTCCGTCGCGTGGGCCGCGCAGGTCATTGCAGGTACCGTGACCCCGGAGCGTGCCCACGCCGTCGACCCCGCCGCCCCGGAGGTCGCCGCCCGCTGGGCTGAAGCCGTCGCCCGGGGCCGGGCCTTGGTCCAGGCCAAGACGTCCAACGCCTCCCCCGCCCCGGCCAAGGTCCTGGACGTCATGGAAGCCAACCGGACCCTGACCCAGGCCCAGTCCGCCGGGCTCGAATGCGAGACCCTCGCGGACCTGATGCAGACCCCCGAGTTCCGCTCCACCGTCTATGCCTTCCTGGACCTCGTGCAGCGGCGCGCCAAGCGTCCGGCCGGCGCCCCGGACCGCAAGCTCGCCCGCCGGGTGGGCAAGGTCGGCGTGGTGGGCGCCGGCCTCATGGCCAGCCAGCTCGCCCTGCTCTTCGCCCGCCAGCTCAAGGTGCCGGTCGTGATGACGGACATCGACCAGGCCCGCGTGGACAAGGGGGTGGGCTATGTCCACGCCGAGGTCGACAAGCTGCTGGCCAGGAAGCGGATCAGCCCCGACGCCGCCAACCGCACCAAGGCCCTGGTCAGCGGCTCCGTGTCCAAGGACGCCTTCGCCGACGCCGACTTCGTCATCGAGGCCGTGTTCGAGGAACTCAACGTCAAGAAGCAGGTCTTCAAGGAGGTGGAGGCGATCGTGTCGCCGGAGTGCATCCTGGCCACCAACACGTCCTCCCTGTCCGTCACGGCCATGGCCGAGGACCTGGAGCACCCGGAACGGCTGGTCGGGTTCCACTTCTTCAACCCCGTGGCCGTCATGCCGCTGCTGGAGATCGTCCGTGCGCCGAAGACCGACGACGCCGTGCTGGCCACCGCGTTCGAACTCGCCAAGGGTCTGAAGAAGTCCGCCGTGCTGGTCAAGGATGCCGCGGCGTTTGTGGTCAACCGCGTCCTGCTGCGCCTGATGGGCGAAGTCACGGCCGCGTTCGACGAAGGGACGCCGGCTGAGGTCGCGGACAACGCGCTCCGGCCGATGGGCCTGCCGATGACCCCGTTTGTGCTCGGCGCCATGGTGGGGCTGCCCGTCGCCCAGCACGTCCAGGAATCACTGCACGCGGCCTTCGGGAACCGTTTCCGGGTCTCGGAAAACCTGCAGGCCCTGATCGACAACGGGGTGAAGTCCATTTGGGATCCGGCCTCGGTCAGCGCCGGCACGCCGGTCATTCCGGCCGAAACCCTCGCCCTGATGTCCTTCGGCACCTCGCCTTCCACCGCCGGGGAGGTGCTGCGCCGCACGCAGGACGCCCTCGCCGAGGAGATCGGGCTCATGCTCGAGGAAGGCGTGGTGGCCGGCCCGGAGGACATCGACCTCTGCATGATCCTCGGCGCGGGATGGCCGATGTTCCTGGGCGGCATCACCCCGTACCTGGACCGGGTGGGCGCCTCCGAGCGGGTCAACGGCAGGAAGTTCCTGGCCCCCGGGGTTGCTTCGGAGCCTGCCGCCTAGTCACCGGGCGTGCCGCAGGTCGGATTTCCGGCCGACGCCTTTCCAGCAGGCGCCGCCGTCCCCGCCCCACGGCGGGGACGGCGGCGCTTTCCTGATGAGTAGGCGTGGTCCTGGACGGCGTGGGCCGGTGCTAGCATTCGCAGACCATCAGCACGTTACCGTCGGGGTCCTTGAAGGTGAACCACTGATTGTCCCGGATCTCCGTGACATCCGACGCCGCAGCCTGTAAGTGAACGTGGGCGGCCTCGATGTCCGCCGTGTTGAGATGGAAGGCGGGCACGCGGAACACCGCCGCCGGGGAGTAGATTTTGCTGTCCAGCACCAGGCCGGTCCCCTGCATCGGCAGCACGTAGAGATGGCCGAAGAGGATTTCGCCCTCCGCGGGGACTCCGAGCAACGCACAATACCAATCGCGCGACTCGGCGATGTCGCTGACCGGAACGAAGACGGTGCCAATTTCCTTGGCAATGGGGTTCATCGCGGTTCCTCCTGTGAGTCGTGGCCGGGGTGCTCCTACCCTTCCGGGGTACGGGCAAGCTCCACGCAATTTACCGCAGCCTGCCGCCGTCGAGCTTGAGGATGCGGTGCGCCATGGCCCGGGCGTAGGCGAGGTCGTGGGTGACCATGACGACGGCGGTGCCCTGCGCTGCCGCCGTCGTCACGGCACGGCCCAGGCGTTCCAGTCCGTGCCGGTCCAGGCCCACGGTGGGTTCGTCGAGGGCCAGGACGGCAGGTTCGCGGGCCAGGACCGTGGCCAGGGCGAGGAGCCGCTGCTGGGACGCGGGCAGCTCGGCAGGGTGGAGCGCCGCGGCAGCCGGGGGAAGCCCGACGGCGGCCAGCGCGGCCCGGGCCCTGGCCTCGGCGTCGGACTTCCCGAAGAGCTGCCGGAGCCCGAACGCGGCCTCACGGAGGACGGTCCGTTCGAAGAGCTGGTCCCGGGGATGCTGGAAGAGCAGTCCGACGGAGGCCGCGACTTTGCCCACGGGCTCGCCGGCGATGCTGCGCCCGCGGACCCGCACATCACCGTCGGTGGGCCGCAGGAGGCCGTTGATGTGCCGCAGAAGGGTTGACTTGCCGGCGCCGTTGGGGCCGGTCACGGCGATGATCTCGCCGGGCCGCACCGCGAGGTCCACGCCCCGCAGCACCGCATCCTGCAGCACCGGTTCCGGCGGCGAAGCCTTCTTTCGTCGCGTGTGCTGCCCGTAGCCGAAGCTGACACCGCACAGTTCGAGCGACGCCGGCGCGGCGCTGCGTGCGGCGGCGCGCCCGGGGGCTGCCGCCAAGGCCTGACAATCGGAGTCCGGACCGCCGGAACCCGGCGCGCCGGGCGCCAGCACACCGGCTTGTTCCAGCTCGGCCGAGGCGGCCAACTGGGCAGGCGTGCCCGCGGCGGTGACTGTCCCGGCGTCGAGCACCGTCCAGTGCGCGGCGTCGCGCGCCAGGCGGTCGGCCGCCTGGGTCAGCAGGACGACGCCGGTCCCGGCGTCGCGCAGGCTGAGCACCAGCTCCTCGATCCGGGCTGCGCCGGCAGCGTCCAGCGAGGCCAGCGGCTCGTCAAGAATGAGCATGTCCGGTTCCGCGATGACGGCACATCCGACGGCGAGCCGGCGCAGCTCGCCCCCGGAGAGCGTGGCAGGGTCCCGGTCCAGCAGCCCGGACAGGCCGGTCCGCGCGGCGGTACGTTCCACGGCCCGGCGCATGTCGTCCCGGGGCGTCCCGCGGTTTTCCAGGCCGAAGGCCAGCTCCTCCGCAACGGTGGCGCGCACCGTGGAGAGCATCGACGCCGCGTCCTGCGGGACGAACGCCACGCGGCGGGACCATGCGGCGGCGTTGATCCGGGGATCGTCAGGCACGCCGTGGAAATCCAGCCGGGTGCCGTCGAGTTCGAGGCTGCCGTGCAGGAGGCCGGCGTGGCCGGGCCGGAGCCAGCCGGCCAGCAGTTTTCCGAGGGTGGTTTTCCCGCTTCCCGAGCCGCCCAGGACGGCGGTCAGGGTGCCGGGCGTGACGAGGAGGGCGGCGTCGCGCAGCGCCGGGACGTTCTCGCCGTGGAAGGTGAAATCGTCGATCCGGGCCCGCAGCGCGGTCCGGGTGGCGGCGGTCATGACGGCATCCTGCCGGGCCAGGATGCGGCGACCCGCGCGGCGACGGCCGCCCCGGCCAGCAGCAGGGCGGCTGCCCGGAAGTACCGCTGGGCGCGCGGGTCGGCGATGTCGCGGTAGCTGCTGCGGGGTCCGGGACTGCTGAAGCCGCGGGCGTCGAGGGCCTGGGCGCGGCTTCCGGCGTCGTCGATCAGCGACAGGACCAGGGGCACCATCTGGAGGCGGAGCGCGCCGAGCCGTGCCGGCAGCCCGCCCCGGATCACCATGCCGCGGGTTTCCTGCGCCTGACGGATGCGGTCCAGTCGGCCGGTAACGGCGGGCAGGATCGTGAGGGTAGAGGCCAGCACGAAGCCGAACTGCGGAGGGATCCTGCGGGCGGTGAGGGCGGACAGGAGGTCAGGGACGCTGACCGTGAAGGAGAACAGCAGGAGGACCAGGACGCACGCCGTGGTCCGGGTTCCCAGCTCCAGCGCGAACTGCAGTCCTTCCGTGGTGACCCGGGCCGGGCCCCACTGGGCCAGGACGGTGTGCCCTTCGGGGAAGAAGAGCCCGTGCAGCAGCAGCAGGGAAAGGCACAAGGGCACCAGGATCACCGCCGCGGCACCGAGGACCCGCCCGGCCACTCCGCGGCGCGCCGCGAGGACCGCGACGGCGAGTGCGACGGCGGCGGACAGCGGCCAGTTCGCTGCCGCCGTCGTGATGACGGCGGTACAAACCGCGGCGGTGAGCGCGGTGAACGGGTGCAGGAGGCGGGTCACTGGAGCAAAGAACGCACGCGGTTACGCGGTAGGCGCCGCGGGGGCCTTGCCGGCGAGCACCCGGAAGCGCCGCACGAAGGGGAACTGGAAGGTGGTGCGGCGCGGCAGGGCGTAGGCCAGCAGCGCGGCGATGGTGAAGACGATCGCCTTGTCCATGGGGTCCGAAATGAGCGCCTGCTTGGTGATGGCGGCCAGGAGGGTGTCCCCCATGGCGCGGAAGGCGCTGACGATGGCGCCGGTCCCCAGCCCGGAGGTGCCGCCGAACACGAACGCGGCGATCGGGGCGGAGACGACTCCGGCCAGGATGCCGGTGATGAAGCCGGCGACGGGCGCGAGGTAGAAGCGGCGGAACATGCCGGCCCGCGCAGCCATGCCGGCGAGGAAGCCGATGAGGGCGGCACCGGCGGCGAAGGGCAGGACTGTGGGGTTGAAGAAGGACCAGACGACGCTGCTCAGCGCGCCCGTGGCGGCACCGGCGGCGGGACCGGCGAGGACGCCGATCAGGACCGTGCCGATCGCGTCGATGTAGAACGGCAGGCCGGTGCTGCCCATGAGCTGGCCGAGGACCACGTTCAGGACCAGGGCGACGGGGATGAGGACCACGGTGGAGGTCGGGAGGGACGGCAGGACGGCGACAATCAGCAGGACCGCGCCGAGCAGGAAGCCGCCGAGCGCTACGAGGGCCGGGAAGCTGGCAGGACCGTTGGCAATGTCCGCGGGCTGGGTGAGGACCAGGAAGACGTAGGTGGCGGCGATGGCTGCCGCGCCGGCCATTTCGAGCAGGCGGCGGCTGCGGCCGGCCCTCGGTCCGGAGGCGTTGAGGGTGAGGGATGGCTGTGACATGGGGTGGTCCTTTGGCTGGGTGCGACAACGTCCGCCTCATGTCACCTCGGCGCAGCTACCATCCTAGCCACCAGCACGCTTTCTAGCGATCACGCTTCGGGCCGGCTGCCCAGCGAGCGGGCGAGGGCGCCCACCGAGGACACCAGCTCGTCAAAGCAGTGCACGGGGTTGTTGTCCGACACGATCCGGGCGTTGGGCGGCAGCCCCCACAGACCGCGGAAGTCGGCCACGGTGGTGCCGATCAGCAGCGGGGAGTCCGTTTCGACGTCGACCGTAGCGATCCGGGTGGCGAACGGGGTGCGGCCCGCCGCGGCGCAGGCCGCGAAGGCGTCGTGCACGTGCGCCACATAGCCTTGGTCGTAGAGCCGGTGGAATTCCATGTAGAAGCGCAGGGCGTCGGACAGGCAGGCGATGAGCGGGTTGCCGGACCGGCTCCGCAGGCCCTCGGGCTGTTCCGGAAGGACGAGCTCAGGCTCCGCAACTCCCGCGGCCTCTCCGAGCCGGCGCAGATGCTCCGGGCGCATTTCGATCCGCTCCGTGGTTTCCAAGGCGCAGACGATCGGAAGTTTGTCCTCGGGCAGCCCGCGGTAGGCGGCGAACACCTCTTTGGCGGCGTGCGGGTCCACCGACGTGTTCCATTCGGCTGTGGGGGTCGTGTTGCCCTGGTAGTAGAAACTGCCGCCCATGATGACGAGTCCCTTGAGCAGATGCGGGAGCTCGGGCTCCCGGCGCAGGGCCAGGGCGAAATTGGTCAGCGGACCGGTGATGAGCCCCGTGAGCTCCCCCGGATGCGCCCGCGCCTCCTCGACCCAGACGTCGACGGCGTGCCGCGCCGAAATCTGCTGGACCGGCGGCGGCAGCTCGGCGTAGCCGATCCCCTGCGGCCCGTGCGTTTCCTCGGTGGTGACCAGCGGGATCTCCAGCGGGACCTCGGCACCGATGGCCACTTCGATCCCTGCCCGGCCACACAGTTCCAGCAATGCCAGGCTGTTCAGCGCCACCTGCCGTGCCCCGACGTTGCCGGCGGTGCAGGTGATGGCCTGGAGCCGGATTTCGGGCCGGGACAGCAGATACACCAGGGCCAGGGCGTCATCGATGCCCGTGTCGAGGTCCATCAGGATCGTGCGGGTCACGGGCGGGGCCGGATCGCTCAGAACAGGGCCACCTTGGGCGTGCGCGGGAAGAGGTCGTCCAGCTCGGCGAGTTCTGCCTTGCTGGGCTTCCAGGCCACGGCGGCGGCGTTCTGCCGCACCTGCTCCGGCGTGGTGGCCCCGGCGATGACGCTGCTAACGGACGGCTGGGCGGCAAGCCACGAGAACGCCACCTGGACCTCGTTCAGTCCCCGGGCGGCGGCGAAGTCGCCGAAGGCCCCCAACTGTTCCCAGTCGGCGTCGTGCACCAGGTTGGTGCGGGTGTGGCTGAGCCGGGACCCTTCGGGAGCCTTGCCGGCGGAGTATTTGCCCGTGAGCAGACCGTTGGCGAGGGGGAAGTACGGCAGGACGCCCAGCCCGTAGGCCTCGGCGGCGGGGGTCACCTCGAGTTCGGCGCGGCGGTCCAGCAGGTTGTAGTGGTTCTGGCTGGAGATAAAGCGGGACCCGCCGCGCGCGCGGGCCACGAATTCGGCCTCGGCGATCTGCCAGCCGGCCCGGTTGGAGTGCCCGATGTAGCGGACTTTGCCGCTGGTCACGAGGTCATCGAGGGCCGCGAGGGTTTCGTCGATGGGCGTCAGCGGGTCCGGGGTGTGGAACTGGTAGAGGTCGATCCAGTCTGTGCCGAGCCGGCGCAGCGAGGCTTCGGCCGCTTTGATGATGTAGCGGCGGGATCCGCGCGCGCCGAAGTCATGGCCGTTTGCACCGCGCATGTCCATGCCGAACTTGGTCCCGATCACGGCGTCGTCCCGGCGGGCGCCCAGGGCCTTGCCGAGCATCGTTTCGCTGAGCCCGGGTTCCCGGCCGTAGGTGTCCGCGACGTCAAAGAAGGTGATCCCGGCGTCCAGGGCCGCATGCACGACGGCGTCGGTCCCCTCCTGCGATTCGGTCACGGTCCCGGACCGGCCCAGGTTGTTGCAGCCAAGTCCTACGACCGAGACGGACAGTCCGGAATTTCCCACGCGGCGGTATTCAGTCATGGTTTCACCCTATAACGGCCCGGCGGCCCTCCCGCCCGGGACCGCCGGCGGGACGTCCGGGGCCGTGCTAGCCCGCGGGAAGCACCAGGCCGTGTTCATCCATGGCGTCCTGGAGCTGGGCGAGAGTGCGCGGGCAGACCCCCGGCATCCCGGCAAGCCGCCGCCGGCCCAGCTGCACCAGGTGTTCCAGGGTTTCCACCCCCGCATGGGCCAGCGACTTGCGCGCCGGCGCCGCCAGCCCCGCCGGGAGCGGGGTGTTGCCTGGTCGAGAGGTTTTTCGCGTCATTGCGTTGCCTTTCAGTTGGTTGCCCCCAAACTGATGCGAACCCTGTCGGGCTCAATGCCGGTGCCTACAGCGTAAAGCCGTTGGCCGCCTTCGGCGAGTGCTTGAGCTTGAACGTCTCTTCCCCAAACGGCGCGGCCCCGATGCTGAGTTTCGTGAAGTCCAGGTCCTCACCGCGGATGCAGACCTTGATGGCGTTGACCGTCTTGTTGACGTCCGGGGTGAGGCAGAAGATGTTGAGCCTGGCATCGGAAAACTCGCTGCGGTCCACGATCCCCAGGCCCCGCCATGCCAGGTGGCTGATCAGGGCGTCCTTGGCCTTTTCCTCCAGGTACTTGTCCCGGCTGGTCCCGTCCTTGGTCTTGAGCGCGTACTGCGCTACGACCCAGAACTGCTCTTCCTCGGGAATCTCGGCGTACCCGTCCTTGGCGCACTGCGCCGCGAAGGCGTCCATGAGGCGGTCCGCGGCCTCGGCGTCGTCGACGACGGTCTCCTCGGTCTTGCTCTGGTGCCCGACGACGCCGTGGTTCATGACGAATTCGTTGAACTCCTCGTCAACCCAGGCTTCCCGGAAGTGCAGGGTCCCCTCGTCGTCGCGTTTGTAGACCCGGATGATTCCGCTCACTGTTGTCCCTTCGGTATCGATCACAGGATCGGCAGGCTGCCGGTGCTGGGGTGGTCCTGGCCGGGCAGCGGGCGCGCGAACGGGACCTTGGTGCCCAGGACCTGGGCGACGACGTCGTGCGTGATCTGCTGGGCGGTCAGCCCGACGCGTTCCAGCACCTGGCCGCGGGTGCCGTGGTCGAGGAACTCCACCGGGAGGCCGACCTCGTTCAGAGCGGTGTCCACGCCGGCCGCCCGCATCTCCTGGCGGATCCGCGATCCGACGCCGCCGGCCCGCACGCCGTCTTCGATGCAGATGACCAGGCGGTGGTGCGCGGCGAGGTCGATGATGGATTTCCGGACCGGCAGGACCCAGCGGGGATCGACGACTGTGGAGCTGATGCCCTGCGCGCCAAGCCGGCCGGAGACGTCCAGCGCGAGTTCGGACATGGCACCGACGCTCACGATCAAAACATCGTTGTCGGTGGAACCGGCAGGGCGGCGGGCCAGCACGTCCACGCCGTCGGCCAGGCGTTCCAGCGCCTCGACTTCCGGGCCGACGCTGCCCTTGGAGTAGCGGATCACGCTGGGGGCGTCTTCAATCGCTACGGCTTCGCGCAGTTCCTCGCGCAGGCGGGTGGCGTCGCGCGGTGCCGCCAGGTGCAGCCCGGGCACGATCTGGACCATGGCCATGTCCCACATGCCGTGGTGGCTCGCGCCATCGGGTCCGGTGACCCCGGCGCGGTCCAGGACGATCGTGACGCCAGCTTTGTGCAGGGCCACGTCCATCAGCAACTGGTCGAAGGCCCGGTTCAGGAATGTCGCGTAGACCGCGACCACGGGGTGCAGCCCGCCGAACGCCATGCCGGCGGCCGAGGTGAGGGCATGCTGCTCGGCGATGCCGACGTCGAACACGCGTTCCGGGTGCCGGGCGGCGAACTTGTGGAGGCCCACCGGAATCAGCATGGCGCCGGTGATGCCGACAATGTCCTGGCGCTCGTCGGCGATGTCGGCGATCTCGTCGGCGAAGACGGCGGTCCAGGACTTGGCGCCGCCGGCTTCCGTGGGCGCGCCGGTCTCGGGGTCGATGATGCCCACCGCATGGAACTGGTCTGCGTCGTGGGCTCGGGCGGGCGCGTAGCCGTGGCCCTTTTCGGTCATGGCGTGCACGATCACAGGGCCGGCATAGTTCTTGGCGGTGGAGAGGGCGTTCTCCATGGCCTGGAGGTCGTGGCCGTCCACGGGACCGATGTACTTCATGCCGAGGTCCTCGAACATGCCCTGCGGGGCCCACCAGTCCTTGAGGCCCTTCTTCATGGCGTGCAGGCTCTTGTAGGTGAACTGGCCGGCGGGGCCGCCGTTCTGAAGCTTGCGCTTCCACCACTCCAGCGTACCCTCGTAGGCGGGGGCGGCGCGGAATGAATCGATGGTGGGACGCAGGGACGCGAGGTAGTCGGCGAACCCGCCGACGGTCGGGGCGTACGAGCGGCCGTTGTCGTTGACCACAATGACAACGCGGCGTTTCTTGTCCGCCGCGATGTTGTTGATGGCTTCCCAGGCCATGCCGCCGGTGAGGGCGCCGTCGCCCACCACGGCAACGACGAAGCGGTCACCGTCGCCGGTCAACTGCCGGGCGCGGGAGATGCCGTCGGCCCAGGACAGGGAGGAGGATGCGTGCGAGCTCTCGACGATGTCGTGCTCGGATTCGCCGCGGTCCGGGTAGCCGGACAAGCCGCCCTGCTGGCGAAGCGTGCTGAAGTCCTGGCGCCCGGTGAGGAGCTTGTGCACGTAGGACTGGTGGCCGGTGTCGAAGACAATGCTGTCGCGGGGGGAATCGAAGATCCGGTGTATCGCGATGGTGAGCTCGACGACGCCGAGGTTCGGGCCCAGGTGCCCTCCCGTCTGGGAGACGTTGCCGATCAGGAAATCCCTGACCTCGGCTGCCAGCTGGTCCAGCTGCGCCTCGGACAACTTGCTCAGGTCCTGCGGATTCCGGATGGTGTCCAAGATTCCCAACGGCCCCTCCTTCGGGTGGTAGACATGCCTTTTAACTCTAACGCCTCCGGGCGGGACGCCGCGCCGGGGCCTGTGCCGGGCAACGCCAAGGCCCCGGCCGGTTCAGGAACCGGCCGGGGCCAAGGTGCGCTGCCGGACTTGCCGGCACTCCCCTAGTTCGCGGAGATCTGGCGCAGGACGTACTGCAGGATGCCGCCGTTGCGGTAGTAGTCGGCTTCACCCGGGGTATCGATGCGCAGGACCGCATCGAAGGAGGTGGTGGAGCCGTCTTCGGCCGTCGCGGTGACCTTGAGGGTCTTGGGCGTGGTGCCTTCGTTCAGGGCGGTGACGCCCTCGACAGCGAAGGTTTCCGTACCGGTCAGGCCCAGGCTGGCGGCGTTCTGGCCGGCCGGGAACTGCAGCGGCAGGACGCCCATGCCGATCAGGTTGGAGCGGTGGATGCGCTCGTAGCTTTCGGCGATGACAGCCTTGACGCCCAGGAGTGCGGTGCCCTTGGCTGCCCAGTCACGGGAGGAGCCGGAGCCGTATTCCTTGCCGGCCAGGACCACCAGCGGGGTGCCGGCTGCCTGGTAGTTCTGCGCGGCGTCATAGACGTAGGCCTGCGGGCCGTCAGCCTGGGTGAAGTCGCGGGTGAAGCCGCCCTCCACGCCGTCGAGCAGCTGGTTCTTGATGCGGATGTTCGCGAACGTGCCGCGGATCATGACCTCGTGGTTGCCGCGGCGGGAGCCGTAGGAGTTGAAGTCCTTGCGCTCCACACCGTTGGCCAGCAGGTACTGGCCCGCCGGGGTGTCCGACTTGAAGGAGCCGGCCGGGGAGATGTGGTCCGTGGTAACGGAGTCGCCGAGCTTGAGCAGCACGCGGGCACCGGTGATGTCCTGGACCGGCTCCGGCTGGGCCTTCATGCCCTCGAAGTACGGGGGCTTCCGGACGTACGTGGACTTCTCGTCCCAGGCAAAGGTGTCGCCGGCCGGGGTGTCAAGTGCCTTCCAGCGCTCGTCGCCTTCAAAGACGCCTTCGTAGCCGCGGGCGAACATGCCCTTGTCGATCGAGGAGTCGATGACTTCCTGGACCTCGACCGGGTTCGGCCAGATGTCCTTCAGGAAGACGTCGTTGCCGGCCTCGTCCTGGCCCAGGGCGTCGTTGTCGAAGTCGAAGTCCATGGACCCGGCTAGGGCGTACGCGATGACCAGCGGCGGGGAAGCCAGGTAGTTCATCTTCACGTCCGGGTTGATCCGGCCTTCGAAGTTGCGGTTGCCGGAGAGCACGGCGGTGACGGAGAGGTCGTTGGCCTGGATGGCCTCGGAGATTTCCGCGTCCAGCGGGCCGGAGTTGCCGATGCAGGTCGCGCAGCCGTAGCCGACGATGTAGAAGCCGAGCTTCTCCAGGTACGGGGTCAGGCCGGACTTGTTGTAGTAGTCGGTGACAACCTTGGAACCGGGAGCCACGGAGGTCTTGACCCACGGCTTCGCGGTCAGGCCCTTGTCGACGGCGTTGCGGGCCAGCAGTGCGGCGGCCAGCATCACCGACGGGTTGGAGGTGTTCGTGCAGGAGGTGATCGAGGCGATCGACACGGCACCGTGGTCCAGCTCGAACTCGCGGCCGTCGGCGGTGGTGACGGCAACCTTCTTGGACGGGCGGCCGTTGGACTTCGGGCCGTGTCCGTGCGGTGCCTGGTCCGTGAGGTGGGTGCCGGAGGCGGCGAAGGACGGGGCGTCGGAGGCCGGGAAGCTCTCGTCGATCGCTTCGTCCAGGCTGCCGTCGGCCAGGTCTTCCTTCACGTAGTTGCGCAGGTCCTCGCGGAACTGGGCCTTGGACTCGCTTAGGATGATGCGGTCCTGCGGGCGCTTCGGGCCGGAGATCGACGGAACCACGGTGGACAGGTCCAGCTCGAGGTACTCGGAGAACTTGATCTCGCGGGAAGGATCGTGCCAGAGGCCCTGTTCCTTGGCGTAGGCCTCGACCAGGGCGACGTTTTCCTCGGAGCGGCCGGTGAGGCGCAGGTAGTCGAGGGTGACGTCGTCGATCGGGAACATCGCGGCGGTGGAGCCGAACTCGGGGCTCATGTTGCCGATGGTCGCGCGGTTGGCCAGCGGCACAGCGGCGACGCCTTCGCCGTAGAACTCGACGAACTTGCCGACCACGCCGTGCTGGCGGAGCTGCTCGGTGATCGTGAGGACGACGTCGGTAGCGGTGGCGCCGGCCGGGATGGAGCCGGTGAGCTTGAAGCCCACGACGCGCGGGATGAGCATGGAGACGGGCTGGCCGAGCATGGCCGCCTCGGCTTCGATGCCGCCAACGCCCCAGCCCAGCACGCCCAGGCCGTTGACCATGGTGGTGTGCGAGTCAGTGCCGACGCAGGTGTCCGGGTAAGCGCGGAGGACAGTGCCGGTTTCGGTGTCCACCGCACGGGTCATGATGGTGCGCGCGAGGTACTCGATGTTGACCTGGTGCACGATGCCCGTGCCCGGGGGGACAACCTTGAAGTCGTCGAACGCGGTCTGGCCCCAGCGCAGGAACTGGTAACGCTCGCCGTTGCGCTGGTATTCGATCTCCATGTTGCGCTCCAGTGCGCCGGAGTTACCGAAGGCGTCAATCTGGACGGAGTGGTCGATGACCATTTCGGCCGGTGCCAGCGGGTTGACCCGCTTCGGGTCTCCGCCGAGCTCCTTGACGGCCTCGCGCATGGTGGCGAGGTCAACGACGCAGGGCACGCCGGTGAAGTCCTGCATGATCACGCGCGCCGGCGTGAACTGAATTTCAGTGTCGGGCTCGGCGCTGGGGTCCCAGCCTGCCAGGGCACGGACGTGGTCGGCCGTGATGTTGGCACCGTCCTCGGTCCTCAACAGGTTTTCAAGCAATACCTTGAGGCTGAACGGAAGGTTCTCTGCACCTTCGACGGAGTTCAACCGGAAAATTTCGTATTCGGTTCCGGCAACATTAAGTTTGCCTTTTGAACCGAAGCTGTCCACAATGCTCATCGCAGGACTCCTCTCGCAACAGTTTCATCTTTGTCGCGCCGCTGAACCCTTGCTAGTTAGGTCTGCCTAACTAATACAGGCATCAGTACAACGTGGTACGCAATGCAGGTACGGAACGCAGGGAACAGCCGGGGGCATACCAGCCGTGAGTGATCACGGCCAGGCAATTAGAAAGCAGCCAAACAGCAGCGCGACGACGGACTACTACGCCCATCCTAGTAGCATCACGGTTGGGGCGTCAGCAACGCCACAGTCTCCATGTGATGAGTGTGCGGATAGAGGTCGAAGGCGCGCAGCCCGGCCAGCCCCCAGCCGCCCTGCCGGAAGTAGCCAAGGTCCCGGGCAAAGGACGCCGGATCGCACGACACATACGCGATGGCCCGGGGGCCGGCGTCGATCAGCTGCTTAACCACGGCTTTGCCGGCGCCGGCACGGGGCGGGTCCAGCACCAGCGCATCAAAATTGCGGGGTTTCTGCCGGAGCACCCGCTCCACCCGGCCCTGCACGATCTCGACCTGGGCGGCGTCGTGCAGGTTCTTGCGCGCGTCACGGCTGGTTCCCGGCGCCCCCTCAACCGACAGCACGGAGCCCGTGACACCCACGGCGTCGGCCAGCGGCGCCGTGAACAGCCCGGCTCCGGCGTACAGATCCGCCACCACGGAGCCCGGCGCGAGGTAGCCGCCGTCGTGCAGGAACCCGGTGACGGCGCCGACCAGCGTCTCCGGGGCGTCCCGGTGGATCTGCCAGAAGCCGTCACCCGTCACCCGGTAGTCGTGGCCGGCGGCCGACTCCTGGACATAGGTGCGGCCTCGCAGCTGCACCACCTCGCCGGAGGCCGGATCCAGGCTCGCCACGGAGACGTCATCCGGCAGCTGGGCCAGGATGGAGGCCAGGCGCTTGGTCCGGGTTCCGGCCGCAGGCACCAGCAGCACCAGCGGCCGGGATCCGTTCGCCGGGGCGGCGACTTCGACCCGCTCGATGCCCTGCAGGTCGATCTCCCACAGCCGGAGCGCGTTGATGCTGTCCACGGCCAGCGGCATCTCCCGCACAGGCAGGACGGAGTCTGAACGGTGCGCGTGCATGCCGAGCTTGCCGGACGGCGTGACGGCAAAGCCCGCGCGTGTCCGCCAGCCAAGGCCCGACGCCGCCGCGCCCGGCTCCCCCACGGCCTCAACTGCCGTCGGCCCGCCGGGCGGAACTTCGATGCCGGCCAGCCGCGTGAGCTGTTCGGCCAGGACGTCGGCCTTGAGGCTGCGCTGGCGTGCCAGCGAGATGTGGCCGAATTCGGCGCCGCCGACGGGCGGGTGCCGGTGCGACCACGACCTTGCGGAGTCGGCGAGGTCCCAAAAATGCGGCACCCGGTCCGCCGAGGGCTCCAGGACCTCCACGACGTCGGCGCGCCAGAACTTGGCGGCCGGGCCGTCGTCGGTAAGCCGGACACGGACCTTCTCCCCGGGAATGGCGTGCCGGACGAACACGACCCGGCCCTCGTGCCGGGCCACGCAGTGCCCGCCGTGGGCGACCGGGCCGACGTCGACCGTCAGCTCGTTGCGGGTATCGGTGCGGGTCCGGGTGTCGGGGCTCATTGGATATCCTGCAGTTTCTTGGCTTCTTCGGACGATTTCAGCTGCCACGGCACGCTGCACACCATGACCCCGGGTTCGAAGTGCAGCCGGGTCTTGATGCGCAGCGCGGTCTGGTTGTGGACCAGCTGCTCCCACCATTTGCCCACCACGTACTCGGGGATGTAGACGACGATCAGGTCGCGCGGGGAATCCCGGCGCATGGTCTTGATGTACTCCATGATCGGCGACACTGTTTCGCGGAACGGGCTGGCCAGTACCGTCAGGGGCACCGGGATTTCCAGCTTCTCCCAGTCCTCGACCGTCGCCTCCGTCTCCTCCGGACTGATGTCCACGGTGATGGCGTCCAGCCGCGACGGGCGTGAGGCCCGCGCGTAAGCCAGGGCGCGCAGCACCGGTTTGCGCACATGGGAGACGAGCAGCACGGCGTGCACCCGGGTGGGCAGGGCACGCGGCGAGGAGTCCTCATCCACGGCGAGTTCCTTGGCCACGTTGTCATAGTGGGCCCGGATGCTCCACATGATCAGGAACAGCACGAACATCGCCAGCAACGCAATCCAGGCGCCCTGCGTGAACTTGGTGATGAGGACGATCACCAGGACCAGCGCGGTCATGCCGAAGCCCAGCGTGTTGATGGTCCGGGACTTGATCATGCGCAACCGGGTGGCGGAATCCTTGGACAGTTTCAGTTCCCTGCCCCAGTGCCGGATCATGCCCAACTGGCTCATGGTGAAGGAAATGAAGACGCCCACAATGTAGAGCTGGATGAGCTTGGTGACGTCGGCGTCGAACGCGATGATCAGGACCAGGGCGCCTGCCGCCAGGGCCAGGACGCCGTTGCTGAACGCCAGGCGGTCGCCGCGGGTGCGCAATTGGCGCGGCAGGTAGCCGTCCTGGGCCAGGATGGAGCCGAGCACCGGGAAGCCGTTGAAGGCCGTATTCGAGGCGAAGACGAGGATGACGCCCGTGGCAGCCACCACGATGTAGAACGGGATGGAGCCCAGGCCGAAGACAGTCTGCGCGATCTGGCTGATGGCGGGGTTCTGGATGTACCCCTCCTCCAGCGGCTTGCCGTCCAGGAGAAACTCCGTCGCCGGATCCAGCACGATGTGCACTTTGGTGGCGTTGGCCAAATAGATGATGCCGGCGAGCATCGCGGAGGCAATCACGCCGAGCATCAGCAGCGTGGTGGCCGCGTTCTTGCTCTTGGGCTTCTGGAAGTTCGGCACACCGTTGCTGATGGCCTCGACACCGGTCAGGGCCGCCGCACCCGAGGAGAAGGCGCGCAGCAGCAGGAACGCGCCGGCCAGCCCGACAAGCCCCTGGTCGAATTCCGGTTGCGGCACGATTTCAAAGGCCGCCGAGGGCGCCTGGCCCAGCTGGCCGGTGACGGACTGGTAGATGCCGACGGCGGTCATGCCGAGGATGGAGGCCATGAAGATATAGGTCGGGACGGCGAAGACGCTGCCCGCTTCCCGGATGCCGCGCAGGTTTACCAGGGCAAGGATGATGACGCCGATCGTGGCGATGGCGGCCTGCTGCCCGTGCAGGGACGGCACGGCGGTGGTGAGGTAGGTCGCGGCCGATGACATGGACACGGCCACGGTCAGCACGTAGTCGACCAGCAGCGCCGAGGCGACGGTGAGCCCGGCGTACTTGCCCAGGTTCACGTTGGCGATCTCGTAGTCGCCGCCGCCGGACGGGTAGGCGTGGACGTTTTGGCGGTAGGAGGCCACAACGGTCAGGAGCACCACCATGACGGCGAGGCCCACCCACGGGGAGATGGCCACGGCACTCACACCGGCCAGGGCCAGGGTGAGAAGGATTTCATCGGGCGCGTAGGCCACGGAGGACAGTGCGTCCGAGGCGAAAATGGGGAGCGCGATCCGCTTCGGCAGGAGCGTATGGGCCAGACGGTCGTTCCGGAAGGGCTTGCCTACCAGCACCCGCTTCACGGCGTTGAAAATTGTCAGCACCACACAAAGTTAGTCTGATTCGGACGCGATGTCATGACGGCGAAGCCCGCGCAGACAACGACGCCGTCCCGCGGCCCGCGGCGGTGGCCTCCCGGCACGCACAGGCCGGTAGAGTTTTACGCAGTATCAGACGCAGAACCAAGAGGAGGCCCGTGTGGCGCACTTCGTGATCATGGGTTGTGGCCGTGTGGGGTCAACCCTGGCACACACGCTGGAGGACGCCGGCCATTCCGTGGCCATCATCGACCAGGACGACCGCGCCTTCCGGCGGCTCCGGGCAGGCTTCTCCGGACGGAAGGTCACCGGAGTGGGCTTTGACCGCGAAACGCTGAAGCGGGCCGGAGTCGAGGAAGCCTACGCTTTCGCGGCGGTCTCCAGCGGTGACAACTCCAACATCCTCGCCACCCGGGTGGCACGCGAGACGTTCCACGTCCCCCACGTTGTGGCGAGGATCTACGATCCGGGCCGTGCCGAAATCTATCAGCGCCTCGGCATCCCCACGGTCGCCGCGGTCCGCTGGAGCGCCGACCAGGTCCTGCGCCGGATCCTGCCCGAGCAGCACATCGCCGGCGATTTCCGGGAGCCCTCGGGCCGCCTGGTCCTGGCCGAGATAGACCTCAACCCCGGCTGGATCGGGCACCCGATCGCGTCGATCGAGAAGGTGGCCGGCATCCGTGTCGCCTATCTGACCCGGTTCGGCGAGGGCGTCCTGCCCGCCGCCGGAACCTCGTACCAGGACGGCGACACCGTCCACGCCATGTTGAACGTGGACCGGAGCTCCGAGATCAGCCATGTTCTCGCCAAGTCCCCCGCCAAGGAGTCCTAAGTGAAAGTCGTCATTGTCGGGGCCGGAAGCGTCGGTTCCTCGATCGCCCGCGAACTGCTGGCCCACAAGCACGAAATCCTGCTGATCGACGAGAAGCCGGAGGTGATCGGCCGGAGCGGCCTGCGCGGCGCGCACTGGCTGGTCGGCGATGCCTGCGAGCTGAGCACCCTGCAGGACGCCAAACTCGAGGACGCCGACGTCGTGGTCTCCGCCACCGGTGATGACAAGGTCAACCTGGTGGTCTCGCTGCTGGCCAAGACCGAGTTCGGCGTGGGGCGTACTGTCGGCCGGGTCAACAACCCCAAAAATGACTGGATGTTCGACGACTCCTGGGGCGTCGACGTCGCGGTTAACACCCCGCAGCTCATGACCGCCCTGGTGGAGGAGGCGGTGGAGATCGGCGACCTCGTCCGCCTGCTGACCCTGCAGACCGGCGTGTCCTCCCTGGTCGAGTTCACCGTCCCGCATGACTCGCACGTGATCGGCCTGACCGTGGGTGACGTCGAGTGGCCGGAGGACGCGACCCTCGTGGCGATCCTGCGGGATCAGGCACCCATCACCCCGAGCCGCGACGACGTGATCGACGGCGGCGACGAGCTCTTCTTCGTGACCACGATCGCGGCCGAGGACGACCTCCGCACCCTGCTGGCACCTGAATCGCCGCGCGGCGACCAGCACCCGGTGACCTCGGACCAGCACGGGCATGTCCCCCAGCCCGCCGACGACGACGGCTTCGACGGCTGACCGGCCGGACCTCCCACGTGCGCTATCAGTAATGGCCGTTATCCGGACTGGATAACGGCCATTACTGATGGCGCATCGGTCAGTTGGGCTCCTTGGCCCCGGCTGCCGCCGGGGCCGGCCGGGTCAGCAGCCAGGCAATCCAGACACCCAGGATGTATAGCGGGGCGCCCATGAGCAGCCGGGTCGTGGCCAGTGCGGCGAGGCCCTGCTCCCCCATGAAGTACAGCGGAACCTGCACCACGAGCCGGAGCACGAGCACGGCCACGATCACCCACGTGCCGATCGAGTAGGCCCTGACCCGCTTCGGGTCCTTGCGCCAGTCCAGGCCCTCGTTGCGGATGAACCCGAAGAGCAGGCCGGCGATCGGCCAGCGGACGGCCACGGAGATGGACATCGCCACGATGTAGCCAAGGTTGGTGAAGAACCCCAGGACGTAGAAGTTCTCCGCTTTCCCGGTCGAGGTGGCCAGCCAGGCGGACAGCCCGACGCCGATGAACCCCGCCAGCGCCTGTGTCAGCGGTTTGCGCTGCACCAGCCGGGCCACGGTGAAGACGGCGGCCACCGCCAGGGAGGCGATGACGGCCAGCGTCAGGTTCTCCCGGTCGATGGTGAAGGCAATCAGGAAGACAAGGCCGGGAAGGATGCTTTCCGCGATGCCCTGGATGCCGCCGGCACTTTTGAGGACGTCGATGTTGCCGTTGCTGGACCGGTGCAGGCCGGCCTTCGCGGCGTAGTCCCCGGCAAGCTGGGCGACGCTCGGCGGCGCTGCCGGCCGGGAAGCGGCTGGCTGTGAAGCGACGGGCTGGGCGGCGCCCGGCCCGGAGTCGGCGGGCCGGTCCTGGGGTGCCCGGTCGGGGTGCTCGGGCAGGGTCATTGCTCCTCCTGGCGGGAGAGAATTTCGTAGCGGGGGTTGAAGATCGTGGGCAGCCCGTCGCGCATGGTGACCATGCCCTCGAGCCGCAGCTCGGTGCCGGCGTCGACGCCGGGGATCCGGCGCCGCCCCAGCCACACGACACGCAGCCGTTCCTTGGGCCCGGCGGGCCGCTGGCGCTGCGCGCCGGGCCGCACCCGGTCAGCGGACACGGCGCCGGCCGGAACACTGCCGGGTGCCCCGGCACCCGCCGCGCCCTTGGCGGACGCCAGGAACCGGGGCGCCGGCGGGGGCGCGTCGTGGTCGATCACGATGGCGATGAAGGACGCCACCTGGTTGGCCGGCACGTAGGTGACAGACTCGATGAAGCCATGGCACAGCACCCGCCCGCGGTCCGGCAGGTCCCGGACCGGCACGGCGGCGGTGGCTTTCCTGCCGGCATCAGCCAATCTGGGTAATCTCCGGTCCGCGTTCGGGGCGTTCGAATTCCGGGGCCTGCGGGGACGGAGCCGCCCCGGTGTCCTTGGGAAGGCGGAGCTGCAGCAGGTCGCGCGGCGGCATGGGGTTCTCGCCGCGGACAACCACGATCTTCCGGAAGAGCCCTTCCAGCCCGACCGCGGCGTCGCGGTCCAGCGCCGCCTCGCCGCCGAAGACGCCGCGCAGGAACCAGCGGGGGCCGTCGACGCCGACGAAGCGGGCCACCCGGTAGCCCTGGCTGCCGTCCGCGCCGCCGGCGGGCAGCTTGGCCACAAGTTCGGTGCCGAAGGTGCCCTCGATCTCCTCGACCAGGCCGCCCTGGCTGCCGACCGACTGGCCGATCTGCTCACGGATTTCGTCCCACAGGCCCTCTGAGCGGGGAGCGGCGAACGCCTGGAGCTGCAGGCTGGAACCGGCCAGGTCCAGCGTGACGGCCACGACGCGCTGGGTGGCCTCTTCGACCTCCAGGCGGAGCTGGAGCCCCTCGCTGGGGGCGATCAGCAGCGCACCAAGGTCAACATAGCCGTCCTGGTCGTCGATTTCCGAGACGTCGAAGGGACCCGTTGCCGCCCGGCCCGAGGTCTTGGCGCCGCCGGCCGCCGCCACGGCGCCGTCAGCAAAGGCGTCCCCGCCCACAGCGTCCCGCGCCGTGTCCGGCTCGCTCAGCTGTTCCTGCTTGGCTTTCCTGCCGCGCCCAAAAACCATGGGGTTGTCTCCTTAGTTGTGATCCTGTGCCGCCGCCAGGCGCCGTCCGGGTTCCTGCCCGCACGCGCCGCTTTCCGGCAGCCGCCGGCTCAGTTGTTTTTGCACCGCTTGCGTCTTTGCACCGCTTGAATTTGCACCGCTCATGTTGTTGCAGTGCTTTCCGCGGCACTGCCAATTCCCGGATCATTCCAGCGGCCGGGCCCGTGGCTTCAGGCCGGTTGGCCGAAGCCGCCGGTGGAGCCGAAGCCGCCGCCGCCGCGGACCGAGCCGTCCAGCTCCTCAACGGGGAGGAACCGGGCGTACTCCACGCGCTGAATGACCATCTGTGCAATTCTATCGCCGCGGCGCAGCTCAATGGCCTCGTCGCGGTCCGTATTCAGCAGGGTCACCGCGATTTCACCGCGGTAGCCGGCGTCCACCGTGCCGGGGGCGTTCACCACGGTCAGTCCGTGCTTCGTGGCAAGGCCGGAGCGGGGGTGGATCAGCGCCACGAAGCCGTTCGGGAGCGCAATCGAAACCCCGGTCGGAACAAGGCGGCGCTCCCCCGGTGCAAGCACGACGTCCTCGCGGGCACGAAGGTCCGCGCCGGCATCCCCCGGGTGCGCGTAGGACGGCGGTTCGAGCCCGTCGTCGAGCATTTTCAGCTGAACCGTCAGGGTGGGCGTTCCGTACTCAGCGTCACTGGCCGCCGGTGCGGCAACGTCGACGGTGGTGTTTTCTTCAGTCACAGTCCCTCACTCTAACGCCAGCAGCGAACAACGTCCTAGCTGCCCGGGCCGGCGCAGCTATGGCCACTTCCCGCAGGCGGTGCCAGTATGTTGGGAACCAGGTTCACTGACGGCCGCACGGCTGCCGGGCAGGAAGGACGCACGGTCATGACCTACATCAGGAACTTCGGCGATGTGGGACAAGGCGACGTCGCCATCGCCGGCGGCAAGGGCGTCGGACTGGGCGGCCTCGTTCAGGCCGGACTCCCGGTTCCGCCGGGGTTCGTCCTGACCACGGCCGCCTACGCGGAGTTCGTGGCGGCAAATCACCTCGGAGCCGGCATCCGTGAGCGGGCCGCCTTGTCCCCGCAGGCGGCGCCCCGGGACTACGAGGCCGCCTCTCAGCGGATCCGGGCCCTGTTCACCGGCGGCACCATGCCGGCGGGGATCTCCGCCGAGCTCGCCGCCGCCTACGGGCAGCTTGGCGGCACGGATCCGGCCGTGGCCGTGCGCTCGTCCGCCACGGCCGAGGACCTCGCCTCGGCCAGCTTCGCCGGGCAGCAGGAAACCTACCTCAACGTCCGCGGGGCAGCGGACCTGGCCGCGGCCGTCACCGATTGCTGGGCGTCGCTGTGGACCGCGCGCGCCATGGCCTACCGGGCCCGGGCAGGCATCGGCCCGGACTCGGTGCGCCTTGCCGTCGTGATCCAACGAATGGTCGACGCCGAGGCAGCCGGGGTCATGTTTACTGCCAACCCGGCCAACGGTCGCCGCGACCAGATCGTGATCAGTGCCGCGTGGGGCCTGGGCGAGTCCGTGGTCAGCGGGACGGTTTCCACGGATGACGTCGTGGTCGAGACGGGGACGGGCCGCGTGGTGTCCCGCCGGACGGCCGACAAGGAAGTCATGACCGTCTCCGCGGACCACGGCACCCGGGAGCAGCCGGTGTCGGCCGGGCGCCGCCGCCAGCCCGTCCTGGACGACTCCGCCGCGTCCTTACTGGCTGGCCTCGGGTCACGGATCGAGGGCTTCTTCGCAGCGCCGCAGGACATCGAGTGGGCGCGGGCCGGCGGCGAGTTCTTCATCCTGCAGTCGCGTCCTGTCACCGCACTGCCCGAGCCGACCGCGGACACCCCGGACGCCTGGCCGGTGCCCCGCCCCAAGGGACTCTACTTCCGGGCGAGCATTGTCGAACAAATGCCGGACCCGCTCTCGCCGCTGTTCGCCGACCTCATTGACGGTTCCGTGTCCCGCTCGCTGCGGGCGTTGATGGCCGGGGCAATCGGCAAGGACGTGCTGCGCGAAGACGACGTGGGGCTGCCCACCATCAACGGCTACGCGTATTACTACTACAGGAATTCCGCCCTGTGGCGGGTGACGGGCAAGTCGCTGGCCGCGATGCGCGCGCTGGTCCGCGGCCAGGCTCACATGGGCGTGGCCGGCTGGCGGGAATATTCGCACCCGCGCTACGAGCAGGTAATCAGGGAGTGGTCGGCACGGCCCGTCGCGGAACTCTCCGGGGCAGAACTGCTCGACGGCGTGCAGGCACTGCTGGACGCGGGGACCGTGTACTACACGGCCGTGCAGTCGATCATTCCGGTCGCCGCGACGTCCGAAATCTGCTTCCGGACGTACTACGACAAGCTGGTCCGGCGCGACGGCGATCCGGCGGCCCAGACATTCCTCCTCGGCTTTGACAGCGAACCCATCCGCGCGGAGAAGTCGCTGTACGATCTCGCTGCCTGGGCGCGGGGCGTTCCCGCGCTTGCCCGGGTCCTCCTGGACACACCAACACCGGAACTCGTCCACTCGCAGCGGACCGGGCTCCCGCCCTCCGGCGCGGACCCGGCCCTCTGGCAGCAGTGGCATGACCGTTTCCAGGAGCACCTGGGCCGGTTCGGCCACGCCGTCTACAATCTGGACTTCCTCAGCCCGGTCCCGGCCGACGATCCCTCGCCCCTGCTGGAGACGGTGAAGTTTTACCTGCGCGGACAAGGCAACGACCCGCACGAGCGCCAGCGGCTCGCGGCCGCCCGCCGGGACGATGAAACCGGCCGCGTGCTCGCCAGGCTCGCACCCAAGCGCGGGGCCGCGTTCAACCGGTTGCTCCGGTGGGCCCAGCACGCCGCCCCGGTCCGCGAAGATGCCCTGGCCGACGTCGGCCTGGCCTGGCCCCTGCTGCGGCGGGTGCTGTTCGAATTGGGGCAGCGGCTGGTTGCCTCTGCGGTCATCGCGGAACCGGCCGACGTGTTCTGGGTCCGTCACGAGGAACTGCGAAGCGCCGTCGGGTTCGGCCTCGCCGCGCCCGGAGCAGGGCAAGCGGCCGGCAACCGCACGGCCGGGAATGTCGCGGGACCGGCGGGCGTGGCCATTACCGGCGCCGGCCGGCCCGCCCTGGCCGGCGCCGTCGAAGAGCGCAAAATGCTGTGGCGGGGCCAGAGAAGGGCAGCCGCCCCGCAGATGCTTCCGGAGAGCCGGTGGATGGAACGGGCCTTCGGGTCCATGATGCCGGCCGGCCCGCAGGACCAGGCCGGGAACGTCATCAAGGGCATCGGCGCCAGCTCGGGCCGGGTCAGTGCCCCCGCCCGCGTCCTGGGCGGCCCGGCGGATTTCGCCCGGATGGAGCCGGGAGACGCGCTGGTTGCCCGGATCACCACCCCTGCCTGGACCTCCCTGTTCGCGATGGCCTCGGCCGTGGTCACCGACGTCGGCGGGCCGTTGAGCCACAGCTCCATTGTGGCCCGGGAATACGGCATCCCGGCCGTACTCGGCACCGGGGTGGCCACCCAGCGGCTAAGCAGCGGGCAGCGGATCACGGTCGACGGCGACGCCGGCACTGTCACCATTGAGCCGGGCACCATTGAGCCGGGCACGATCGAGCCGGACTGAGAGCGGACGTTCCCAGCCGTTGCCAGCCGTTGTCAGCTATTGCCAGCCGGAGCGCCGGCTTGGTCGGCCCGCGCCCGCTGCCGGCGGCTGGCCAGCAGGAACGGCACCGAAATCAGCCCGGTCACGCCGCCGATCGCCAGCGACGCGGGGTATCCGTATATGTCCGCTGCCCGGCCGAGCAGCGGCTGCACCACCACGCCGCCGCTCGAGGCCATGAGCGAGTCGAAGCTGAGCACCGTGGCCCGCTGCTTCGAGGCGATCATGTCGTTCACGTAGGCCTGGCGCACCGGGGTGGCCGCTGAGGTCACGAGGGCCCAGAACGCCAGCAGCAGCAGCGCCACCCAGAAGATCCGGGTGAACCCCAGCAGGACCAGGACGGCTGCGCTCACCAGGCTGCTGGCGATCAGCACGGTGGTGCGTTTGCGGACGAGGCTCCGGACATGGGGTGCCAGCCAGCCGCCAACCACCTGCGTTCCGGCGACGATGGCCGCCGCGAGACCCGCCACGGAGTAGGCATGAGGGTCGCCGAAGAGTTCGAGCAGGTACGGCTGCAACGCGTAGAAGACGTAAATCCCGACGCCGGCCGTGAAGGGCGCGGCCAGCATCACATAGCGCACCGGCGGGTTCTTCAATCCGTTCTCAATCGAGGCGGACAGCACCGCACGGACGGCCCGGAGGGCATGGGGCGAGCGCTGGGGGGTGAACCCGACGTCGTGCATGAGCCAGAAGGCCACGGCGAACATCGCCAAAAGCACGCCCACCCGCAGCAGGAACGGCACGCCAAGGTTGGTGGCCTGCGCGATCACGCCGCCGGCCACCGACCCGGCGAGCATCGCGACGCCGGACACCATCAGACCGCGCCCGAGCACCGCCTCCAGCCCGCCGTCGTACCCGGAGAACGTCAGTGCGTCGACGAGCCAGGCTTCCACGGCACCCGAAAAGAACGTGTAGCCCAGGCCGAGCAGAACGGACACGACAGCCCAGGCCCAGAACGGGGCGGAAAGCTGCCAGAGCAGGTAGTACAGGTAGGTTGCTCCGGCCAGTGTCACAGTGCCCAGCAGGAACGATACGCGGCGCCCCCAGCCGTCGGCCACCACCCCGGTCGGCACCTCGAAGAGCACCATACCGGCCGTGAAGAAGGCGTTGGCGGCAAAGGCCTCCAGGTTGTTCAGGCCGGCGTCGAGCAGGAAGAGCGTGTTGATGCCCCAGATGAATGAGGCCGCCAGCGTATTGCCCAGCGTCAGCGTCAGGTAGATGCGCTGGATCTTCCGCGCGGCGGTGTTCATCGTGGCGCCGTCGCCACGGGGTCGAAGGGTCCGCACGAGGCCATTCTCGCCCCGGTTGCCGCCAAGATGAAATAGCCCGCGAAAAGTGGAAAGCTTGGCTCATGCCCGATTCCAGCGCAGCTGCGCCTGCCCCCAAGAGCGCCCCGAGCGGCCCTACTGTTCTTTACGCCGAGAAGCTCTGGCCGAACCCCTGGATCTGGCTGGTGTCTGCAGGGCTCTCAAGCGCGGGAATCCTCATGCTGGCACCCATCAGCATCTGGGCCGGCATCACCGCCGCGATCGTGCTGTTCGTGATCATCTCGGTCCTGCTGGTGGTGTCCACCCCGTCCATCACCGTCACGACGGCGACACTGCAGGTCGGCAGGGCCACGATCGAACGGGGGTACCTGGGCAAGGTGACAGCGTTCCGGGGCAAGGAAGCGACGGCGGAACGAGGTACCCGCCTGAACGGTCTGGCCTATTTGTGCATCCGCGGCTGGGTGGATCCGGTGGTCCGCATCGAGATTGATGACCCCTCGGACCGCACCCCCTACTGGCTGACGTCCACCCGCCATCCGGAGCAGTTGATCGCCGCGCTCAGTTCCTGACGCAGCTGCCTACCCTTCGCACTCCTTGCAGTATTTGAGGCCGTCCTTTTCGCGGGCAATCTGCGAGCGGTGGCGGACCAGGAAGCACGAAGCACAGGTGAATTCGTCCGCCTGGGCGGGCAGGACACGCACCAGCAGTTCCTCCCCGGACAAATCAGCGCCGGGAAGTTCGTAGCCTTCGGCGAGGTCGGATTCGTCTTCATCCACCACAGCGGAAGGCTTCTCCGTACGCCGCGTCTTCAGGGCCTCGATGGAATCCTCGCTGAGGTCCTCTTCAGTCTTGCGCGGCGCGTCGTAATCAGTCGCCATTATTTGTTGCTCACACTCCGCATTCGCTCGATTGGTTCGCCGTTGCCGGATGGCCCTGCCGGGCGGTAACCCTGGGCTCCGGAGCGGTTCACCGATGTCAACGCCGGACATGCGGTTTTTGTGCCCGGTGTCGGCCATTTTTGCTTAAGCGGCTGCCGAACGCCAGAGCCCGCCGGTCCGATCCTCCCGGCATCTTCCCCGGCCCAGGCAAAACCGGCGGAAAGTCGCGGAATATCACGGCGCGCCAGACGTCCTAACCCGAAATCCGTCCCGCTGGTGGCAGAGTTTCGATTGTTAGTAATGCCAGGGTGGAGGATTTGTATGCAGGATCTACGGCTTGTAGGCGTCCACGACGACGGAGCACATCTCCTGTTGAGTGGCACCGGCGGCGAGATGTTCCAGCTGCCGATCGATGAAGCACTGCGGGTGGCAGCCAGCCGGACGGCGGCGAAGGCCGCGTCCAGCGCGGCCGCGTCCCCCATTGCCATGTCCCCGCGCGACATCCAGACCAGGATCCGCAACGGAGCCACCGCCGCGGAAGTGGCGGAACTTTCCGGTATCCCGCTGGAGAAGGTCCAGCGCTATGAAGGACCCGTTCTCGCCGAACGCGAATACATTGCCGAGCAGGCACGCAAGGTCGAAGTCGCCGCCCCCGCCCCTGGCCACGACATCTACCGGTCCGTCTTCGGCGACAATCCGGCGTCCCTCAGCGACATGGTTGAGCACCGCCTCCGGGCCCACGGCGTGGAACCCTCAACGCTGGAATGGGACTCCTGGCGGCGTCCCGACGGGAGTTGGAACGTGGTGGCCCGCTTCGAGCCCAAACCTGGCGGACCGACCGGGATCGGCGAGGAGCCGCCGGCGATGTGGACCTTCCACCCCGCCCGGAAGTCCCTCCACAATGCCAACCGGTGGGCCCAGCAGCTGAGCGAGCTTGAGCCGCTCGAGGGCCCCGTGCCCACGCGCCGGCTGACCGCCGTCTCCGACCGGCCCTTTGATTTTGAAACCGACGCCGAAGCCGCGGCCCGCACGGCCACCGGCCAGCACAGCATCATCCACCAGATGTTGCTGCAGCAGGACCGGATCCACCAGGAGCAGGACGCTGACGGGCTGCTGGACATGCTCCGCTCCCGGCGGGGACACCGGATCGGGGTGGATGAGGACGCGGACGATGCCCTCGCCATGCTCATGGCCTCGGGCATTCCGGCCGCCCACCCCAGGGCCGCCGACCTGGCCGAAGGTTCGGACGACGACGCCGAGGATCCTGACCACGCCGAATCCCATGACGCGCCGGCGGCGCACGAGGTTCCGGCGGGAGCCGATGCGGAGACCGTCACTCTGGGCGCAGAGGCAAACGACGCCGAAGCGGACTACACCGGGACCGCCCAGCCTGCCGCCACGGCCTCGGATGCGGCCGCATCGGAAACTGATCCATTCACGCGCCGCCGCGACGGCCGGCCCTCCATGCTGTCCCGCCTGACCCTGGCGCCGCGACTGCCGGAGGAGGACGACGTCCTGAAACTGCATGACGGCGTCAGCACGGAGACCCGGGAAGTCACCATCGCGGCTTCACAGCTGCGCCCGGTCGTCAAGAACCCGACCGCCAGCCCGGGCCTGGACGAACTGATCGGCGGCGGAAGCTCCCGCCGGCAGCAGCGCGAGGCCCAGGGCGCTGCCCGGAACGACGGCGGCACGGACCAGCCGGAACGCCAACCGGCCAAGCCGAAAAGATCAAGCGTGCCCAGCTGGGACGAAATCGTCTTCGGTACCCGAAACGACCAATAACCGGCGACCGCCCGGCGGCGGCCCTAGCGGCGCGGCGCTTTACTGCCGTCGGCGGTGAAGCACAGCAGCGGCACTTCGCGCTCCGCCTTCGTCAGCGATCCGTGCTGGCCCACAACCTCCAGGGCCGTCGGCCGGACCCGCCGCATGTCGTAGAGCGCCAGGGAGTCCCGGGCCGCAATCATGACGTCGCCGATCCGCGGGGCGACTTCGGCGCGCACGTCACCGAACAGGCCGCCGGCGATCGCCTCCTGACGGGTGAAGGCCCAGATCCTCTCGCCAAAGCGCGACCGCCAGTTTTCCAGCAGCCGGCTCCGGGCGGCGTCGTCCGTTCCGTCCTCAAGGTACAGGTGGACCATCCGCGGTTCGCCGGCCGTGTGCCGCACCCCTGCGAGCAGGGCCGGCTCCGCGGAGTAGTCGATCCGCTGGGATTCGGGCACATCCACCATGCCATGGTCCGCCGTCAGCAGCACCGTGGTGCCGGGCGGGAGCGCCGCGTTGAGCCGCCGCACTGTGGCGTCGAGTTCCTCGAGCTGGTGCTCCCATTGCGGTGACTGGCAGCCGTGCCGGTGGCCGGCCTTGTCGAGTGCATTGACGTAGAAGTACATCAGTGCGGCCCCGGCACCGGCCATGGCCCCGGCGGCCGCCCCGGTCCGGGCGTGCGAGGTCGTTCCGGTGCTGAACCGGCCGCCGCGCAGCGCCGCCTGGGTCATCGACGAGTTGCTGAACTGCGGGAGGCTGACCGTCGTCACGTCAACATGCCCGGCGGCCCGTTCAAAGACGGTGGGGAACGGCTGCCATTCGTGCGGGTCGACGTCGGCGTCCCAGTTGCCGAGCATGTTCACAACCCTGTCCTGGTCCGGGTCGAGGACGTCGTAGCCCACCAGGCCGTGCTGGCCCGCCGGGAGTCCGGTGCCGAAGCTCGCCAGCGAGGCCGCGGTGGTGGACGGGAAGGCCGAGTCCAACGACACGGGCACCTTGCCCTGGTCAGCCTGCAGGACTGAGCGCAGGAACGGCGTGTGGGCGGTCTTCTGCTTCAGGAGGTTGCGGCCCAGCCCGTCAGCCAGCACCACACACACTTTTTGGGCGGCCGGAAGGTGCAGGGTGTTCTTGAATCCCGGAACGCCGAGGCTTGCCGCGGCGCTGGTGAGGACCTCGGCGATGGAGCGGCGGCCATAGGCCGGGGCGGGCGGAAGCGGTGACGCGGCGACGGCGGCGGGCACCGGGGCGGTCGCAGTCAGTTCCGGCTCACGGACGTGAGCCATGTCAGCGCTGGTGGCCGCGGCTGAGCCGGTTGGAGAAAACGCCCATCCGGGGCCGTGGCGGCAGGCCTGGCCCGATGTGCTGGACCGGCGCGGCGGAACCGGTGTTCACGGCGCGCAGTGCCCGGGCGAACAGCTTGGCGTCCTGCACGGCCTGCAGGCCGTCGGCCTCGGCGCTGATCCGCAGGACGATGTCCTCCTGCGCAATCGTGCCGCTGTAGCCGTGGTCGGCCTCGCACTGCGGGTCCCCGCAGGTGGCCGGGCCCATGTCGAGGCGCTGGCCTCCGGACCAGGCGATCGACAGCGTCAACTCGCGCACGGGGTCGGAGGGCTTGTAGTCCTGCGGCTGGGCGTAGACGTAGCTCAGGACCACCGAGCCGATCTGCGTCACGGGGACGGACTCGGTGGACACCTGGGCGACAGTCTGTTCGCCGGCTTCATCAAGTTGCTGGTCGTCAACGTGGGTGATCACCAACATGTCCTCCGTCAGCACCAGGACCGTGATGTGGCGCCGGACTTCAGCCCGGTCGAAGTGCGTCTCCAGGTGGACGAGGTGGGCCACGCAGTCGCGGCCGTCCAAGGCGTCGGCGACGACGTCGGCCACGAGCCGCGGGTAGAAGCCGGCCTGCTGCAGCGCCCCTTCCAGGCTCTGGCCCTGCGCACTGTGGTCATGGAGTCCGTGGTGGTGCGCGGCCTGGCGTCCGGGGGCGGTCGCCAGCGGCTTGGGTGTTGGAGGCAGGGAACTCATGATCTCCATTTTCACAGATCGGCTGGGGACTTGCTAACTGCCGGCCTAGCTGCGCATCGCGCGGCGGGCGGTGTCCGTGCGCTGGGCGGCATTGGCGATCCGGACGTCGGCGGCCAGGATGGAGGCGCCGTCGGGCCCGGCAAGCACGGGGTTGAAGTGGACCAGCGCCACCTCCGGATGGTTGTCCTTGAGCCGGGTGAGCCGGGCCGCGAGGTCCTCCAGCGCCGCAACGTCGACGGCGGGCAACCCCTGGTAGCCGAACAGCTTCCTGGAGGCCCGGGGCGCCCGGATGAAATCGTGTACGTCGGAGCCGGACAGCGGCGGGACCCGGTGGGCCCAGTCGTCGAGCAGGTTCACGGCGTCGCCGGCGAGGCCGAAGGAGATCACCGGGCCCAGCAGCGGGTCTTCAATGGCACGGAACGTGCAGGCCTGCCCCACCGGCACCATGGTCTGCACCTCCAGGGACGGTGAGCCATAGCGCTCCAGCGACTTGCGCATCTCCAGCACGTTGCGCCGCAGCGAATCGGCGTCCCGGATGTCCAGCCGCACCCCGCCCAGGTCCAGCCGGTGCCGCAGTGCCGGGTCCGTGGTCTTGAGCACCACCGGCCAGCCGAGCAGCTCGGCTGCCGCCACGGCTTCCTCGGGCGTCTTGAACCCGACCGACGGAACCACGCGGATTCCGTAGTGGCCCAGCAGCCGTGCGGCCGTGTCCTGGTCCAGCCGAACGAGCTGTTCGCCGCCCACGTTGCGCAGCAGCTGTTCCAGGTCCGCCCTGGCCGCCTCCGGGCGGCAGCCCTCCGGTTCGACGAACAAGCCCTGGTCCCGGTCCAGCCACTGGGCGTATCGCACGACGGCGGACAGAGCCGCCACCGCCGCGCCCGGGTTGGAGTAGCAAGGAACCGGCGGCGTCAGGAGGGGCTGGTGGGGTTGCTCGGGCTCCGCGCCCACCATGCCCTCCACATAGATGGACGGATCAAGGATTCCGCTGAAGGCGGCGACCACAGGCTTGCCGGCCGCCGCGGAACACTCCGCCAGCACTCCGGCGATCTTCTCGACCGTGAGCCCGCGCGCCGGAAGGAGCGCCACGACCACCGCGTGGACGGCATCCGAGGTCAGGGTTTCCTGCAGGCTCCGGCGCAGGGCCGGCAGCGCGCGGGACATGCCGGCATCGAGGTCGACGTCCGCGACGATCCTTTCCACCCCGAGGCCCTGGACCGCGGCACTGTCCGCCACCACCTTGCCCAGTGCGCGGGAATTGCTGAAGACGGCGATGCCGGGGCCTTTGGGCAGCGGCTGGCTCGACACGATCTGGGCGACGTCCATGAGCTCTTCGATGGTCTCGACCCGGATCACGCCGGCCTGGCGCATCATGGCATCCAACGCCTCGGCCGGCGCCTGGGTGGTGCGGACGGCATGGCCCGGCGGGAGGTTCAGTCCCATGGCATCGGATTTGGCGACGATCACGGGCTTGGTCCGGGCCAGGCGGCGGGCCAGCCGGGAGAACTTGCGCGGGTTGCCGATCGATTCCAGGTACAGGCCGACGGCGGTGGTGTCGGCGTCGTCCTCCCAGTACTGCATGAGGTCGTTGCCGGAGACGTCGGCGCGGTTCCCGGCGGAGAGAAACGTCGAGATGCCCACGCGGCGGCGGCTGGAGGCGGCGTAGAGGGAAACTCCGATCGCGGCCGACTGGCTGAAGAGGCCCAGGCCGCCGCGGCGGGCCAGTGCGGGCGCCATCGAGGCGTTGAGCGACACCGCCGGGTTGGTGTTGACGATGCCCAGCGAGGCCGGCCCGATCACGCGCATCCCGTTGGCACGGGCCTCGCGCACGAGTTCGCGCTGCCGGGCCAGGCCGCGTTCGCCGTCGTCCGCGTACCCTGCGGTGGCCACCACAATCCCCTTCACCCCGGCAGCGCCGCACTCCTGGACCACTTTGGGGACTTCGTCGTACGGGACGGCGATGATGGCCAGCTTGACCGGGCCCGGCACTTCGGAGAGCCGGGCGAAGGAGAGCATCCCGGCCAGTTCGAGGGCTTCAGGGTTGATGGCGTAGACGGGCCCGGTGAAGCCGCCTTCGATGATGTGCTCCAGCAGCTGGTAGCCGACTGTTCCCCATTTGCGGCTGGCCCCGATGACGGCCACGGAGGACGGGGCGAGCAGTTCCTGGATGCTACGCGCCTCGGCGCGGTGCTCCCGGGATTCCATCACGGCCCGGGACTTCTCCGTGGGGTCGATGTTGAATTCCAGGCTGACGACGCCGTCGTCGAAGTGCCGCTTGACGTCATAGCCGGCGTCGGAAAACACCGCGAGCATCTTGCGGTTCTCGGGAAGCACTTCGGCGCTGAACTTGCGGATCCCGTTTTCCCGGGCGGCGGCCGCGAGGTGCTCCAACAGGATGGAGCCGATCCCGCGGCCCTGGTGGGCATCGGCGATGTTGAAGGCGACCTCGGCCTCCGCGGGGTCGTCGAGCCGGTCGTAGCGGCCGATCCCCAGGATTTCCCCGCCTATGGTGATCACCAGGGCCACCCGGTCCTTGTAGTCCACCTCGGTGAACCGTTTGAGTTCCTTGCTGGTCAGGCGGGACTTGAAGGCGAAAAACCGCATGTAGATGGACTTCTGGGATTGGCCCACGTGGAAGGCCTGGACAGCGTCCGCGTCGGAGGGGTGGATGGGGCGCAGATGCGCTGTGCCGCCGTCGCGCAGGACAACATCGGCTTCCCAATATTCCGGATATACGCCGTCAGAGGGCTGATCCACCATAGGCTTAGCCTAGTCATAAACTTACGCAGTACCCGTTCAGCACCCCTCAGAAGGACCCACCAGCCCCATGGCCCGCCGCCAAACCACGCCCCCGGCAGGGGACGCCAGCCAAGATTCCGCAGGAAATTTCGTTGAGAACATCGTCGATATCGATGTCACCTCCGAGATGGAAGGCTCGTTCCTCGAGTACGCCTATTCAGTCATCTATTCGCGGGCCCTCCCGGACGCCCGTGACGGACTGAAGCCCGTGCAGCGGCGCATCCTTTACATGATGAGCGACATGGGGCTCCGCCCGGACCGCGGTCACGTCAAGAGCGCCCGCGTGGTGGGCGAGGTCATGGGCAAGCTGCACCCGCACGGCGACGCCGCGATCTACGACGCCATGGTGCGCATGGCCCAGGACTTCTCCCTGCGGCTGCCGCTGATCGACGGGCACGGCAACTTCGGCTCGCTCGACGACGGTCCGGCGGCGCCCCGGTACACCGAGGCCCGGCTCGCTGCCGCGGCCCTGACCCTCACCGACCACCTCGACGAGGACGTCGTCGACTTCGTTCCCAACTACGACAACCAGCTGACCCAGCCGGACGTGCTGCCGGCCGCGTTCCCCAACCTGCTGGTCAACGGCGCCACGGGCATCGCCGTCGGCATGGCCACGAACATGGCCCCGCACAACCTGGTGGAAGTCATCGCCGCCGCACGGCACCTGATCGCGAACCCGGACGCCACGCTCGAGGACGTCATGAAGTTTGTCCCCGGCCCCGACCTGCCGACCGGCGGCCGGATCGTGGGCCTGGACGGCATCCGCGACGCCTATGCCACGGGCCGCGGCTCCTTCAAGACCCGGGCGAAGGTGGATATCGAGCAGCTCTCAGCCCGCCGCACCGGCCTGGTGGTCACGGAACTGCCGTACATGGTGGGGCCGGAGAAGGTGATCGAGAAGATCAAGGACGCCGTCAACGGCAAGAAACTCACCGGCATCAGCGACATCGTGGACCTCACGGACCGCAAGCACGGCCTCCGCCTGGTCATTGAACTCAAGAACGGGTTCAATCCCAACGCCGTCCTGCAGCAGCTCTACCGCTTCACCCCGATGGAAGATTCCTTCGGCATCAACAACGTCACTCTGGTGGACGGCCAGCCGCAGACCCTGGGGCTGCTCCAGCTGCTCTCGGTTTACGTGGACCACCGGATCAACGTGGTGCGCCGCCGCACCTCCTTCCGGCTGGGGAAGAAGAAGGACCGCCTGCACCTGGTCGAAGGCCTGTTGGTCGCGATCGTGGACATCGACGAGGTCATCCAGATCATCCGGTCCTCCGACGAGGCCGCCGCGGCGCGGACCCGGCTGATGTCTATCTACGACCTCTCCGAGGTCCAGGCCAACTACATCCTGGAACTGCGGCTGCGGCAGCTGACCAAGTTCTCGCGGATCGAACTGGAGAAGGAGCAGGAGGAGCTCCGCCGGGAGATCGCCGAACTCGAGGCCATCCTGGGCTCGCCCGAACTGCTCCGCGCCCTCGTCTCGGACGAGCTCGGTGAGATCGCGGAGAAATACGGCACCCCGCGCCGCACCGTCCTGCTGGAATCCGAGGCCGTCTCCCCCACCGTGGCCGCTGCCGGCGCGGTGGCCGGCGCCAAGGGCAAGGCGGCCCCGCTGGCCCTGGAGATCGCGGACGATCCCTGCTGGGCGATCCTCACCGCTTCCGGGCAGATCGCCCGCACCGCCAACCAGGAAAGCCTGGCCGAAGCCGGGCCCCGGACCCGGCACGACGTCTTCTCCTCCGTGGTCAAGTCCTCGGCCCGCGGTGAGATCGCCGCAGTGACGTCGCAGGGCCGCATGCTGCGCCTGCAGGTCATGGACATGCCCGTGCTGCCGCCGACGTCGGGAACGCCGAACATGGCCGGCGGCGTGCCGGCCAAGGACTTCATCACGCTCCTGAAGGGAGAATCGCTGGTGGCCTTCGCGCCGCTGGACCACGTCCTCGCCATCGGGACCGCCCAGGGCGTGGTCAAGCGGGTGCAGCCGGACTATCCGCTGAACCGCGAGGACTGGGAAGTGATTGCCCTCAAGGACAAGGACACCGTGGTTGGCGTTGCGCCCGCCGGGTCCGACGACGTCGACCTCGTCTTCATCACCCGGCAGGCCCAGCTGCTGCGCTTCAGCGCCTCCGCCGTCCGCCCGCAGGGCCGCACCGCCGGCGGCATGGCCGGGATCAAACTGGCAGCCGGGGACCGGGTCCTGTTCTTCGGAACGGCCAGCCCCGCTGACGCTGCCGCCGTGGTTGTGACCATTGCCGGCACGGAAGGGGCCCTGCCGGGCACCGCTCCCGGGGCTGCGAAGGTCACCGCGCTGGCCGAATACCCGTCCAAGGGCCGGGCGACGGCCGGTGTGCGCGCCCACCGTTTCCTCAAGGGCGAGGACACCCTGCTCCTCGGCTGGGCCGGCCACGGTCCGGCCAAGGCATCGTCCCTCGCCGGCGTGGCACGCTCACTCCCGGGCGAGCACGGACGGCGCGACGGCTCCGGAATCCCGCTGTCCCAGGCAATCGACGCCATCGGCCCCAGCATGGCCTGGGCTGCCGAGGCCGACGTGGCTCCGGAGGCCGCTGCCGAGGAATAGGGCGCAGGGCCTCGGCTCGTCCCAATGGGTCCGGGCGGGGCTCTTCCGTTAGGGTGTCCGTTCGTCAACTCGTCGGTTCGTTCATTCGTCACGTATGGCCGCTAAACTGCCCGACTTTGCGGCCATTTGTGGCGAATGGGCGCGACTCGGCGCGACATTGCGGCCATTTGTGGCGAATGGGCGGGCCTGACCGGCAAGCCGGAACGTGGCGGTGCCGCGGCTTGAGTCGCTCCCGAGTAGAAGAGTGCAGGGCCGCGGCTCTCCCGAGGGGGCCGGGCGGGACTCACCCGTTCGTCTGTCCGTTCGGCGGTCCATTCGTCACGTATGGCCGCTAAACTGCCCCGCTTTGCGGCCATTTGTGGCGAATGGGCGCAACTCGGCGCGACATTTCGCATTCGAGGTGCCGCCGCCGGCATGGGCCGTGGTCCTGTGACGGTCCTGGCAGTGGTGTGCCGACCCTCGCCGACTGAACGTGCAGAGCCCGGTGGAGTCGCATTTACGCCGCCCCACCGGGCTCGTCATTTCTTTACCGGCAGCCGGCCACCCGGCACCGACTTGATCGCAGTCAGTGCGGGGCGCCTACGCCATGTGGTTCAAACTCAGGATGTTGCCTTCGGTATCGAGGAACCAGGCGGCCGTACTCCCATCCGGAGTGGAGGCAATGCCGTCCTCAGTTTTCAGGCCCGGGAAATCGTATTCTTCGAAAACGACGCCCTTGGCCCGAAGTTCCGCGACGGCGGCCGGAAGGTCGTCTACGGCCCATCCGATCTGCGTGTTTTTCGCACTGCCCGCATTGGGAGTCTGGTACAGGAGAAACCGGGTTCCGCCGCCACATGTGTACATCAGATTGTCGTCGGCATCCGGATTGTCGGGTTCGAGTCCCAGCTTGTCACGGTAGAAAGCACGCGCGCGGGCAAGATCCGCGGCCGGCAGCACAGCACTAACTTGCCAATCCTTGAGCATGGCTATTCTCTTTCCAGGCCCGCCCCCCGGAAGGAATCTTACTCCTCCGGCGAACGCGCGTAACTGGGTACCGGAGCCGGATTTCGGCTGCGGATTTGGGAGCCGGAAATCCGCGCCCGTCAAACCTCGAGCAACGCGTATCTGTGGCGGTCCTTTGACTCGACTCGGACGTTGATTCAGGCACGGGCCAGAGTCATGCGGCGGGATCGAGCCGGGCGGGGTGGAAGTAGTTGTTGCGTCGGGGTGTTTGGGCGGGGTCGATGTGGGGTGGCGGGATGAACCAGGGGATGCCGGCGCGGACGCGGATGGTCCAGTGTTCTTTGTGGATCAGGTGGTGGTGGTGGGAGCAGAGCAGGGTGCCGTTTTCGGTGCCGGTGCTGCCGCCGCGGGACCAGTAGTCGATGTGGTGGGCCTCGCACCAGGAGGCGGGGATGGTGCAGCCGGGGAACGCGCAGCCCTGGTCCCGGGCGATCAGGGCCTTGCGGATGTGGGGCGGGAAGATCCGGGAGGCGCGGCCGATGTCCAGGACCCGGTCTGCGGTGCCGAGCAGGACCGGGATGATGTCCGCGTCGCAGGCGATCTTGCGGATGGTCGAGTCGGTGACCGGGCCGGTGAACAGCAGCGACCCGGTCCCCGGCAGACCCCCGGTGCGCCGTCCCGAACCGGCCGCACCCACAGTGCCCGCCATATCCACAGTGCCCGCCATATCTACGGTGCCGGCCACATCCACGGTGCCCGCCATATGCACAGGGCAGTCGGTTGCGGTACCTGCGGGGGCTGCGGAATCCGACGTAGTGCCCGTGCCGTTGCCGAGCCGGGCCAGCAGGTCCCGATAGTCGATGGTGACCATGACCTGCGGGCGCAGACCGCCCGAGGCGGGCAGGGTGCCGGCGGCGAGGGAGATCTGGCAGGCCCCGACCAGGCCGTCGAGCTGTTTCTGTGCCCGGGTCCTCCGATCCAGGCCCCCGGCCCCGGTGTCCCCGGCCTCGGCCCGATGATCCCCGGGTCCGGGATCAGGCACGGGACCGAAACCATAACCGGGCCCGGGGTCGGAAACGAACTCGTCCCCGGTAGCCCCGGCCGCACTGGTCGACACGACGCCGGCACGGGTATCGCTGGCCGAGACGGCCGCCGGGCCGACGATCCAGCCCGCACCGGCGGCCGGCCCGGTCTCCCACCCCGCACCGCCCGTCGCGGCGGGTGCCCAGTCCTGAGCCGGTTCCTGGACCGCGGCCGGTCCGGCCGGACCGTCAGTGGCCGGCTCGGACCCGTGGCCGGCATCCTCGGGTGTGTCCGCTGCGGGAGCATTCATGGCCCCGTGGCCGGCCCCTGTCCCGCTGCCGGTGCCGGTGCGGGGGTTGGTGGCGGTGTTCATCACGGTGACGAGCTGTTCGAACTGCTCGGCCGTCGCGAAAATCTCCAGATGATGCAGCCCGTTGCGCTGCCGGCGGATAAACGCGCCCTGGCGCTGGCGCAGCAGCTCCTCGGAGGGCTCGGCCCCGTCCTGGTCCATCGCCTCGGCCCAGCTCCGCGCGACCCGGGCCAGGAAATCCGTGTCGTTCTCCGCCGCCGTGCGGGTCAGGGCATGCTCCATCCGGGCCGCGGCCGCCGCGTCGCCCACATGCCGGACCCGGCCCAGCGCGGCCTCGATGACCGCCGCGGCCCGGGACCCCACCGCGCCGGCCGCAACCGCGGCCCCGAGCTCGGCGTGCACGGCCGCCTCGCTCCGCCCGGCCAGGCCCTGCCGGGGCAGCACGCCCGCGCCCAGCGCCAACCGGCCCCGGGCTTCCGCTGCCCCGATCCGCAGCCGCGCCCGCAAAAACTCCACCGTGTTCCGATACCCGTCATCCGATCCCGTGGCCGCGGCCGACGGTGGTTCCACGGGCACGGGTGCCGTGGTTCCGGAGTTCTCGTCGGAGGCCGGGTCCTCGTCGCGCCAGCCCGTGGTCCATGACATGCCCGGCGCCGCGGCCGCGGCGGACTGCGTCCGGGCCCGGTCCACCGCCGACGCCGCGACCAGCTGCAAATACTCCACCGCGCGCGAGATCTCCTCGACCCCGCCGGCAAAGTCCGACGCCGCCCCCAAATCCCACAGCGCCGAATCCTCCACCACACCCGCACACAACTGCCGGACCCCGGCCAGCACACCGCCCACCCCGGAAACCCCGGCCGCCCCGGCATCAGCCAGGCCGGCGCCGCCCGCGCCGCTGCAACAGTCACGGTCCGTGCCCTCCACGACCTGCCCAAACGGTATGAAATCCCTGCCGGCTTCCATACCCACAGTCTGGCAAGGGGGTCTGACATTCTTCGCCCCGGCCCCGGACCGCCCGGCAGGCCCGGCCAGCCCGGCCCCGCCCGCGCCCCGACAACAGTCCGTGCCCTGCACGTCCTGCCCGAACGCTATGAAATCCCTGCCGGCTTCCATAGCAACAGTCTCGCAAGGGGGTCTGACTTTTTCGCCCCCATGCAACGCCGGGGATGACGCCATCATGGACGGAGGTGCCGGGCGGAGCACAAATGCACCTACACTGCAGGCATGCCTATCATCCCGGATACAAAAGACTGGACCTGGGTCCTCTCACAGCCGTGCCCCGAGTGCGGTTTTGATGCGTCGGTGGCAACGCCGGCCACCGTGCCTGGAATCGTCATCAGCATGCTCCCCCGCTGGCGTGCCGCGCTCCGCCGGCCGGACGCGGCGGAACGGCCCGACGAATCCACCTGGTCCGTTCTTGAGTACGCCTGCCACGTCCGCGACGTCTTCACACTCTTCGATCACCGCCTGCAGCTCATGCTGACCGAGGACGACGCCCGCTTCGATGACTGGGACCAGGACCGGACAGCAGTCGAAAAGGACTACGCCAACTCCGACCCGGCCGAGGTCGGTGCCGAACTGACTGCAGAGGGCGAGCAGATTGCCGCGTCGTTCGCCCGCGTCACTGAAGACGACTGGAACCGCAAGGGCACGAGGAGCAACGGCTCGGTGTTCACCGTCCTGACTTTTGCACAGTACTTCCTGCACGACGTCGTCCATCACCTCCACGATGTAGACGGCTGACGGCACGCGCGCCCTCAGCTTCGCTGTCCCGGCGGCACGACGCCCGGCAAGCAGAACGGCAAGCAGAACGGCAAAACAAAACGGCGGCCGGCCCCGTGAGGAACCGGCCGCCGCCGCTTGAGATCAAACCACCCGCGTCAGGCCCTGGCCTTCCGCTTCACCCAGCCCCAGACCGCGGTTGCCACCAGCAGCACCAGGCCGATGATGGCCAGCCACAACAAGCCCTTCACGGCGAAGCCGAGAATCGAAAGAATCAGCCAAATAATAAGTAGTGTGATTATTAGTCCCATGCCGGAAGTCTATGCCATGCCTGAGGCCAGTGCGGCCCTGAACTGCACGGCATGTCCGGCTGCAGCCGGCACCGGTGACAGGCCACACCCCGCAGCCGGCGGGAGCTCCTTGTCCCATGCCATGCTCCGGTTTACCGGGGCGTACCCCATCTTGACGTAGAGGGCCAGGGCGCCGGTCGGGTTTTCCGAATCGACGTCCAGGGACGCCACGTCCATGCCCGCAGCGGCGAAGCGGCGCATGGCATCAGAGAGCAGCGCCTGCGCGATGCCCCGGCCACGGAACTCCCGCCTCACCCCGAGGAGCTCCGTGTAGCCCTCGCGGACGCCGCGCGTCAGGGCCGCCTCGGCGTCGTGCGTGGCGAGCTGATAGCCCGCCACCATTCCCGTGGCCCTCTCCAGCACCACTCCGCTGAGGTCCGGGCGGGCCTGGGGATCGTTCACGACGAATCCCCAGCCCTCTTCATCCCGCGGTTCGCTGCCCCAGTGGTCCTGAAAGGCCGCATTGTGGGCCAGCCGGACGGGCTCATGCAGCTCCGGGCCGAAGGTCACCAACTCCAGCCCGGGATCCAGGACCACGGCCGGCAGGTCCTGGCCCAGCGGCCGGTGCATCTCGTTGTAGTAGCGGACGACGCTGTAGCCGGATTCGGCGAACAGGGCCGCCTGGTGCTGGTGCTGCTGCTCCATGTAGAGCCGCAGTTTCGGGCGCGACGCCTGTATCGTCGCCGTTGCCGCCGCCGGCTCGCCCATGGAACCCGCCGCACCCCCGGCGTCCTCGGCGAAGCGCTCCCGCGTGCGGTCCTCCATCCAGCCCAGCAGCCCGGTGCCGATCCCGCTCCCTTGCCATTCGGGATCGACGCAGCCGTACCCGGTGGCCTTGTCACCGTCCTGGTTCTTGGTGATCCGGGCGTACGCCCGTGCGACACCATCCGGGTCGATGCCGAGGATGGCGTTCGCCGCCACCGGGTTGTTCTTCGACTCCATGATTTGTTCCAGGTCCGCGCGGCGCTCGAACCAGACGGGTTGCTCGACGGCGGCCGTGCGGGCGATCAATGCCGCCCAGGCCTCCAGGTCGCGCTGTTCCGGCGCCCGCCAGCTGAGCCGCGGATCGAGCGCGGGCCGGGGCTGTGGCTCACCGAGTCGGTTCATTGCAACAGGCTAACGGCCGCCTTACCCGAGCGCCAGCACCGCCGCCGGGGCCGGTCCCTCGCCGGAAGCAGCCGCGGCATCGAGGTCCAGGCGGTGATCGGCCGGGTCGATGTCGTCCGGATTGTGTGTCACGAGGACCACGGTCCGGTCCTGCAGACCGTCCCTCAGCTGGGCGAGCATCAGCCGCCCCGCCTCCGCATCAAGGTGCGCCGTCGGTTCGTCAAGCAGGATGACATCCGCCCCGGTCATGAGCGTCCGCGCAACGGCGAGCCGCTGGCGCTCCCCGCCGCTGAGGAACGCCCCGCCCGGCCCGATCCGGGTGTCCAGTCCGTGCTCGAGGCGGGCCATCACCGGTCCAAGCCCCACGGCGTTGAGCGCCGCGTGCATCTGCTCCTCCCCGCCCACGCCGCCACGGCCCGCCGCCGGCTGCTCCGGCCGGCCCAGCAGAAGATTGCCGCGGATGGTGGAGTCGAACAGATGCGCCTCCTGCGGGCACCACGCTGCCCGGCCGCTCAGGAACAGCTGGCCGCCGGCGGCCGGGAGGAAACCCAGGATCACGGCGAGCAAGGTGGATTTTCCGGAGCCGGAGGCACCGGTGACGGCCAGCCAGCGTCCCGGGGCGGCCGTGGCCGTGAGACCGGTGAAGACGTTGCCGCCGCCTGGCCACGCCGCGGCGAGATCGGCCAGCTCGATGCCGGGCCTGCCGCCTGGCAGCCCCGCAATGTGCACCAGTCCGCCGGTCGCCGTCTCGGGACCTTCCTGGTCCCGCCGCGTCCCCGGTTCCAGGACGCCGGCCTCATCGATGCGCCGCAGCACTGCACGCAGCGCCGGGTACTGCCGCACCGCCGTCGTGATGGCCGCATACGGTTCCACGAGGGCGAGCTGTGCCAGGACGACGACGGCGACCGTCGCCGGCTGGACCGCACCGCCAAGAACCTGCGGCGCGGCCAGGACGGCGCTGGCCAGCGCCGCGCCGGCGCAGGCGAGGACCGTCAGGGACTGGCCGAGGCCTTCGGCCCACGCCTGACGCTGGGAGGCGGCGGTGGCGGACCGGTCGGCCTTCCCGATCGCACCAAGCACGGGACCAGTCACGCCGTTGACGTGAAGTTCTGCACGGGCATCCAGGGCTGCGGCGACATCCCGCAGCACGCCGGAGCGGAGGCGCTGTTCCGTGCCTGCGGACATGCGGTCGGCCGCCAACGCCAGCGCCGGGGCGATGACAATGCTCAGGATCGCGGAAGTTACGACGGCGGGAAGCGCCGCCGGGAGCAGCACACTAACCCCGATCATCGCCGCCGCGGCGACAGCGGCTGCGATCACCGGCGGCAGCACGACGCGGGGCAGGAGATCCCGGACCGTGTCGACGTCGTCCACCACCGTTCCCAGGACGTTGCCGCCCTGCAGGAGCCGACGCAGCGACAGGGCGCGGCGGCTCAGCGACTCCCAGAGCCGGCCGCGTAGCCTGGTCAGGGCGGCGAACACGGCGTCGTGCAGCAGCAGCCGCTCGGCGTACCGCAGCGCCGCCCTGCCGACGCCGAAGAACCTCACGCCGACGATCGCGGTGAGCAGGTACAGAATGGGCGGCTGTTCACTGGCGCGGATGATCAGCCAGCCGGACAGTCCGGCGAGGGCGACGGCGAACAGCGCCGCCAGGGTCCCCACGGCTCCGGCGGCCGTGAAGCGGCCTGCGACGGGAGCCAGCAGACCTCGCAGGAGTGCCGTAATCGGTGCGGGCGCCGGTGAAGGTGCCGGGGCGGACGCTTTGGCTGTGGCATGCCGCGCGGGGACCCCTGTTCCCGACACCGGGACAGGGGCCGGGACCGCGGCCGCGGCGGTCGACGGCGCCGGCACGACGGGTTCCGGCTCCGGGATGCTGTTGTACCGGCTGTGCGGCGCGACCGCGACGAGCTCGTCGGCCAGCTCCCGCGTCTGCCGGTCGTGCGCCACGAGCAATACGGTGACGCGGCCCCGGAGGCCGGAGAGTGCCCGGCTGACCACGGTGGCCGACTCACGGTCCAGGTGGGCGGTCGGTTCATCGAGGAGCAGCACGGTGGCGCCGGCCTCGATTCTTGCCAGCCCACGCGCCAGCGCCACGCGCCGCAGCTCCCCCGGGCTCAGCTCGGCCGGGTGCTTGTCCGCGAGGTGACCCGCCGCCACCGCTGCCAGGCACCCCCGCGCAGCCGGATCGTCGTCTGCGCCCAAGTACAAGCGGACCTCGTCCAGCGCTGTCGGGGCCACCATGACGGGGTGCTGCGGCACCCAGGCGAGCTCCGCCGTCGTAAATCCGCCGATCCGCCCGGTAACCTCGGTTCCCGCGCCGGTCCCGACGGTCCCGGCGAGGACACCGAGGATGGTGCTCTTGCCCGCACCGCTGGGCCCGTCCAGGGCCGTGATCCGGCCGGCGGCGGCGGTGAAGCTGATCGGGCCGACGGCGGCGTCCGTGCGTCCGCGGAAGCGGACCGTCAAGCCGTCCGCGGTGACGTCGGGAAGACCGGCGGCTGTGACGTGCGGAAGACCGGCCCCGGCAGCAGCGGTGTCCCGCCCGGTGGTCCGTGCCATGGCCCGGGCCGGGACGAGCGGCTCGGCGCCCGGTTCGGCGAGCACCGCGGTGGTCTCGGCGAGCGCGGCCCGGCCGTCGTCGCTCGCGTGGTGCGCGGTGCCGAGCTCCCGGAGCGGCAGGTAGCAGTCCGGAGCCAGGATCAGCGCCAGGAGCCCGGCTTCGAGCGCCATGTCGCCGTGCACCAGGCGGACGCCGATGAACACGGCAACCACGGCCACGGAAATCGTCGCGATGAGTTCCAGGGCCAGGGCTGAGAGGAAGGCCGTGCGCAGCGTGCCCATGGTCCGGGAACGGTATTCCTCGGACATGTCCTCCAGTGCCTTGCGCTGGGCAGTTGCCCGGCCCAGGCCGACCAGGACGGGCAGGCCCTTGGCGAGTTCGAGCATGTGGCCGGACAGCCTGGCCAGCGCCGACTGGGCTTCCCGGACCCGGTCCTGGGTGTACCGGCCGATCAGCACCATGAACAGGGGCACCAGCGGGACGGTCAGGACGATCACCACCGCGCTGATCCAGTCCGCGAACAGGATGCGCGCCCCCAGCAGCAGCGGGATGGCGGCGCAGTTCACGAGTGCGGGCAGGTACTGGGTGTAGTAGCTATCCAGGGCATCCAGCCCCCGGGTGGCCAGGACGGCGAGGCCGCCGTCCGCGGGCCCGGCCGTCCGCGTCCCGGTCCTGAGCGCCTTTGCCAGCAACTGCGAGCGCAACTCCTCCTTCACGCCGAGCGCCGCCCGGCGCGAGGCCACCGACTGGGCCCACACGGTCACTGACCGGAGCACGGCCCCGGCGGCCCCCAGCGCGAGCTGCCCCGCCCAGGCAGGGTCCTGCGCCGCCAGCCCGGCAAGCATCGATGCGACGGCCTGACCCATCAGAACGAGCGACAGGGCCTTCAGGGCGGCCAGCAGGCCCAGCAGGTAGAGCGCGGAACGGGTTGCGGGGCCGGCGGGGAAGGTTCTCATCAGTCGGTTAGTCCTTGGGTGCCAGGGCTTTGGCGGCAATCGCGGGCAGGAAGCTGTGGGCCTCGGGGATGTGGGCCGCGCTGACCCGGCGCCGGAACACCCAGTACGTCCAGGCCTGGTAGGCCAGGACCAGCGGCAGGCCGATGCAGGCCACGATGCTCATCAGGCCCAGCGTGTAGTCCGAGGACGAGGCGTTGTAGATGGTCAGGTTGAACGCCGGATCCAGGGTGGAGGGCAGCACCACCGGGAAGGCGGCACCGAAGATGGCGGCGCTGCCGAGCAGGAGGAAGGCACCCAGCGACACGAAGGCGCGGCCTTCGGCGCCCTTGCGGGCGAAATTCCAGGCCAGCACGGCCGCCACGACGGCGGCGACGACGGCGGCCATGGTCCACGCTTCGCCGCTGAGCAGCTGCAGGCTCACCGCCCAGCCCGCGATCGGCAACAGCAGAACGGGCAGGAGCCGGACAAACCATGCCCGCGCACGGTGGCGGACCTCGCCGTCGGTCTTCAGCGCCAGGAAGCCCAGCCCGTGCAGGAGGGAGAACCCGACGACGGCGAGGCCGCCGAGGACGGCGTAGCCGCTGAACCAGGCAAACGGGCCGCCTACGCGGTCCCCGTTGGCGTCAACCGGCAGGCCGGTGGTGGTCAGCGCCAGGGCGGCGCCGACACCGAAGGCCGCGACGAAGGAGCCTGCCGAAATGGCCCAGTCCCACCGGGCACGCCACCGGGGGTTGTCCACCTTGCCCCGGTATTCAAAGGCGACCGCACGGAAGATGAGCGCCACGAGGACCAGCAGGAGCGGCAGGTACAGCGCGGAGAACAAGGAGGCGTACCACAGCGGGAAGGCCGCGAAGGTGGCCCCGCCGGCGGTCAGGAGCCAGACTTCGTTGCCGTCCCAGACCGGGCCGATCGTGTTGATCAGGACTCGGCGTTCTGTGTTGTTGCGGGCGAACCCCTTCATCAGCATGCCGACGCCGAGGTCGAAGCCCTCGAGAAAGAGATAGCCCGTCCACAGCACCGCGATGGCAATGAACCAGATGGTGGGTAGCAGTTCCATGCTGAGAATCCTCTGCGCTTCTACGTGTGGGGTTGCTGGATAGGTGGGTTTGCGGAGCCGGCGCTTAGTAGGCGAAGGCCAGGACGTCGTCGCCCTCGGGCTTGCCCGGTGTACCGCCCGGCGGCGTGCCGTCGTCGGACTTGCCGGCCGGGGCGTGCGCGAGTTCCGGCATGGCTGCCACCACGCCGCCGCGGATGTACTTGACCAGGAGTTTGACCTCGACCACCAGCAGCACGGCGTAGATCGCGGTCAGGACCACGAGCGAGGTCAGGATTTCGCCGGCGGAAACCCCGGGTGAGACGGCTGCGGCGGTGAACATGAAGACCTGGTCGATGCCGCTGGGGTCCGGGTTCGGGGCGACGACGAACGGCTGGCGGCCCATCTCGGTGAAGATCCAGCCTGCGGCGTTGGCGCCGAACGGCGCGAGGATGCCGAACACGGCCAGGCGCATGAGGCCGCGGGAGGCCGGCACGGTGCCCTTGCGCGTGGCCCAGAGCGCCACGAGGGCGGCGAGGGCGGCGATCCCGCCGAAGCCGATCATCATCCGGAAGCCCCAGTAGGTGACTTCCATGACGGGGACGTACTGGATTGGCTGGCCGGCACGGTCCCCGTAGATGGGGTTGTCCGGCAGGGTGCTGCCGTACTTGGCCTGGTACTCATCGAGCAGGCTGTTGACGCCCTTGACCTCGGTGGTGAAGTCGCCCTTCGCCAGGAAGGACAGGATGCCGGGGACTTCGATCACGGCCACGATGTCGTCACAGTTCTTGGATCCAAGGTTGCCGACGCTGAGGACCGAGAAGCCGGTGCCGTCGTGGCAGGCTGCCTCGGCGGCGGCCATCTTCATGGGCTGCTGTTCGAACATCAGCTTGCCCTGCAGGTCGCCGGTGACGGCGGTGCCGGCGAAGGAGATCATGGCGACGACGGCGCCGATCCGCAGCGAGCGGATCCAGACGGTGTGGTCGGTACGGTCGCGTCCGGGGATGCCGGCTGCCTCGCCCGGAACTACCTTGCCGTCGGCGCCGATCGTGTCGATGCCGTCGTGGCGGCGGCGCCACAGGTGGTACCAGGCGATGCCGAGGAGGAAGGCACCCGCGACGGCGAGGGCACCGAAGAGGGTGTGCGGCACGGCGACGAGTGCGGTGTTGTTGGTGAACACGGCCCAGGCATCGGTCATGACCGGCCGGCCGTTGACCATTTCGACGCCGACCGGGTGCTGCATCCAGCTGTTGGCCACAATGATGAAGTAGGCCGAGAAGACGGAGCCGATGACGGCGATCCACAGGCAGGCCAGGTGGAGGGCAGGCTTGAGCTGCTTCCAGCCGAAGATCCACAGGCCCAGGAACGTCGACTCGACGAAGAAGGCCAGGAGCGCTTCCATGGCCAGCGGGGCGCCGAACACGTCACCGACGAAGCGGCTGTATTCGCTCCAGGCCATGCCGAACTGGAATTCCTGCACGATGCCGGTGGCGACGCCCATGATGAAGTTGATCAGGAACAGCTTGCCCCAGAACTTGGTCATCCGGAGGTACTCCGGCTTGCCGGTGCGGTACCAGAGCGTCTGGATCACGGCCACCACCAGGCCCAGGCCGATCGTGAGCGGCACCATCATGAAGTGGTAGACCGTGGTGATTCCGAATTGCCAGCGTGCGATTTCCAAGGCGTCCAAGGCAGTCCCTACTTTTGCTAGGTTCGAGCAACTTCTACGTAGCGTAGAAGTGATACTTCTACAGAGTGTAGAACACATGGCGGCGTACTCGTAACCCAGACTCCCACGGCGCGTCATGGCCCGCAATGGTGGCGCCACAGCCCCCGGCCGGCCAATCCGGGCCCCTGCGGCACTGTCGCGCGACACGCCGGGCCGCCGTGTTCTACTCCATGTAGAAAGAATCTGCAAAACCCGGTAGATTTATAAACGAAGTATCCACATAAACCGCCCCGGCAGGCACCAGCTTTTTCACAGCATGACGCCGGAGCGGCAGCGTAGAAGGACGAACGGAATGGCAAGTCTCGGAGAACTGGAACGGGCAGTGATGGACCTGCTCTGGGCAAGCCAGGAAGCTGCGACCGCCAACACCCTGCGCGATCTGCTCGCACAGAGCACCCGGCCGCAGGACGGCACCGCCGGCCATGAGGGCAAGGACCTCGCGGTCACCACCGTGCTGACCGTACTGTCCCGCCTTGAGCGCAAGGGCCTGGTGGAGCGCGAACGCGGCACCCGGCCGCACCGCTACCAGGCCGTGTCCAGCCGCGCGGACCACACCGCGGAACTGATGCATGAGGTCCTCGGCTCCGCTCCGGACCGCGAGGCCGTGCTGGCCCGTTTCATCGGTTCCGTCACGGACACCGAGGCAGAGACCCTGCGCAAACTGTTGGGGCGCAGCTAGCGCCCGATGTTCTGGACCTCATATTTTCTGGCGGTCCTGGCGATAGTACTGGCGTGGCCGGTTCCTATCCTCCTTTCGCGTGCCCAGTGGCCGGCGCGCTCCCCATTCACGGCCATGTTGTTGTGGCAGGCCATCGCCCTGGCCGGCGGCTTGTCGATGATCGGCGCCATGCTGGTCTACGGGCTCGAACCGATCGGCGACAACCTGTTGTCCGGCCTGCGCGCCCTGGCGGGGATGGTTTTCAACAATGCCCCCACCACGGAGCTGGGCTTCTGGCATATCTTCGCCCTCTCAGCCGCGGCCCTGCTGACCGCCCACCTCGTGTTCACCCTGCTGCTGACCTACTACAAGATCCAGCGGCAGCGCCGGCGCCACCGCGAGCTGCTGGACCTGCTTGCCTCCCCGTCCGCTGACGGCCCGGGCACCGTGGTCCTCAACGTCGACTCGCCCGTGGCCTATTGCCTGCCCGGCGGTGCCCGCTCCGTCACTGTCCTCTCCGACGGGCTGATGGCGGCGCTGGAACCTGCTGAACTGCGCGCCGTGCTGATTCACGAGAACGCCCACCTGAGCCAGCGCCACCACCTTCTGCTCTGGGCCTTCGCCGCTTGGCGCCAGGCCCTGCCGTGGCTTCCCACCACGAAGCTGGCCCAGGAATCGGTCAACTCCCTGATCGAAATGCTCGCCGACGACGTCGCCCTCAAGACCGAAAGCAAAGCCACCCTCATCAAGGCGATTGCCATAGTGGCCAGCGGCTCCCCTGGCGCCCCGGCCACGCGCCTGGCCTTCGGCGAACCCGGCCTGCCCGACACCGACCCGGGCCAGCCCGGAGCGACGGGAGGCACCGGCTCGGCCGGTACGACGGCGTCACGCGTCAGCCGCCTGCTCTCGCCGCAGCCGCCGCTTCCGGAGGCACTGCGCGCCGCCGTCCTGGCCGCCTGCGTGCTGCTGCTGGCCGTGCCCACCGCCCTGCTCCTGGTCCCGGGCCTGCTCGGCTAAGGCCGTCCTCCCGGACTACTTGAGCAGCTTGTTGGCCTTGTATTCGAGGTCCACGTTGCCGGCCCCGTTGCCCTTGGCCGTGCCGTTGACAGCCGAGGTGGTCATGGCAAAGGTGAGGGTCGAATGGGCAATCGCGTCGGCCATCTGCTCCAGCACAGTGGTGTTGACGTTGTTGATGGTGTCGCAGGCTTCGTGGTAGCAGGCGTCGTAGGGCTCTCCGGCCGTTCCGCCAAAGACTGCCGCTTCCCCGGCCGTCTTAAGCCCCTCGGCGCCCGTGAACAGTCCGCCGGCCGGGATGCCGCTGTCGATGAAGCCGGCGTAGTCGGACCGTCCGTCGAACTCCGTGGCAACGACCGGCAGGTTCTGGGACTTGAAGTAGTCCAGGAAGACCTTCTCCACCAGGGCGGAGCCGTTGGGACCCTTCACCCCGAAAGCGGAGCCGTCGCCGTCGTAGACATAGCGGACGAAGTTGGGCGAGCCGACCATGTCGAAGTTGAGGTTCACCGCGTGCTCCTTGACCTGGCGGGCCGTGAGCTGGGAGGCGTAGTACCCGGAACCGATCAGGCCGTCCTCTTCCCCGCCCCAGAAGGCGAAGCGGACCCGGTTGACCGGTACGGTGCCCAGGGCCTTCATCTGGACTGCGGTTTCGAGGATCGCGGCCGATCCCGAACCGTTGTCGTTGATGCCGGGGCCCTCGGCCACCGAGTCCAGGTGCGCGCCCGCCACCACGGTGCGGTCGGCCCGGCCCGACGTGTCGGCCAGGATGTTGAAGGAGCTGATCGGCTTCACGGCGGCGTCGACGGCGAGGTGCATCACCACGTTGCTGAGCCCGGCGAGTTCGGCGCCGGTGGCGAAGCCGGTGCTGACGGCGGGGATGGCAGCCTGGGGCAGGTCAAGGGTGCCCCCGAACAGGCCGAACCGGTCATCTCCCGGGACCACGTTCCCCTGGTTGAAAACGATCACCCCGGAGGCCCCGGCCGCGGCCGCATTGTCGACCTTGATCCGGAACGTGCAGGTGCCGCGCTGGATCAGCGCGATGTTTCCCGGAGCAAACCCGGCGAAGTCGCCCGCTTCGCACCCGCTGGTCGAGGCGCGGTCGCCGGCCAGGTTGATATCGACGGCGGTCAGCGCGGCGGTGACTTCGCCGGCACCCGAGTAGGACATGTCCAGGAACCCGTCGCCGTAGGTGTACGACGTGGGATTGGGCGAGACGCGCTCCAGTGACGCCGAGGTGAAGTCGTAGCGGTCGTACGTGAACTGCTGGCGGACCGGACTGTAGCCGGCGGCGCGCAGTTTGCTTTCAATGTACGCGGCGGAGGCTTCATAGCCCGGGGTGCTGGCGGCGCGGGTGCCGCCGTTGGCGTTGGCGATGGATTGGAGGGACGCGAGGTGGTTCATGATGTTCGTGGCCGACACGGCGGCACGCAAGGGTGCCGTGTTTGTACCGTTGTCAGCAAGGGCGGGCGGCGCAAAGCCGGCCGCCAATCCGATCGAGGCGGCGATGGCCGCGCGGCGGATATTCCGGCGTTGCTTCATAGGGGTCTCCTGGACTTCGGCTGCGGATCCGAAACCGGGGCGTTGGTGCCCACATCGGTGAGACGAAACTATCGGATACACCTTGGGGAGAGGTTGGGTCTCCCCGCCGGAGGTCAGGCGTCGATGCGTTCCCGGTCCAGGCTTGCGGCGCCGGCGACGATGAAGTCCTTGCGCGGCGCCACGTCTGAGCCCATGAGGAGGTCGAAGATTTCCTCGGCCTGTTTGGCGTTCTCGATTCCGACCTTGCGCAGTGTCCGGTGCCGCGGGTCCATGGTGGTTTCGGCCAGCTGTTCGGCGTCCATCTCGCCCAGGCCCTTGTAGCGCTGGATCGGTTCCTTGTAGCGCTTGCCTTCCTTGGCGAGCCGCGCCAGCAGGACATGGAGTTCGGCTTCGGAGTAGGTATAGATCATTTCGTTGGCCTTCTGGCCGGCGTTGATGACCTCCACCCGGTGCAACGGCGGGACGGCGGCGAAGACGCGGCCCTCGTCGATCATCGGGCGCATGTAGCGGAAGAAGAGCGTCAGGAGCAGCGTGCGGATGTGGGCGCCGTCGACGTCGGCGTCGGTCATCAGGATCACCTTGCCGTACCGGGCCGCACTGATGTCGAAGGTCCGGCCCGATCCGGCGCCCACCACCTGGATCAGGGCCGCGCACTCGGCGTTGGAGAGCATGTCCCCCACGGATGCCTTCTGGACGTTGAGGATCTTGCCGCGGATCGGCAGGAGTGCCTGGAAATCGGAGGAACGCGCGAGCTTGGCGGTGCCAAGCGCGGAGTCGCCTTCGACGATGAACAGTTCGGAGCGGGCGACGTCGTCCGTGCGGCAGTCGGCCAGTTTGGTGGGCATCGAGGAAGTTTCCAGCGCGTTCTTGCGGCGCTGGGTTTCCTTGTGGACGCGGGCCGAGATGCGGGACTTCATCTCGCTGACGACCTTCTCCAGCAGCAGAGCGGACTGGGCCTTGTCGTTGCGGTTGGAGGAGTTCAGCTTCGCCGTAATCTCGTGCTCCACCACCTTGGCCACGATCGCCCGCACCGCCGACGTGCCCAGGATCTCCTTGGTCTGGCCTTCGAACTGCGGTTCGGCGAGCCGGACGGTCAGGACGGCCGTGAGCCCGGCGAAGATGTCGTCTTTTTCGATTTTGTCGTTGCCTGCTTTGAGCTTGCGGGCATTGGTTTCCACGGCCTTGCGGAAGGTTTTGAGCAGGGCCTGTTCGAAGCCGGACTGGTGGGTGCCGCCCTTGGGCGTGGAAATGATGTTGACGAAGCTGCGGACCGTGCTGTCGTAGCCGATCCCCCAGCGCAGGGCGACGTCGACTTCGCAGTCGCGTTCGACCTCGGCGAGCTGGCTGTGGCCGCGGTCGTCGAGCACGGGCACCGTTTCCTTGAACTTTCCGGCTCCGTGCAGGCGCCAGATGTCGGTGACTGCGGGGTCGGCGGCGAGGAAGTCGACAAACTCGGAGATGCCGCCGTCGTGGTGGAACACCTCTTCATGCGGTCCGGATTCGCCGGGAGTGCCGGGCACCCGGCGTTCGTCCCGGACCGTGAGCTTGAGGCCCGGAACCAGGAACGAGGTCTGCCGGGCGCGCCCGGTGAGGTCTTCGTAGGAGAATTTGGCGTCGGGCGTGAAGATCTGCCGGTCGGCCCAGTAACGGATCCGGGTTCCGGTGACTCCGCGCTTGGCCTTGCCGACGACGTCGAGCACCGAGCCGTCCACGAACGGTTCAAAGGCGGCACCCGGGTCGGGCTTGGTGCCCGGATCCTTGAACCGGCCCGGCTCACCCCGGCGGAACGACATCTTGTAGACCTTGCCGCCGCGGTCCACCTCGACGTCGAGCCGGGCGGACAGGGCGTTCACCACGGAGGCGCCCACGCCGTGCAGACCGCCCGACGCCGTGTAGGAGCCGCCGCCGAACTTGCCGCCGGCATGCAGCTTGGTGAAGACGACCTCGACCCCGGTGAGCCCGGTTTTCGGTTCGACGTCCACGGGGATGCCGCGGCCGTCGTCGTGGATTTCCACTGAATTGTCCGCGTGCAGGATGATTTTGATGTCGTGGCCGAATCCGGCGAGGGCCTCGTCCACCGAGTTGTCGATGATCTCCCAGAGGCAGTGCATGAGTCCGCGGGAGTCCGTGGAGCCGATGTACATGCCCGGGCGCTTACGGACGGCCTCGAGGCCCTCCAGCACGGAAAGGTGCCGGGCGGTGTAATCAGAACTGGGTGCCACGGGCCGTGAACTCCTTAGGGATCGGGACGGGCCCTGCAGCCTGCGCCGCGGGCCGTCACAGTATTTGACGCTCCTCCTAGGTTAGTCGGGTTCTGCGCCGTCGCCGGTTTGCCACTCCCCGCAGCGGCCCTCCGGGGCTCCGCCGTTACTGAGACGTGATACGCGGACAGCGAAAGTGAGCCATCCCTGCCATGGTTTGGCCACGAATGCTGGTTATATAGGTATACCGATCTACTAAGGAGGCCGAACATGACAACAGCAGTTGCGGACCGCACACTGACCGCCGCAGACCGTTGCGACCGTTGCGGAGCACAGGCATATGTCCGGGTTGTTCTCGGAGCCTCCGGCGGCGAGCTTCTTTTCTGCGGCCACCACGCGCGCGCCGTAGAACCGACCCTCAAGCCGCTCAGCTCAGACTGGCACGACGAGACCGACCGCCTTCACGAGAAGGCTCCGGTTCCGGTCGACTAGGCCGCGCCGGTCCCAGCGACCAGAGACCACCAAGCAGGGCCCCTTCCGAATTCATCGGAAGGGGCCCTGCTGCTGTTAACACCGACGTAAAACCAACGCGGGGTCATTTCCCGCCCATTCCGATGGTCCGGATGGGCGGGAAATGACCCCGCGTTGTGGTGTGCTTGGGGCTTAGTCCAGATAGTCGCGCAGGACCTGGGAGCGCGACGGGTGACGCAGCTTGGACATGGTCTTGGATTCGATCTGGCGGATGCGCTCGCGCGTCACACCGTAGACCTTGCCGATTTCGTCTAAAGTCTTCGGCTGTCCGTCGGTGAGGCCGAAGCGCATGGCGACCACGCCGGCTTCGCGCTCGGACAACGTGTCCAGCACCGAGTGCAACTGTTCCTGCAGCAGGGTGAAGCTCACGGCATCCGCGGGCACAACGGCTTCGGAGTCTTCGATGAGGTCACCGAACTCGGAGTCGCCGTCCTCGCCGAGGGGGGTGTGCAGCGAGATGGGCTCGCGGCCGTACTTCTGGACTTCGACGACCTTTTCCGGGGTCATGTCCAGCTCGAGGGCAAGCTCCTCGGGCGTGGGTTCGCGGCCAAGGTCCTGCAGCATCTGGCGCTGGACACGGGCCAGTTTGTTGATGACTTCCACCATGTGCACCGGGATGCGGATAGTGCGGGCCTGATCGGCCATGGCACGGGTGATCGCCTGGCGGATCCACCACGTGGCGTAGGTGGAGAACTTGAAGCCCTTGGTGTAATCGAACTTCTCGACCGCACGGATCAGGCCCAGGTTGCCTTCCTGGATCAGGTCCAGGAACAGCATGCCGCGGCCGGTGTAGCGCTTGGCCAGCGAGACCACGAGGCGAAGGTTGGCCTCGAGCAGGTGGTTCTTGGCGCGCTTGCCGTCGTGGATGACGAATTCGAGCTCGCGCTTGAGCTTCGGATCCATCGTGCCGTCGTCGGCCGCGATCTTCTCCTCGGCGAACAGGCCGGCCTCAATCCGCAGGGCCAGGTCCACTTCCTGCTCTGCGTTCAGCAGGGCGACCTTGCCGATCTGCTTCAGGTAATCCTTGACGGGGTCGGCGGTAGCGCCGGCGGACATGACCTGCTGCACGGGGGCGTCGTCGTCGTCGGCGTCGGAGTACACAAAGCCGGAGCCGGTGGCCGCTGCGGCCTTCTCAGGGACGTCCTCCCCTTCAGCTTCGCCTTCGGCGTCATCGCTGAGCTCGGCGGCATCGGGGGTGATGTCGTCAAGGTCCTCGTCGACCTCGACATCGTCATCGTCGTCATGGTCACTGGCTGACTTGCCGGCGGCTTCAGCCGCCGCTTTGGCGCCGGGCTTCGGCCCGCGCTTCTTGGGCTCAGGCTTGGCGGCTCCGGTTACGGCGCCACCCCCGGCGGAGGCAGCCTTGTTGGCTGCACGCGTGGCGGCGCGCTTGGCGCTGGTCGCCGCCTTCTTCTCCTCGGGGGACATTTCGGCCTGGTCGGCGGGTTCCTTCTTCGCGGAAGACGGGGTCACTGAAAACCTTTCTAGCTGCGGTCTGCGGATCGCCATACGGGCAACACCACTATGACCCTGTCAAGTCCGTGTGTCACATCAGGTGCAACCACGCCCAGCAGAGCCACTTAGTAGAACTGCTGGGGCGGCCGGAATGTTCCCCGATTCCGAGGCACATTGCAGGCACTTGATACACGGACCCAACCGGGTCTCGGCAACTAGTGTCTCACGCTTTTGCCTTCCGGCGCCTTTCGTGGCGACGGTCCACCCATATTGCGGCGGATTCTCACGCCGCGTCGGGTGCAAATTTTTGCCAGGCCGCCTCCCGCCTGGCCGCCCAGCCGCAGAGGGTGCCGCGCCGGCCCAGCTCGGCGAGCAGTTCCGCCAGCCTGTAGCCCGGGCGGCCCTGCAGGACCTGCCGGTAGAGGGCATCGGCGTACGAGCCCCGGCCACGGCACCATTCGATCCAGCCACGCACCGTCACGGCGGCGGCCGTTGCTTCTCCTCCGTCGGGGTTGCCCAACCCCCTCAGGACGCACTCGAGCGCGCCCATCATCTCCCAATCCGGGACTGACGGTGCCAGTCCGAGCAAGACCTCTCCGTAGCCCGGGACCGTGCCGGCACCCTCACCGGGCGTTGTACCGGGCGGATCGGGTGCGGACACCGGTGCTGCCGTGTGAGCGGGGGCTTCCGGGGCCGCCGGGTTCGGGAAAGCCGGGGCCGGGACCGGCGGAACAGGGACGGGCGGGTCCGGGATAGCCGGGGCGGCGAGCCGCTTGGTCGCGGTCCGGGCTCCGGGCCTGGCTCCGTTCCCGGCGTCGGAATCCGGGTCGAACATGCCGAAGTCTTCAGCACCGCGTTCGGCTGCCGCCCGGCCTGCTGCCGCCATCACGATCACGGCGTCCCGCCATGACGGAATACAAAGGCTGGCCCGCAAGTAGCCGCTCAGCTCCGGCGGCAGGTCCGGCGGCTGACCCGCCGCTGCCTGTATGACCGACGTCCAGACGTCAAGCACCTGCGCGAATTGCGCCCGATCCCGGCGCCGCGCGGAAAATTGCGCCGTCCAGCCGAACTCGGCCGCGCGGACGGCGGGATCCGGCGGCCTCGGCAGCGGCACGGTGTCCGCGGCGCCGGGCGCGGCTCCCACGCTGCTGCCGCGGAAGACCATCTCGGCATTCATTCTGCTGTTCCTGATCTCTTCCACCGGACGACCGGGCGGGGCACAGCACTCCGGATCGCTGCAGTGGGCGCTGCACCAGAACTCGGCGCCCACAATCCAGGCATCCCGCACGGGCATCCCGGCCGCCTCGAGGGCGAGCTCGAGTTCTTTGAGCAGCCCCCTCCATGCCGTGTCCCCGGACCCGGCGCCCGTCGGGCCGGCGGCGGTGAAGATGGCCAGCAGCGTCCCGTTGGCGGCGTCGTCGGCCTGCAGATAGGACACGACGCTCCGGGCGTAGCCGGCCAGCGTGTCGTCCTGCCCCGATCCCGGTCGGGGTTTGCGGACAGCGCTGGCGCGTCCCCGGGCCGAAGGGCCCTCTTCCTTCCTGCGGGCACCGTCCGCGGCGCCGGCGGTGGCCCCGCCGGGCCCGGGGAGGTCGACCCGCAGCGTAGCTCCGAGCCGCTTGCCTTGCAGCGTCATGGCGACAAGGCTGTTTTCGGGCCAGTAGCCCAGGGAGTGGGGAATGAAGCCCAGGATGTCTTCGGGGCCGGTAATTTTCAGGTGATGGGGATCTGTCATGAGGCCAGCTTCGTGCCTCTGAAGGTCCGGCGTTAGTGGTTGACCGGGCTATGTGGATAACCAGTGCCGGCGGGAAGCACGCCCGGCCCGCCCCTCAGTACGTCCAGCAGCTCAGGGCGTGCGGCGGCGTTCCGCGACGACCCGGCGCTGCTTGGCCAGGGACTTCAGGAGCGGCGGAACAGTGACACCCTGGGCGGCCATCTGGCGCCGGACCTTCCGCCGGGTCGTGAGAATGGCGACGGCTCCCCCACCCAGCAGGAGGAACTGCACACTGAGGGCCACCCGGAACGGATCCAGGCCGTAGAGCTCGCCCCGGGAGAACCCGGTCGAGTACAGGACGTCCAGGACCAGCCCGATCAGGTAGATGGACACGAGCGCGGCGATGAAGCCGCCCACGTTGACGATCCCCGTGGCGGTGCCCAGGCGGTGCGCCGGGTTGAACGTCCTGGCAAAGTCAAAGCCGATCATGGAGCCGGGTCCGCCAATGGCCAGCACCACTACGAGACCGGCCAGCAGCCACAGCGGGGAACGCCCCGGCGTCAGGAGCACGGCCGCCCAGGCGACCGCCGTGGCCCCGGAAATCAGCAGGACCATGGTGGAGCGGCGGAGCGGGTGGCGGGCAACGAAGCTGCCCATAAGGGGCCCGGCGGCAATTGCGGACGCCACGTACAGAGCCATCAGCGCGGACACCGTCCCCCGGTCCAGGCCCTGGGCGGAAATCAGGAAAGGGTAGCCCCATGTCATCGCAAACACGGTGCCGCTGAACTGGACCGTGAAGTGGCTCCACAGTCCGAGCCGGGTCCCGGGCTGCCGCCATGCGTGCCCGAGCGAGATGCCCGTGGCCCGCAGCCCCTGCGACGGTTCCGGGGCGGGATGGCCAGGCGGGAGGTCCTGGAGCAGCACCAGGACCAGGACGACGGCGAGGGCGGACATGGCGGCCAGCGACAGGAAAGCGGGAGTCCAGCCCGCCAGGTGCAGGATCACCGCGAACGGCACGACGCTGATGAGCTGGCCGAGTTGGCCGGACATGCCGGTCAGCTGGGTCAGGAGAGGCACCCGCCCCGGGGCGAACCACAAGGGGATCAGCCGGATCACGGAGATGAACGTCATGGCGTCGCCGGCGCCGACCAGCACGCGGCCCAGCACGCCGCCGGGGATGTTTTCAGCGAACGCCAGCTGCAGCTGGCCGAGCCCCATCAGGACTGCCCCGCCGGCGAGCATGGCGCGTGATCCGAAGCGGTCCACGAGGATGCCTACCGGAATCTGCAGGGCGGCGTAGACCAGCAGCTGCAGGACCGTGAAGAAGGAGATTTCCGCGGCGCTTGCGTGGAACCGCTCAGTGGCCTCCAGTCCGACGACGCCGAACGAGGTGCGCTGGGTGACCGCCACCAGGTAGGCGAAGACTCCGATGATCCAGATCAGCCAGGCGCGCGGTGAGGTCACCCTCCCCATTATGCCCGCACGGTCAACAAATAGTATTTATTCGCCGGGTTCTTTACGGGCCAGATAGGCCTCGACGGCGGCGCCGAGGGCATCGGCGTTGGGGATCTGGTCGTTTTCATCGGCAAGGAGCGAACGCCGCACGGTTCCCTCGGCTTTTTCGTCGTACCGGGTCTCCAGCCGCGAGACGACCTGCTGGACTTCCTCGGACGCTTCGATCTGTTCGGCGATCTGCCGGCCCACCTCCCGGCCGGCCTCGCGCAGGCGGTCGGTGGGCAGCATGAGGGACGTCGCCGCGCCCAGGTATTCGAGTCCGGCCACGGCAGCCGTGGGATATTCGGCCTCGGCCAGGTAGTGGGGCACGTGGATCACATAGCCGGCAACGTTGCGGCCCGCGCCGGTCAGCCGCAGCTCCAGGATGTGGCCGACGGCCGCCGGCACCTCGACGGTGGGTTTCCACACGGAGATGCCCTCGATCAGGTCCGGGCGGTTGCCGTGCACGGTGACGCCGACCGGCCTGGTGTGCGGCACCGGCATCGGGATCGAATGGATCCACGTGACGAGGTTGACGTCGAGTTCCTGCACGATGCCGACCACGGCGCGCGCGAAACGCTCCCACTGCAGGTCCGGCTCGAAGCCGGAGAGAAGCAGGAACGGGTTGCCCAGGCCATCCACCAGCCGATGGAGCGCCAGCATCGGCGCCTGGTAGTCCTGCAGGTGGTCCTCGACGAAGCTGACCTGCGGGCGCCGGGACCGGTAGTCGATGAGCTGGTCGGCGTCGAACTCGGCGATCAGCTCGGAATCGAGGGAGTCCAGCAGTTCGGCGCTGATCTGGCGCACCACGTGGCCGGCGTCGGCGAAACCGGTGAACCCCATGACGAGGTTGAGTCCGCGCATCCCGGCGCTGGCAAACAGCTCCTCGTCACGGACATAAAGGGACCGGGCGTCCAGCAAGGAGCCGGAAATCCGTTCAATCACGGCGTATTCCTTTCACAATGGCGGCGGGCCCGCAGGGTGCTCACCGCGCGGCAGCCGTGGAGCCCACGGCCGGCGGAGCACAACCGGCGCGCCAGCGCCGCACAGAGTACAACGCCCGGCCGTCCCGGCTAATTCCTGCCGGTGGTGTGCTCCAGGTCTCACTCAATTCAGTTCCGGCGCGCCGGAGAGACTACGATCGGAACGGGCCCCAGGGCTTGCTGGCAGACACCGGGTTGGGTCCCAAGAATGACGGCGGCCCGGGAACCGCGGCAGGGCGCCAAACATGCAGTTCCTGCCGAAATCACCGAGAACCATCACAGAGAATTGAGGACTGTCCTCGTGGTCAAGAATAGTGAAGTCAAACTTAGTGCAGTCACAGGGGATCTGAAGAAGGCCCCCAGCGATGCCCTCGTCATCGGCGTCGGGCAGGGGCCGGACGGGCCCGTGCTGCTCGATAACCCGCTGACGGCCAAGGCCGCTGAAGCCCTGGCGGAGTCACTGAGCGTTCTTGGCATCACCGGCGCCGCGGACCAGGCCCACCGCCTCCCCGGCCTGCCGGAAACCGGGGCAACCATCCTGCTCCTGGCCGGCGTCGGGAAGCTGCCGGCCAACAAGGCGGCAACGCCGTCCCTGACGGAAGAGGCGCTGCGCCGGGCCGCGGGTTCGGCCGTCCGCCAGCTGGCCGGCGTCGGCACCGTCACCTTGGCGCTGCCGACGACGACCCTCGCCGAGGTCGCGGCCGTCGCCGAAGGTGCGGCGCTGGGCGCCTACTCCTACACCGAGTTCCGCTCGTCCAGGAACGGACTCAAGGACCCGGTGAAGAACGTCGCGATCTGCACCGGCTTCGCCGCGGACAAGGCCCTGCAGCCTGTCCTGGACCGGGCAGCGCTGATCGGGCGGGCGGTCAACGCGACCCGCACGCTGGTCAACCAGCCGCCAAGCCACCTCTACCCCGAGACCTTCGCCGACGCCGCCAAGGAGCTGGCCAAGGGCCTGCCCGTCAAGGTGACCGTGTGGGACGAGAAGCGCCTGGAGAAGGAAGGCTTCGGCGGCATCCTCGGCGTCGGCAAGGGCTCCACCCGGCAGCCGCGGCTCGTCAAGGTTGAATACGCCCCGGCCAAGGCCACTGCGAAAATCGCCCTCGTCGGCAAGGGCATCACCTTTGACACCGGCGGCATCTCCATCAAGCCCGCCCTCGGCATGGGCGAGATGAAGTCCGACATGGCCGGCGCCGCCGTCGTCCTGAACACCGTCCTGGCCCTGGCCGGCCTCGGCCTGCCGGTCAAGGCAACCGCCTGGCTGTGCATCGCGGAGAACATGCCCTCCGGCGCCGCCCAGCGCCCCGCCGACGTCCTGACCATCTTCGGCGGCAAGACCGTGGAGGTCCTCAACACCGACGCCGAGGGCAGGCTGGTCATGGCCGACGGCATTGTGGCTGCCAGCCAGGAATTCCCGGACGCCATCATCGACGTCGCCACCCTCACCGGGGCGCAGCTGATCGCCCTGGGCGACCGGACCGCCGGCGTCATGGGCGCCGACTCCGTCACGGGCGCGCTCAAGGCCGCCGCGGACCGCGCCGGCGAGCTCGTGTGGCCGATGCCGCTGCCCGAAGAGCTCCGCCCCAGCCTCGACTCGCAGGTCGCGGACATCGCCAACATCGGCGAACGACACGGCGGCATGATGACGGCGGCCGTCTTCCTGCGCGAATTCGTGGGCAAAGGCAAAGACGGCGAACAGATCCCGTGGGCCCACATCGATATCGCGGGGCCCTCGTTCAACAACGGCAGCCCCTACGGCTACAACCACAAGCAGGGCACCGGCTGCACCGTCCGCACGCTCGTGGCCTACGTTGAGGACCTGCTGGCCCAGGCCGTCTGAGCGCACAGGCCGCCGGACCGGCAATAACGCGGCTTTGTGGCAGGGCCCCTGATGCCCTCGCCACAAAGCCGCGTGACACTGGCCACAAGCGCTCCACAAACGCCACGGCAGGGTGGAGCATGTATTAGTGGTTCGCTAAGGTGAACCTTGGCTCAAAGAAGTAGACCCAACAAGTAGTCACAAATGAAAGGGAACCGGCCCGCTGGCATAATCACGGCAGGCAAGTTCCAAGACCAGATGATGCGTACTCTCGTGTCATCGTTCACGCGAGGGAGCGTTTAAGTGGCCGATCAGGCAACTGCGCAAGAATTCGACATCCTGGTACTCGGCGGCGGCAGCGGCGGCTACGCAACTGCCCTGCGTGCAGTCCAGCTTGGCCTCACCGTCGGCCTCATCGAAAAGGCCAAGCTCGGCGGAACGTGCCTGCACAACGGCTGTATCCCCACCAAGGCGCTGCTGCACTCGGCAGAGCTGGCCGACCACGCCCGCGACTCGGCCAAGTACGGCGTCAACGTGACCCTCGACGGCATCGACATCACCGCTGTCAACGCCTACAAGGACGGCATCATTGCCGGCAAGTTCAAGGGCCTGCAGGGCCTGATCAAGGGCAAGAAGGGCATCACCGTCATCGAGGGCGAAGGCAAGCTCCAGGGCGCCGACACCATCGTCGTGAACGGCACCGCGTACAAGGGCAAGAACATCGTCCTCGCCACGGGCTCCTACTCCCGCACGCTGCCGGGCCTGGAAATCGGCGGCAAGGTCATCACCTCCGACGAAGCCCTCACCATGGACTTCATCCCCAAGAGCGCGATCATCCTGGGCGGCGGCGTCATCGGTGTTGAATTCGCCTCCGTCTGGAAGTCCTTCGGCGTCGACGTCACCATCGTCGAAGGCCTGCCGTCCCTCGTCCCGAACGAGGACGCGACCATCGTCAAGAACTTCGAGCGCGCCTTCAAGAAGCGCGGCATCAAGTTCTCCACCGGCGTCTTCTTCCAGGGTGTCGAGCAGAACGACGACGGCGTCAAGGTCACCCTCGTCGACGGCAAGACGTTCGAGGCCGACCTCCTGCTCGTGGCCGTCGGCCGCGGCCCGGTCACGGCCAACCTCGGCTACGAAGAGGCCGGACTGACGATCGACCGCGGCTTCGTCATCACCAACGAGCGCCTGCACACCGGCGTCGGCAACATCTACGCCGTCGGCGACATCGTCCCCGGCGTCCAGCTGGCCCACCGCGGCTACCAGCAGGGCATCTTCGTTGCCGAGGAAATCGCCGGCCTCAAGCCGGTCGTGGTCGAGGACGTCAACATCCCCAAGGTCACCTACGCCGAGCCCGAAATCGCGACGGTCGGCTATACCGAGAAGGCCGCCAAGGCCAAGTTCGGCGACGACCAGGTCGAAACCCAGGAATACAACCTGGCCGGCAACGGCAAGAGCTCGATCCTGGGCACCAGCGGGATCGTCAAGCTGGTGCGCCAGAAGGACGGCCCCGTCGTCGGCGTCCACATGATCGGCGCACGCATGGGCGAGCAGATCGGCGAGGCCCAGCTGATCGTGAACTGGGAAGCCTACCCCGAGGACGTCGCCCAGCTGGTTCACGCCCACCCGACCCAGAACGAATCCCTGGGTGAGGCGCACCTGGCGCTGGCGGGCAAGCCCCTCCACGGCTAGCAGCTCCGCCGGCACGACCGAAAAAACTCCGGGCTTAGTGCGCCCGGCCCGAAATTCCGGGTGCACTAAGCTCGAACAAGGCAGCAATCATCCGCACTAAAGATCAATAAGGAGAACGGGGACGACATGTCTGAATCCGTTAACTTGCCCGCCCTCGGTGAGAGTGTCACCGAAGGAACCGTCACCCGCTGGCTCAAGCAGGTCGGTGACCGGGTAGAGGTGGACGAGCCCCTGCTCGAGGTTTCCACCGACAAAGTAGACACCGAAATCCCCTCTCCGATTGCGGGCGTGATCGAGGAAATCCTTGTCGCCGAGGACGAGACCGCCGAAGTCGGCGCCCCGCTGGTGCGTATCGGCTCCGGCGACGGCTCCGCTGCAGCCGGCGCCCCCGCCGAAGAAGCACCCGCCGCGGCACCGGCCGAGGAAGCCCCCGCCGCCGAGGCCGCTGCTCCGGCAGCCGCCCCCGCCGCCGGCGGCCACGAAGTCACGCTCCCTGCCCTGGGCGAAAGCGTCACCGAAGGCACCGTCACGCGCTGGCTGAAGAGCATCGGTGACACCGTGGAGGTCGACGAGCCGCTGCTCGAGGTTTCCACCGACAAGGTCGACACCGAGATCCCCTCCCCCGTGGCCGGCACCCTCCAGGAGATCCGCGTCAACGAGGACGAGACGGCCGAGGTCGGGTCCGTCCTGGCCGTGATCGGTTCCGGTGCTGCCGCACCCGCCGCGGCTGAGCCCGCTGCCGCACCGGCACCGGCACCGGAAGCACCGAAGCAGGAAGCGCCCGCCGCTCCGGCACCGGCCCCCGCACCGGAAGCACCGAAGCAGGAAGCCCCCGCCGCTCCGGCACCGGCCCCGGCACCGGCTGCAGCCCCCGCTCCGGCGCAGGCCGAAGCCCCGGCCGAATCCGGCTACGTCACTCCCTTGGTCCGCAAGCTTGCCAACCAGCAGGGCGTCGACATCGCGTCCCTGACCGGCACCGGCGTCGGCGGCCGCATCCGCAAGCAGGATGTGCTGGCAGCCGCCGAGGCCAAGGCAGCGCCGGCCGCCTCCGCACCGGCCGCCTCGGCCCCGGCTGCATCGGCTCCGGCCGCTGCATCGTCCTCGCTGCGCGGCACCGTGCAGAAGGCCCCGCGCATCCGCCAGGTCATCGCCCGCCGCATGCGCGAGTCGCTGGACATCTCCACCCAGCTGACCCAGGTGCACGAGGTCGACATGACCAAGGTCGCCAAGCTGCGCGCCAAGGCCAAGAACTCCTTCCAGGCCCAGAACGGCTCGAAGCTGACCTTCCTGCCCTTCATCGCAAAGGCTGTTGCCGAGGCCCTGAAGCAGCACCCGAAGATCAACGCCTCCTACGACGAGGACAAGCAGGAGATCACCTACCACAACGCCGAACACCTGGCGATTGCGGTGGACACGGACAAGGGCCTGCTGGTTCCGGTCATCGCAGACGCCGGCAACCTCAACCTCGCCGGGCTGGCGGGCAAGATCGCGGACGTCGCGGACCGGACCCGCAATGGCAAGATCGGCCCGGACGAGCTCTCCGGCGGCACGTTCAGCATCACGAACATCGGCTCCGTGGGCGCCCTGTTCGACACCCCGATCATCAACCAGCCGCAGGTCGCGATCCTCGGCACCGGCGCGATCGTCAAGCGCGCCGTGGTGGTCTCGGACGAGAACGGCGATGACTCGCTGGCTATCCGCTCCATGATGTACCTCTCCCTGACGTACGACCACCGCCTGGTGGACGGCGCGGACGCGGGACGCTTCCTGCAGACGCTGAAGGCACGCCTCGAAGAGGGCGCGTTCGAAGCCGACCTCGGCCTCTAGCCACCAGGCAGCGGGGGTTCGCAGGACACCGACGGCGGCGGCGGTGCGGGAACCGGTGGGTCACCACCGGCCCCGCACCGCCGCCGTTTTCGCTGCCGGGCTTCCAAGCATCCCGATTGCCCGGCTGCGCGTCCGGCGGGTCCTACTACGCTCCGTAGAATCTGCTGGCTAGACTGTTGCCATGAAAATCGTCTTTGACATCCTGGTCTTCCTGCACATCGTCGGCGCGGCCATGATCGTCGGCATCTGGATCGGCCAGATGAAGAAGCCCACCGTCCACCCCCGCCAGTTCGACGGCGCCGTGCTGCAGCTGCTCACCGGTATCGCCATGATGGGACTGATCCCGGCCCTGGACATGCAGGCCAACTACGCCAAGCTCGGCATCAAGTTCGTCATTGCCCTGATTGTTGCCGTCCTCGCCTTCATCGGCAGCCGCAAGTACAAGAAGGGCGAGCCGGTCAGCAAGGGCCTGGCGCACAGCGTCGGCGGCCTGGCACTGCTCAACGTGGCGATCGCGACGCTCTGGCAGTAGCCCACCGGCCCGGCGTGACCACGACGGCGCCGCACCCGCCAAGGGTGCGGCGCCGTCGTCGTTAACGCCAACGCCACGTATCACCCTCCCCAGCTGTCACAATCCTCTGACAGCGGAACCCCCGTGCGGCGGCGGCACGGAGTCCCTAGGATGGGACACGGCGCGGTCCCGCACCGGCGGGATCGCGGATTCACAACGACGTCGAGGAGTGGACATGGCAACAACACGCACCGCACACACTGTATGGAATGGCGACCTGATGACGGGCGCCGGCAACACCACCCTGGACAGCTCCGGGCTGGGCAACTTCGACGTCACGTGGAAGGCCCGCGCCGAGGCAGCCGAAGGCAAGACCAGCCCCGAAGAGCTCATCGCCGCCGCCCACTCCGCCTGCTTCTCCATGGCCTTCAGCAACGCCCTGGCCCAGGCCGGCCGCACGGCCGAGGAGATCAACACCAAGGCCGACGTCACCTTCCAGCCCGGCACCGGCATCACCGGCAGCCACCTCACGCTGAACGCCCGCGTCCCCGGAATTTCCGCCGACGACTTCCAGCGCATCGCGGAGGAAGCCAAGACCGGCTGCCCCGTCTCCGCCGCCCTGACCGGCATCGAGATCACCCTGGACGCCACGCTCGCCTCCTGAGGCGGCCACCGGCGCGCGACGCAGAAGGCCCCTTCCTCACCGGGAAACCGGTGAGGAAGGGGCCTTCTGCTTTGCGGCGTTTTGGCGTTCCGGGCCGGGGCTACGCCTTGCCGGCCGGCTGCCGGGCCGGCAGCGGCGCGGGCCGGACGCGGCGGTAGCCCTCGCGCAGCGGCGGACGGTCCGTGGGCAGTTCCTGGATCATTTCCTTCAACGCCCCGATGCCGTATTCCAGCTGCGGGTCGGTGCCGGCGGCGTAGGCATGCGGCGGGAAGGTCACCTCGATGTCCGGGGTGACGCCGAAGTTTTCCACGCCCCAGCCGACGCCGCCGCCGAACCACGTGGCGTAGCGGGGCTGGGTCACGCCCGTGCCGTCGGCCAGCGCGAAACGGTTGTCGATTCCGACGACGCCGCCCCAGGTGCGGGTGCCGATGACGGGCCCGATCCCGCGCAGCTTGGAGACCTGCGTGATGATGTCACCGTCGGAACCGGCGAACTCATCGGCCAGGATGATGACCGGCCCGCGGGGTGCGTGGTGCGGGTATGTCCGCGGCTTTTCGCCCCGCGGCATGCTCCAACCGGTGACCTTGCGGCCGATCAGCTCGGCCACGAGCTGGGAGGTGTGGCCGCCGCGGTTGCGCCGGACATCGACGATTAGCCCGTCCAGGGCCGTCTCGGTGTCGAGGTCGCGGTGCAGCTGGGCCCAGCCGTTGGCCATCATGTCCGGAATGTGCAGGTAGCCGAAGGTGCCGTTGGAGGCTTCGCGGACGGTCCGCCGGTTGCCGGCGACCCAGTCCTGGTAGCGCAGGCGCTCCTCGTCCTTGACCGGAACCACCGCGACCCGGCGCTGGGCGCCCGCGGCGGCTCCGTGGCCGGCCCCGTTGCGCACGGTCAGTTCGACGGCGCGTCCGGCCGCGCCGACCAGCTGCATCGCGGGGGTCAGGGCTTCAGTGAGCTCGACGCCGTCGACGGCCAGCAGCACGTCGCCCGTTTTTACATCCGCACCGGGCCGGGTCAGCGGGGAGGTGGCCAGCGGGTCGGAGGACTCCCCCGCCAGGATCCGGGTGATTTCCCAGCCGTCACCGGTGAACTCGAGGTCTGCGCCGAGGCGTCCCTGGGGGCTGCTGCCGTTCTCGCTGACGGCCATCGGGCGGACGTAGGCGTGCGACGTGCCGAGTTCGCCGTGCAGCTCCCACAGCAGGTCCACGAGGTCATCGTGGGAGCCGAGCCGTTCCACCACGGGACGGTAGCGGGCGTGGACGGAGTCCCAGTCCTGTCCGGCCATGTCCTCGGTCCAGAAGAAGTCGCGCTGGAGCCGCCAGGCCTCGTCGAAGGCCTGGCCCCACACGCTGAGCGGGTCCAGCTGCACCCGGATCCGGCCAAGGTCCACCTTCACGAGCTGGCCGGAGTCCTCATCGGCCTTGGCGCCGGAGGGCGCCACCCGGATCTGCTTGTCCTGGATGAAGACGACCTTGTCGCCGTCGCCGGAGACCCGGTAGCTGTCCAGCGCCTCCACGAGGGTGGAGGTGCGGCGCTTGGCGAGGTCGTAGCGGACCAGGCTCGGCGCGGCGCCCTTGTCATCGAGGCTGGCCCGGCCTTCCCCGGTGGTCCCGGACAGCTCGCTGTCCAGCCAGAGCAGCGCGCCGGCCGTGGCAGTCAGGGACGAGTAGTTACCCTGCCGCACGGGGACGCCGATGACGCGGTGGGCCAGGCCCTCGGCGTCGACCCGCACCGCGGGAACCGGCTTCGCGGCGGCTCCGTCTCCGGCGTCGGATCCCTGCACGGCCTCTTCCTCCAGGTCGACACTCGGGCCGAACGGGGACGGGGTGTCGGCCGCCAGGGCCACCAGGTAGGGCTTGATCGGGCTCGGGAAGGACAGATCGAACGAGTGGCCGTCGTAGACCGGGTCGAAGCTGCGGTTGGAGAGGAACGCGAGGTACTTCCCGTCCGGCGTGAACGACGGGGACTCGTCGCGGAACCGGCCGTCGGTGACGTCAATGACCGATGTCCGGGCACCGCCGTCGATCCTGGCGATCCGCAGCCGGCTGCGGGAGCCGAACGACGTGACCGGCTCGGACCAGCCGAGCCACGCGGAGTCCGGGGACCAGCTGAAGCCGTCGATGCTGCCCTCGCCGATGCTGCTGAGCAGGGACATCGTTCCTGCCTGCGTGTCGGCCAGGAAGATCTCGCCGAAGGAGGTGCCGACGGCAAGCCAGCGGCCGTCCGGGCTGGCCTCGATGGCGCTGGCCCGGCTGGGCTTGGGGAAGTCGATCCGGGTGGCCTCTGCGGCCGGCATCCCGTGCCCGGCGGCGGGTGCAACGGTGCCCGCCCCGGGTCCGGCGTCGGCTGCTTCAGTGCCGGCGGCGGCCACCGGTCCGGTTTCGGCGGCAACGGCCCGGGGTGCTCCCGGTCCGGTCAGCGCGGCAGCGGACACCGGGCGGGGCAGCGGGATGCCGGCAGCGGGGGTCTCGGCTGCCGGCGCCGCGGCGGCCTGGGGCGCTTTCCGGGCGTGCGCGGACGCGCCGGGCAGCGGCGCCGCAATGGCCTTGAGGTAGAGGGCTTCCACCCCGTCGTGGTCCGCAACAAAGGCGATCCTGCCCTCGCCGAAGGGACGCGGCAGCCGCGCCCGGACCCCCGGGGTGGCCTCCAGGACGCGCGAGGGCCCGTCCTTGTGCCGCAGCCAGTGGATGGTGCCGTGGGAGGCGACGGCGCTTGACCCGCCGGTGCGGTCCGGGACCACGTCACCGAGATGGCGCGAGGGCTTCAGCGCGGCAGGACGGCGCGCCTGCGAGGCCGAGCCCAGGGAGATATCGAGCCGCACCGCCTCGGCGTCGAGGTTTGGCAGCAGCCAGAGTTCCCCGGCCGATTCGAAGATGATCCGTTCGCCGTCGGTGGCGGCGTGGCGCACGTAGAAGTCCTCATGGTCCGTGTGGCGCCGCAGGTCGCTGCCGTTGGGCAGCACTGAGTAGAGGTTTCCGTAGCCCTCGTGATCGGACAGGAAGGCGATCCGGCCCTTAACCCACAGGGGGTCCGTGAGGTTGCCGTCCAGCTCCGGGACGAGCCTTTCGTACTCACCGTTTCCGTCGGTGTCGATCCACAGCTTGCCGGCCGCGCCGCCGCGGTAGCGCTTCCACCAGGCGGGCTCGCGCGAAAGCACGCTGGCGAGCACGACGGGTCGTTCGTCGCCGACGACCGGGCCGAACGCCACCGACTCCACCGGTCCGAACGGCAGTTCGCGGGCCCAGCCCCCGGTGACCGGGAGGCTGTAGGCATGGGTATGCCGGCCGTCCGACTGCCGGAACGCGCTGGTAACCAGGACGTCGCCGTCGGGAGTGAATCCCTTGACCCGGGTGGAGCTGTGGCCGAAGTAGCTCAGCTGGCGGTACCCGCCGCCGTCGACATTGGCCGTGACCACCTCCGGGGCGGTCCCCTGGATGACGGTCCACACCAGGCGTTTGCCGTCGGGCGTGAAACGGGGGTTACGGGCGGGCAGTTGAAGGGAGGAAACGCGCCAGGCGCGGCCCCCACCCACGGGTGCAATCCAGACGTCGTCCTCGGCCACGAAGGTGACCAGATCGCCGTGCAGATGCGGAAAACGGAAGTAACTCGAGGGGGTCATCGTTCGATCATAGCTACAACGGCGCTTACGGCCCGCGAAGGTTTCGCCGCCGTGCCCGGCGTGGTGAGATGGATCATGCGAATCCTTGTTGCCGGAGCCTCCGGGCTGATCGGAACCGCCCTGTCCACCACCCTGCGCAGCGAAGGGCACGACGTCGCGGCCCTGGTCAGGCGTCCCCCCGCGTCGCCCGCCGAATACCAGTGGGACCCTGCCGCCGGAAGGATCGACGACACCGCGCTGAAGGGCGCGGACGCGGTAGTTAACCTCTCCGGCGCCGGCATCGGCGACCGGCCCTGGACCAAGGGCCGGATTGCGGAGCTCCGCAGCTCCCGGCTGGGGGCGACGCAGACCCTCACGAGCGCGATGGCCCGGATGGATACGCCGCCGTCCGTCTTCCTCAGCCAGTCGGCGTCCGGCTACTACGGCGACGCCGGACCCGCGGTCCTGAGGGAAAACGCACCCGCCGGCACGGGCATCCTGGCCCGGCTCTGCGTCGACTGGGAGGCCGCCGCGCACGAGGCCCCTGCCGGCGTCCGCGTCATCACCCCCCGCACCGGCGTGGTCCTGAGCCGTTCCGGCGGCGCGCTGGGCCGGTTGATGCCGCTGCTGCGGCTGGGCGTCGGCGGACCGCTGGGCAACGGCCGCCAGTTCTGGCCTTGGATCACGCTGCCGGATGTGACGCGAGCCTTGTCCTTCCTTCTTGCCGCGCCCATTGCCGGCCCGGTGAACCTCTGCGCCCCCGAGACCGCCGACGTGAACTCGATCGTCACCCAGCTGGCCCGGGCCCTGCACCGGCCCGCCGTGCTTCGGGTCCCGTCACCGGTGCTCCGCCTGGTGATGGCACGGCTGGCCGACGAACTCCTGCTGGCGAGCCAGCGACTGGAGCCGGCCGTCCTGGCCGACCTCGGATTCGAATGGGAGCACCCGTCCCTGGCGCAGGCCGCGGCATGGGTCAGCGGCCGGGACTAGCGTGCCGGACAGACTGCTCGAGGGGCCTCGCCGACGCGGCACGCCTAGCCGCGCCGGGCCGGGTAGTTCTGGAAGAACAAGGCCAAGGACTCGGCCAAGGCACTGATTTCTCCCGGGGCGACGCTCTCGTTCGGTGCATGGATGAGCGCGGCGGGTTCCTCCACCCCGAGGAGGATGATCTCCGCCTCCGGGTACGTGTCGGCGAAGACGTTGCAGAGCGGGATCGACCCTCCTTGCCCCAGGGTGGTCATGGGCCGGCCGTACGCCTCGCGCATCGCGGCACTCATGGCTTCGAAGGCGGGGCCACCGACCGGCGCCTGGAACGGCGACCCCATGGCTTCCAGCTCCACCTCGACATGGACTCCCCAAGGGGCGGCACCTTTCAGGTGCCCGGCCAACGCCGTGTGGGCCTCAGCGGAGTCCATACCCGGCGGGACCCGCAGGTTAAGCCGCGCGGCAGCCCGCGGCACGATCGCCGCCGTCGAACCCACCACCTGGGGGCAGTCAATGCCCAGCACGGTGACAGCCGGGCGTGCCCAGATCATGTCGGACACGCTGCCGTCACCCAGCAGCATGACGCCGTCAAGCACGCCGGCGTCCGAGCGGAACTGCTCGGGCGGATACGGTGCGCCTGTCCAAGTCTGCGTGTTGTCCAGTCCCGTGATCGAGGTGTTGCCTCGCTGGTCCCGCAGTGAGGCCAGCATCGCGATCAGCGCGGCGAGCGCGTCCGGGGCCGCACCGCCGAACATTCCGGAGTGAAGTTCGGAGGCCATAGCCTCCACCCGCACCACCACGTTGACCATCCCGCGCAGTGTTACGGTCGCCGCGGGCACGCCCACGGCGGCGTTGCCGGTGTCGCAGACCAGGATGGCGTCGGCACGGAGCATCCCCGGATGGGCCGCCACGAACGCTTCGAGCCCGCCGGTGCCCTGCTCCTCCGAGCCTTCCACCACGAGCTTCAGGTTCACCGGCACGTCGTCGCCGAGCGCCCTCAGGGCGAGCAAGTGGGCGAGGATGTTGCCTTTGCAGTCGGCGGCTCCGCGGCCGTACCAGCGGCCCTCCACCTCGGCGAGTTCAAACGGCGGGGTGCGCCAGGCGGCGTCGTCCAGGGGCGGCTGCACATCGTAGTGCGCATAGAGGAGCACGGTGGGCGCGTCCGGGCGGGGCCCCGGTCGCGAGCCGACCACCGCGTCCGAGCCATCCGGCGTGCGCTCGAGGCGGGCGTCCGAAAATCCGAGTTCGGCGAATTTGTCGAGCACCCAGTGCGCCGCTCTGGCGCACTCTTCGGGGGGAAACTGCCGCGGGTCGGCCACGGACCTGATGGCGACGAACTCGGCGAGTTCCCCCCGGGCCGCCTGCATCAGCCCGGCGATGCGCGAGCGAAGGTCCACGCTCATGCACCGCCCGTGCTGTAGGTGTTGAGGCTATTAATAAATTGCTGGAATCCGGCCAGCTGGTCCGGGCAGTAAACCTTGATGATCTGGAGCTCGCCTTGGGCGATGCGCGCGTTCGCGATCACCGGCCTGTAGCCGGGCCCGGTGGCGCCGTTGGCAATCTGATTCAGGAACGTGGCCCGGCTGAGTGCGTCATTCGGGTTCGCGCAGACCGCGCCGCCGTCGTCGCCGAGCACCCGGGCGATCTGCTCACGAGAGGGGGCGGTTCCCCCGGACGCGTTGATCTCCGCGATCAGCTGGTCGGCTTTGGCCAGGGACTGCTGGGTCTGCCTCGCCTGCCGGAACATCACCAGGCCGGTCACAGCGAACACAACCAGAAGGATCACCGAGACGATGTACAGGACCGAGCGGCCGCGTTTGGTTGAGGACTCCATGTGCGTGCTCATGAGCTTTCCGCCTCCGTCTGCTCTTCTTGCGCGGGCAGCTTCCACGCCGGTTTGCGCATCTTGTAGAAGAGGAACGGCACAAGCAGGCCGAGCCCCAGCGCGCCGCCGCCGACGATCAGGAAATAGACGGCCGGATTGCCGTTGCCGAATTGCGACGGCGGGATAAACCCGACAAGCAGGGCGGCCAGGGAGGCTGCGAATCCGACACCGCACAGTCCCACCAGCATGGGCGCCCGGTAGCCCCTGGGATGGCCGGGGTCATTGCGGCGGAGCCGGATTGCGGCCACGAACATCAGCAGGTACATGATCAGGTAGACCTGGGTGGTGATCACCGAGAAGATCCAGTACGCACTGGAGACATCCGGGATGAGTGCATAGCCGAGGGCGATCACAGTGGTGATGAGCCCCTGGATGACCAGGAGGTTCTGCTGGATCCCGTTCTTGTTCAGCTTTTGCAGGAACGGTGGAAGGTAGCCTTCCTCCCGCGAGATCAGCAGCAGGCCCTTGGACGGGCCGGCCAGCCAGGTCAGCATGCCGCCGAGGGAGGCGGCGACCAGCATGATTCCAAGGATGGGCGTGAGGCCTTGCATGTTGAACGAGGCCAGCACCGCGTCAAAGGCCTGCATGACACCCGCCGTCAGCGAGAGCTCTTCCGCCGGGACGATCCAACTGATCGCCAGCGCCGGCAGGATGAAGATCAGCAGTACGAGTCCCATGGCCAGGAACATCGACTTGGGGTACTCCTTGCCCGGGTTCTTCAGCGACGACACGTGCACGGCGTTCATCTCCATGCCGCTGTAGGACAGGAAGTTGTTCACGATCAGCACCAGGCTGGCCAGCCCGGCCCATTCAGGGAAGAAGTTCGCCGCGGTCATCGGGGCGGCGGACGGATTGCCCTGGCCGAGGAATACGACACCCAGCGTCACCAGCAGGGCGCCCGGAATCAGCGTGCCAATGATCAGGCCGCCGCCGGCCAAACCGGCCACGCCCTTCGTTCCCCGGGATGACACGTAGACGCCGGCCCAGTAGAACACCACAATGACCACTGCCGTCCACACGCCGCTGCTGGCCAGCGCCGGATTGAAGACGTAGGCGAGCGTGCTCGCGACGAATCCCAGCAGCGTCGGATAGTAGAAGATGGTCATCGCGAACTGGCACCATACCGCCAGGAATCCCATCGGCTTGGAGATGCCGGTCGCGACCCACTTGTAGATGCCGCCCTTCCATCCGGACGCCAGCTCGGCGGACACGAGCGAGGTCGGCAGCAGGAAGACGATCGCCGGAACAACGTAGAGGAAGACAGAAGCGAGGCCGTAGACGGCCATGGTCGGGGCCGCACGGAGACTCGCCACCGAACTGGTGGTCATCAGCGCGAGAGCCACCCAGGAGATCCACACGGCTGGCGGCGCCTTGGGCAAAGTGGCTGCTTGTTCGCTCACGCCGGCCACATCCCTGAATCCGCCGTAGGAGGCACCGCGGGCCCGGCGGCGCACCGTCCCGTGCTCTGCCGCTCGAGGCGAGGAATCGAAAAGTACACCATGTCCCACAGCCCCTTATCACATAATGCGCCCGATGCCTACAGCTTGGACCCATCAATTCTGCCAAGCTAGGCTCCATTTCCTCTTTACTTCAGGCCGTCGCGGTGCTAGACGGGCGTTTGCGGCTGCGTTTCCACAGCAGATCGACGATCAGGGCCAGTGCGAGGATGGCCACCAGCGCGGCGGCGGTGGCAGGTTCATTGACGAGCGTGGTGGTGCAAAAAACCACAAACGTTCCCAGCGTCGCCACCAGGGCGATGATAAGCACCGGAAGGCTGGCACCGGTCTGCCGGTACACCCTGAAGTGGGCCACGGTGACCGCAGAGAAAATGAGCAGGGCGACGGCGCTGCCGAGCGAGGCAATGCTGTTCAGGTTGAATGCCACCACCATGAGAGCAGCGAGGCCGGCCATCACGAGCAGCCCGACCGGTACCTGCCGGCGCCCGAGGGAATGTCCGAACACCGGCGGAAACTGCCCGACCGAGGCGAGGTGCCGGGTCATCCCTACAGAGGGGTAGAGGCTTGCATTCACGGCACCCGCAGTGGAGAACAGGGCCGTGATCACCATCAGCACGTATCCGAACTGGCCCAGCGTGGGCTTGGCTGCCTCGGCGAGCGCCGTGGCGCCGTATTCGACGACCTGGTCTGCGGTGAGGGTTCCAAATACGCCCAGCGAGACCCCGACGTACACCGTGGTGGCGATTGCCAGCGCGAGGTACATGGCGCGGGGCAGCTGATGCGACGGATCGGGCAGGTCCTTTGCCGTGAAAGTGATGACACCGAACCCGAGGAAAGCGAAGAACGTCAACGCCACACTCGCGATGATCTCGCGGATACCGGGGTAGCCGGACGGGGCCAGGAGCGAGGGATTCCAGTTCACGATCGTGACGATCGCGAACACGGACAGGATCGCCAGCACCACTTTCACGATCACGGACTGGACTCTTGCGACGGCCGTGGAGCCAACTGCGTTCAGGAATGTCATGACGAGGATGAGCAGGACCGCAAACACCTTGGCCCAGCCCGGATCGCGGCCGGCGAGGACTGCGCTGGCATACCCGCCAAAGGACGAGGCCACCATTGCCCCAACGATCGCCCCGGTCACATAGAACAGCCACGATACGATCCCCGTGATGTGGCCCTCGCCAAACCCGCGGGACAGGTAGGCAAGCATGCCGCCGCCCGAAGGGTAGGTGGCGCCGAGCTTCGCGAACGAATAGCCCTGCAGGCCGGCGATCGCTCCGGCTACCAGGAATGACACCCACACGGCCGATCCGGCGACCGCACCCGCCGCTCCCAGCAGCGCGAAGATCCCCGCGCCCACCATCGAGCCCACCCCGATGAATGCCGCTTGCATCACGGTCATCTGCTTCTTCGGAACCGTGGTCGACATGGCGCACCTTCCCGTCCTCAGGCCCTGGCGGGCGGCCTCGCACGGAGGCTACCACTGCGCCCCGGGGCTGCGGAACCCTGCGCCATTTCGGGTCCGGCCCGGCGGGCACCGGGATTTCCGCTGCCGCGGGTGCGCAAGGCATCCTCTACTCCGCTGCGTCCCAGGGACCGGACGGCAGGATTTCCGCAATTTTCCAGCGGCCGCCGACAACGGTGAGGACAAGGCGTACCCGGGTTTCCTGCCCGGCGGGGGCCTCGGCCAACACTGACCCTGCGGCATCGCGTTCCTGATAGGGCTCCGATGCCGCACTGACAGCCACCACCGCCCGCCCCGGGGCGCGGTCCGGGGTATTCCGGACACTCATCAGGCCGGTCGAAAACCCGGCCAGGACGTGACCGGTGGCCGCCAGCTCAGCGGCGATCCTGCCGTCTGCATCCGCGGCCGGCGAGGACGGCGCATTGACCTGGTCCAGGAGCGCGAAGTTGCCGGTACTGAAGGCCTGCGCGCGGAGCGCGGCCAGTCCGCGGACAGCATCCGCGGGGTCGGCGGACTCCAGCTGCTCCCCGAGTTCACGGGGCACGACGGCGGCGGCCGGGTCCGCGCCGGCCCCTGCGGACTGTTCCGTGGCCTGCGCCGTGGCCTGCGCTGTGGCCGGTTCGGCAGTCTGCGCTGTGGTCCCCGCCGTGGGCTGTTCCGTAACCGCGGGCCGCAGCACCGCCGACACGACGGCCCCGACGCCCAGCACCGCGAGCAAGGCCACCATCGCCGCACCAGCCCGCGCCGTATCCCGCCGCCGGCCCGCTGCGTACGTCCCGCCCCTCGGATTTCGGTTGCTCCGCGGCTGTCCGTCACGGCGCAGGCCGAGGGCCGGCACGCTGTGACGCCCGGACGGCGCCGCCGTTTCCCGCCGCGCGCCCGGCCCCGGGCCCGCTTCCGGAGCCAGGTGGCGCGCCCCGCCGGTGCCCGCCGCGTGGCGTCCTGTCCCGCCGTCCGCCGTCCGCTGGTGTGCGCCGGACCGCGCACCCTTGGCGGGTCGACCACTTGGAAAACACCTGCCGGTCCTTCCCATCCGGCCCGGGCGGGCACTCGCGGGCGAGGCACGGCGGGTCAGGAGCTGCGGCGCCACCGTGGGGTGGGCGGTTAGCGAGAGATCCACGGCCTCGGCGGCTGCGCTGCGGTAGACCGCCGCGGCCAGCTCGCCGGCTGTGGGCCGCAACCGCCGGTCCTCGTTGAGTCCGGCCTCCAAGGCTGCGGCCAGGCTCGCCGGGACATCGGGAACGAGGAAGGGCAGCGGCGGCCTGTGGCTCCCCGGCGCCGGGGGCCGCCCGGCCAGGCAGTACCAGCCGATTGCGGCCAGCGAATAGACGTCGCGTTCCGGCTGGAGCCCTGCCCTGACAGCGTCCACCGGTGAGGGATCGCGGAAGCCGTCGGTCCCGGCCTCTGTGCCCGCACCGGCGTCGCCCACCATCCGCCCCACACCGAGGTCGGCCAGCAGCGGCTTTCCTTGGGCCGTGAACAGCACGTTCCCGGGGGACACGTCGCCATGGGTGACGCCGCGCGCATGCAGGTACGCCAGCGCCTGGGCGATCGGTGTCAGCACGGTCACCGTCTCGCCCGCCGTCAGCGTTCCCCGGCCGGCGACGACGTCGGCGAGGGCTCCCCCGGCGGCGTATTCCAGCAGCAACGCCAGTTCGTCATGGACGTCCGGACCCGCTGCGGGGGCGGCGAGCCGCAGCACGGCGTGGGACCGCAGGAGGTGCTCGTGTTCAAGCGCCGCGAGGATACGGACCTCTCGCCGCATCGCCTCGATCGTCTCCGTGGCCTGCCCGCTCCCTCCGCCGCCGACCGGCCCGCTGCCCGGGTGAAAGCACTTCAGGGCGTACTCGGCGCCCGTGGCCCGCTCGTTCACGAGCCACACGGTGGCGTCGCCCCCGCGCCCCAGGAAGCGGCCGACGTCGTATCCGTCCACTGTGGGGGCCGGACCGCCGGCCTGCGCGAAATCCTCCATACCCAATCAATAGCCGATCCCGGACGAACGTGCAGAAGTTATCCACAGGAAGTGAGAGCTTAAGCACACAATCGGGAACGACGCCGGGCGAGGTCTAAGCTGGATGGCATGACTCTTGAGTTCCAACAGCTGGGTCTTGCCCCGGACTTCGTCGATTACACGCGCGGCTGGGATATCCAACGCGAAATCCACAACAAGGTTGTTGCCGGCGAGAAACCCAGCACCGTACTGCTTCTGGAACACGCCGCCGTGTATACGGCAGGCAAGCTCACGGAAGACCACGAGCGCCCGTTCGACGGGACGCCCGTCGTCGCGGTTGACCGCGGCGGCAAACTGACCTGGCACGGCCCGGGACAGCTCATTGCCTATCCCATCCTGAAACTGAAGAACCGTGCCGGCATCCGGGACTACGTCGAGCGCCTCGAGGCCGTCATGATCGCGGTCATGGAGGATTACGGGATCAAAGCCGTGCGGGTCAAGGGCCGGGCAGGCGTCTGGGTTCTGGCCGATGACAAGGGCCCGGACCGCAAGATCGCCGCAATCGGCATCCGTGTCCTGGACGGCGTCACGATGCACGGCGTGGCGATCAACTGCAACAACGATCTCGCCCCCTATGCGCAGATCATCGCGTGCGGAATCACCGACGCCAGCGTCACCACCATGTCCCTGGAAACCGGCAGGGTGATCGACCCTGCCGATATCGTCGACCGTTTCGTGGAAGAATTCCGCAAGCACGAAGAAGCACTCGTTTACACCCCTGAAGGAGCTCTCCTGTGACCTTGGCACCAGAAGGCCGGAAGTTGCTGCGCATCGAGCAGCGCAACGCGGCAGTACCGGTCGAACGCAAACCGGAATGGATCAAGGCCAAGGTCCAGATGGGCCCGGAATTCGTCCAACTCAAAAACCTCGTCAAAAAAGAAGGCCTGCACACCGTCTGCGAAGAGGCCGGCTGCCCGAACATCTTCGAATGCTGGGAAGACAAGGAAGCGACCTTCCTGATCGGCGGCTCCGAATGCACCCGCCGCTGCGACTTCTGCCAGATCGACACCGGCAAACCCTCCCCCGTGGACCTCTTCGAACCCACCAAGGTCGCCCGCTCCGTCCAGTCCATGGCCCTGCGCTACGCCACCGTCACCGGCGTCGCCCGCGACGACCTCGCAGACGAAGGCGTCTGGCTCTACGCCGAAACCGTCCG
>NZ_CP022314.1:3210712-3280829 GCF_003352915.1 Arthrobacter sp. PM3 | reverse complement strand
CCGAGGCCGGCTGCGACCTGATCACCATCACCCAGTACCTGCGCCCCTCCGAACGCCACCTCCCCGTGGACCGCTGGGTCAAACCCCAGGAATTCGTCGACCTCCAGCACGAAGCCGAAGAAATCGGCTTCCTCGGCGTCATGTCCGGCCCCCTCGTCCGCTCCTCCTACCGCGCCGGCCGGCTCTGGGCCACCGCCATGCGCAAAAAAGGCCGCGACATCCCCGCCGAACTCGCCCACATCGCCGACGGCATCCAGGACTCCGGCACCACCCGCCAGGAAGCCAGCACCCTGCTCGCGGCGCAAGCCTGAAACCTGTCGCAGCACCCTTCACCTAGGGGCCGGCACCGGATGATTCCGGCGTCCGGCCCTTAGCCGTCCATCACGTAGAATTAAGGCACTATGGCGAACTCCCCTGATTCCAGCAGCTCCAGCCCGGCTTCCGATGCTCCGAAGCGCGGTCTTTTTTCGCGTAAGCCCAAGGAAGCAAAGGCCAAGAAGCCCAGTCGGCTGAAGCAGATCGGCGAAGTCTTCCAGATGACCCGCCGCCACGACCCCATGGTTCCGTGGCTCATGCTGCTGGCGTTCCTGGGCGTTGTCGCCGCCAGCCTCCTGGTCGGCTTCCTGCTGGAGAACTGGGTCACCGGCCTGATCATCGGTATTGCGCTGGGCGCGATCGCGGCCACCCTGATCCTGTCCCGCCGCGCCGAGCGCGCCGCGTTCGCGCAGATCGAGGGCCAGCCGGGCGCCTCGGGCGCCGCATTGGGCACCCTGAAGCGGGGCTGGATCACCGAGGACCAGCCGGTCGCCGTCAACCCGCGCACGCAGGACGCCGTCTTCCGCGCCATCGGCCGGCCCGGCGTCGTCCTGGTCAGCGAGGGCCCCAGCAACCGGGTCAAACCGTTGGTTGATGCCGAGCGCAAGCGCCTGGGGCGCATCCTGCCCAACGTTCCCATCCACGTGATCGAGAGCGGCCGCGGCGAGGGCCAGGTGCCGCTGAACGAACTGGCCCGGAAGATGAACAAGCTCAAGGGTGAACTGACCAAGACCGAGGTCAGCGCCGTGTCCAAGCGCATTTCCTCGCTCGGCGGCCGGCTGCCCATCCCGAAGGGCATCGACCCCTACAAGGCCCGCCCGGACCGCAAGGCTGCCCGCGGACGCTAGTCGTCCGGCAGCACCCACCCGCCAGCATCAAAGATTCGCCCCGGTTCCCGGCCCCGTCAGGCCGCCGGCCGGGGCGTTTCCATACCTGCCCGACGACGGCCGACACCTTGCCACGGAATCAGCCACGGAAACAGGAGACACCACATGAGACGTCCATCCGCCAGCACCATGATCCGCGCCTTCCGGGCACTGGCCGTTGCCGAGGCTTGCAGCTGGGCGGCCCTGTTGTACGGCATGATCCTGAAGTGGGTGACGCGGACAACCGAACTGGGCGTGGAGATTGCCGGCCCGGTCCACGGGGCATTCTTCATCGGCTACGCCGTCACGGCCCTGTGCCTGTGGGTGATGCTGCGCTGGCCGTTCCGGGTTGCCTTGCTCTCAGGACTGTCGGCGGTGTTCCCCTTCGCGACGGTCTGGTTTGAACGCTGGGCCGGTCGCCGCGGTTACCTCGCCGCCGGTGCGGAGCAGCCCGCCGTGCGCGAGGAGGCGCATGGGGCTGCACATCACCGGGACGTTGTTGAGTTCGACGACGAGGCCGCGGCAACGAAGTGACGCCCGGCGCAGCGGGGTGCCTGGCCCGCTGATGCGGGCCTTAGCGCCGCAAGAGCACCGTGTTCATGGCTTTGTCGTGCAGGCCGCGCTGGTCCGGGTCGAAGATGACGGCCGGGACTACAAGGCACAGCAGCAGGGTGCGGACCAGTGCCGCGAGCGGGCCCGCCGGGCCCCCGCCGAGCCGGACCACGTGGATTCCCACGATCCTGTGGCCGATGCTGTAACCGAGGGTGCCGATCAGCAGGATCTGCTCGATGGCGAACACGGCGAGCGTGGCCCAGGAATTTGAAGCGAAGGCAAAGTTGCTGATCAGCAGGGCGATCCCCCAGTCGATGCAGATCGCCAGGATGCGGCGGCCCGCACGGGCGATGGAGCCGGGCCCCGCCTCGGGAAGTCCAAGCCGCTCACCCGGGTACTTGGAAATGCCGGATGTGTCCGGCCCGCTGAGCCATGAACCGATGTCTTTGCGATCTACCACGCACCAAGCTTACCGGCTCACCCCGGTCCACAGTATGGGCAGCGCTGTGTCACACTGTGGAACCGGATAGGTCACACTGTGGACAGCGACTAGCGTTTACGTGTCAGGGCATTCTGTAACCTCCACGAAACAATGCGGACACTGCGGGGAAATCCGATGTCCTTAGGGTGGTAACAGTTGCTAGCGACTGCGGAGCGGGGATGCTTTGTGCCTTCCCGCCGTTGGACTGCGCTGGACCAATGTGCCTGACGGCCAGATCTTTCATATGCGTAAGGAGCATAGATGTTCAAGACTGCGGACGAAGTCCTCAAGTTCATCAAAGACGAAGACATCAAATTCGTCGATATCCGCTTCACCGATCTTCCTGGCGTTCAGCAGCACTTCAACGTGCCGGCCAAGAGCGTTGACGCTGACTTCTTCGTCAACGGCCAGCTCTTCGACGGTTCTTCGATCCGCGGCTTCCAGGGCATCGCCGAGTCTGACATGCAGCTCATCCCGGACGTGACCACGGCATTCGTCGACACGTTCCGCATGGAGAAGACCCTTGCGCTGAACTTCTCGATCGTGAACCCGCGCACCGGCGACCCCTACCACCGCGACCCCCGCGGCGTAGCCGAGAAGGCCGAGGCCTACCTGGCATCCACCGGCATCGCAGACACCGCGTTCTTCGCTCCCGAGGCCGAGTTCTTCGTCTTCGACAACGTCCAGTACCAGTCCTCCCCGCAGGGCAGCTTCTACAAGATCGACTCCGAAGAAGCGCATTGGAACACCGGCCGTGAAGAAGAGGGCGGAAACCTCGGCTACAAGACCCCCGTCAAGGGCGGCTACTTCCCGGTCTCCCCCACCGACAAGCAGGCCGACCTGCGCGACGCAATGTGCATCGCCCTGGACGAGGCCGGCCTTGAGGTCGAGCGCAGCCACCACGAAGTCGGCTCCGCCGGTCAGGCTGAAATCAACTACAAGTTCACCACCCTGACCCACGCTGCCGATGACCTGCAGAAGTTCAAGTACGTCATCAAGAACACGGCCGACGCCTGGGGCAAGTCCGTCACCTTCATGCCGAAGCCGGTCTTTGGCGACAACGGCTCGGGCATGCACTGCCACCAGTCGCTGTGGAACAACGGCGAGCCGCTGTTCTACGACGAGAAGGGCTACGCCGGCCTGTCCGACACCGCCCGCTGGTACATCGGCGGCCTGCTCAAGCACTCCTCCGCCGTCCTGGCGTTCACCAACCCGACGGTGAACTCCTACCGCCGCCTGGTCAAGGGCTTCGAAGCCCCGGTCAACATGGTCTACTCGCAGGGCAACCGCTCCGCCGGTATCCGTATCCCCATCACGGGCTCCAACCCGAAGGCCAAGCGCATCGAGTTCCGCGCTCCGGACCCCTCCTCCAACCCGTACCTGGCGTTCGCCGCCCAGCTGATGGCCGGCATCGACGGCATCCGCAACCGGATCGAACCCCCGGCTCCGATCGACAAGGACCTCTACGAGCTCCCCGCCGAGGAAGCCAAGGACATCCCCAAGGCACCGGGCACGCTCGAGGAAGCCCTGGAGGCCCTGGCCGAGGACAACGAGTTCCTGCAGGCCGGCGGCGTCTTCACCCAGGACCTGATCGACACCTGGATCGAGTACAAGTACGAGAACGAGATCCGCCCGCTCTCGCTGCGCCCGAACCCGTACGAGTTCGAGCTCTACTACGGCGTCTAGTCACACCACCGGGCCAAGCACGGCTTAGCCCGCCGGAAGTCCGCAGGATTTTCCAACAGAAAGGCCGGTCACGGACTAACCCGTGGCCGGCCTTCTCTGCATCGCGTTGGCCGCGCTTCCGTACTGTGCGCCCTTCAGCGCTTCCCGTACTTCTTGTGGACCGCCTGCTTGCTGACACCCAGGCACACCGCGATGGCCTCCCAGGACAGCCCCGCCCGCCGGGCACGCAGCACGGCCTCGGTTTCCGTGCGTGCCAGCTCCTTGTGAAGCTCCGCCACGGCGTACAGCGCCTCGGCCGGGCCCTTGCCATCCATGGAGCCAACCAGTGTATTCATGCCGCACCTCCTGGCGTCAACTATAGTTGACAAAGCAGGCGGCGTCAACGAAAGTTGACGCGTGCCGGGCGCCCCTGCGCGGCCGGTCAGAACGCCCGGTACATGATGCGCTGCGGTCCCGCGTCGCCGCCGTCGTAACGGCCGCGGTCCACGAAGCCCGCGTTGCGGTAGGCGGTGATCCCGCCGGGGTTCTGTTCGTTGACGGACAGGACGACGCCGGACTGGCTGCCGCCCGGAGCCGCGGTCAGTTTGGCGGCCTCCCGCACGGCGGCGACGGCAGCGAGCGTGCCCAGGCCTTTGCCCTGCTGCCCGTGTCCGATGAGGAAGCCGCGCAGGAGCCAGGCGGAGTCGTCGTCCGCCCAGCCGGCAGCTGTCGCCGCACCCCGCTGCAGGGTCAGCACGCCCACGGCCGAGCCGTCGACGTCCACGGCAAACGGGTACCGTGACTCTTCCTGAAGCCCCATGAGCGTCATCCGCAGCGGGTCGCCGACGAACTTCCGCTGCCCGTCGCCGAGCTCCAGCAGCGCGATCTCACCCAGCTTGATGGCAAGGGCGTCCTCGTCGAGGTTTTTCAGGGGCAGCAGCCACACGTGTTCCGGCATCCTGCCAGCGTACCTCCAGCGCGGTACCTCCAGCGCGGTACCTACAGCGCAGTACCTACAGCGCAGTACCTACAGCGCAGCGTCCTTCGGCGGCCCCGCCGGATCCATCCAGAACACTTCCCACAGATGGCCGTCCGGGTCCTGGAAGCTGTGGGTGTACATGAACCCGTAGTCCTGGGCCTCCTCCGAGGCCTTGCCCCCGGAGGTCAGGGCGGTCCGGATGACCTCGTCCACCGCCTCACGGCTCTCCAGGGAGAAGGACATGATCACCTCAGCCGTGCCTGCCGTGGATGCAACGGACTTGGCGGTGAAGGTCTTGAAGTAGGACTCGACGAGCAGCATCACATAGGCGCCGTCGTTGACGATCATGCACGTGGCGTTCTCGTCGGTGAAGTCCGGGTTGAAGGAAAACCCCAGCGCCGTGAAGAACTCCACGGTCTTGTCGAGGTTGCTGACAGGGAGGTTCACAAACAGTTGCCTGGCCATCCGCCCAAGGTAGCACCGCGGTGCGCCGGGTGTCAGCAGGCCGCCATACCGGGCGGCTCAGCCCGGCGTCACTGGCCGTAGAAGACCCGCTCGAACACGGCCCGCGCACGGCGGCTGAGCCGCAGGTAGTCCTCTTCCAGCGCCGCGGCGTTGCCTTGGCCGTAGCCGCACCAGCGCGCCACCGCTTCAAGGTCCCGGCGGGAGGAGGGCAGCAGGTCAGAAGCCCGTCCGGTCCAGATGACGTTGGCCGAGCGGATCCGGCTCGCCAGCCGCCACGCCCGGAGCAGGATCACGGCGTCGCCGCCGTCGATCAGGTCCAGGGCAGCTGCTGCCTCGAGGGCCTCCACAGTGGACGTGGTCCGCAGCTCCGGGTGTTCCCCGGCGTGTTGGAGCTGGAGCAACTGGGCCAGCCATTCGACGTCGCTCAGGCCGCCGCGCCCCAGTTTCAGGTGCCGTGCCGGATCCGCGCCGCGCGGAAGGCGCTCCGACTCCACCCGGGCCTTGATCCGCCGGACCTCCCGGACGTCCTGGCCTGACAGCGATTGCGGGTACCGGATCGGATCGATCAGGGCCACGAAGTCCGCCGCGAGGGCGTCGTCCCCAGCCATCGGGCGTGCCCGCAGCAGCGCCTGGGCCTCCCACACGAGCGACCACCGCCGGTAATACTCGGCGTAGGAGTCCAGGGACCGCACCATGGGTCCGTTCTTGCCCTCGGGGCGCAGGTCCGCGTCCACCGACAGCACCCGCTCGGCCAGGATGGCCGGTTTGAGCGGCTGGGTCAGCAGGCTGGAGAGTTTGCCGACGATCCGCGCGGCCTGGGCCTGCGCCTCCTCCTCGGGCACGCCCGGCAGGCCGCGGTGGACGTACATGACGTCGGCATCGGAACCGTACCCTATCTCCCGCCCACCCTGGCGCCCCATCGCCACCACCAGCACGTGCGTCTTCAGCGGTTCCCTGGCGGTGACGATCGTCTCAGCCACCCGCAGCGCCCCCAGGACGGCGGCGCGGTCGGTGTCGGCGAGGGCCGCGCCCACCTGGTCCTGGTCCAGCAGCCCGGCGCTGTCGGCCACCGCGACCCGGAGGATTTCCCGGCGCCGGATCAGCCGGATGAGCCGCATGGCGCTCTCGGGATCCGCGTGCCGCGACATTTTCGAGGTGATCTCCAGCCACTGCGATTCGAAGCTCAACGGCACCAGGTCCTTGTCGGTGCCGAGCCACGCCACGGACTCCGGCGAGACCTCCAGCAGGTCCGCGATGAGCCGCGAGTTGGCGAGCACATGGCAGAGCCGCTCGGCCGCCGCCGTCGAATCCCGGAGCATGCCCAGGTACCAGTGCGTCGTGCCGAGCGCCTCACTGACGCGGCGGAAGGCAAGCAGGCCGGCGTCGGGGTCCACGCCGTCGGCGAGCCAGTCCAGCAGGATTGGCAGCAGCTGGCGCTGCAGCGCGGCGCGGCGGCTGACGCCGGCGGTGAGGGCCTCGATGTGCCGCATGGCGCCGGAGGGGTCCAGGTAGCCCAGGGCGGCGAGGCGGCCCTGGGCGGCCTCGGGGGTCAACCGCGCCTCTTCGCTGCTCAGGGTGGCGACCGTGTTGAGCACGGGGCGGTAGAAGATGCGTTCGTGGAGTTCGCGCACGGAGCGCTTTGTCTTGCGCCACGCGGCCACCAGGGAATCCGGCTGGGGCCGTTCGGCGGAGAACGGCCCCAGGACGGCCTTGGCCAAGGACCGCAGCGACGCCTCGTTGACCGGCATGAGGTGGGTCCGGCGCAGCTGGAAGAGCTGGATCCGGTGCTCAAGGAGCCGCAGGTAGCGGTAGTCGCGGTCGAACTCCGCCGCGTCCGAGCGGCCGATGTACCCGCCGGCGGACAACGCGGCGATGGCCGAGGTCGTGTCGCGGCAGCGCAGCGACTCGTCGGACTTGCCGTGCACGAGCTGCAGCAGCTGGACGGTGAATTCGACGTCGCGCAGTCCGCCGCGGCCCAGCTTGATCTGCCGCTGTTCCTCGTCGGCGGGAATGTGTTCGGTGACGCGGCGGCGCATGGCGCGGACGGATTCGACGAAGCCCTCGCGGCCGGCCGAGGACCAGATCAGCGGCGTCACGGCGGCCTCGTAGCGGGCGCCCAGTGCGGCGTCCCCGGCGATGGTCCGGGCTTTGAGGAGGGCCTGGAATTCCCAGCTTTCGGCCCAGCGCGCATAGTAGCTCTCATGCGAGGCAAGGGTCCGGACCAGCGGCCCGGATTTGCCCTCGGGCCGCAGGTTCGCGTCGACCTCCCACAGCCCGGGTTCCCGGCTGGTGGACATGATCGCCCGTGAAATCCCGGACGCGAGGGCGGTGCCGATGGTTATCGCGCGGGCGTCCTCCAGCGTCCCGGCGTCGATCACGTAGATGACGTCGACGTCGGAAATGTAGTTCAGTTCGCGGGCGCCGCACTTGCCCATGCCGATCACGGCCAGCCCGACGTCGGCGACCTCCCCGGCGTCGAACTTCGCGGCCGCCTCGGCCCTGGACACGGCCAGGGCGGCCTCCACGGCGGCGCCGGCAAGGTCCGCCAGCTCGGCGCCGGCGGCCGGCATGAAGTCCAGCGGATCGGCCGCGCAGAGGTCCTTGATGGCCAGCTCCACGAGCCCGCGCCGGTAGGCGGTCCGCAGTGCCGCGTAGCCTTCCTGGCCGGTGAGTACCGCCACCGGCCGGGCCGATGCCGGATCGGCGCGCACCGATTGCAGCAGCCGGGCGCGCAGGGCCGCGGCGTCCGCTGCCCGCGGTTCGGGGCTGGCCCGGACGTCAAAGGCGCTGAGGTGCTCGGGGTGGCGGATGAGGAATTCGCCCAGCGCCTCGGAGGCACCCAGGACCCGGTACAGGGGCTCACTGGTTTCCGGCTCCGCGACGGCAAGCGTGCGCAGCTCCGGGTGCTTCTCAATCAGGCGGACCAGCGACTGCAGGGCCGTGTCCGGATTCGCGGCCAGCTGCAGCCCGGCGAAGAGCGCGTCCTGGTCGAGCCCCTCCAGCTCCCGGGCCGCCAGGAAGCGCTCCCCCTTGTCCAGGTCGCTGAAACCGGCGGCGATGAGGCGTCGTGCCAGGCTCACCGGGTCCGCCTACAGGATGCCGAGGTTGCGCTGCAGTTCGTAGGGCGTCACCTGGAGGCGGTAGTCCTGCCATTCCGCACGCTTGTTGCGCAGGAAGTGCTCGAACACCTGCTCGCCGAGGATCTGCGGCATGAGTTCGGAATCCTCCATGGTCCGGATGGCGTCGTGCAGGCTCGCCGGCAGCGGATCGTGGCCCATGGCGCGGCGCTCGGCCGAGCTCAGCGACCAGATGTCGTCCTCGGCGGCGGCGGGCAGCTGGTAGCCCTCCTCGATGCCCTTGAGGCCGGCCCCGAGGAGCACCGCATAGGCCAGGTAGGGGTTCGCGGCGGAGTCGATGCCGCGATACTCGATCCGCGCGGACTGTCCCTTGCCGGGCTTGTACAGCGGAACCCGGACCAGGGCGGAGCGGTTGTTATGGCCCCAGCTCAGGTAGCTCGGCGCCTCTCCGCCGCCCCACAGCCGCTTGTAGGAGTTCACGAACTGGTTGGTCACGGCCGTGAATTCGGGGGCGTGCTTGAGGATGCCGGCGATGAACTGGCGGGCGGTCTCGGAAAGCTGGAACTCGGCACCGGCCTCGTAGAAGGCGTTGGTGTCGCCTTCGAAGAGGGAGAAATGGGTGTGCATGCCGGAACCCGGGTGGGCGGTGAAAGGCTTGGGCATGAACGTGGCGTAGGTGCCCTGCTGCAGCGCGACTTCCTTGATCACCGTCCGGAAGGTCATGATGTTGTCCGCGGTCTGCAGGGCGTCGGCGTACCGGAGGTCGATCTCGTTCTGGCCGGGACCGGCCTCATGGTGGCTGAATTCCACCGAGATTCCCACGGATTCCAGCATGGTCACGGCGGTCCGGCGGAAGTCCTGGGCCACACCGCCCGGGACGTGGTCGAAGTAGCCGCCCTCGTCGACGGGGACGGGCGACCCGTCCGGGCCCGGTTCCTGCGACTTGAGCAGGTAGAACTCGATTTCGGGGTGGGTGTAGCAGGTGAAACCCATGTCGGCGGCCTTGGCGAGGGTACGCTTCAGAACGTTGCGCGGGTCCGCGGTGGAGGGCTCGCCGTCGGGGGTCAGGATGTCGCAGAACATCCGCGAGGTGGCTTCCGTCTCGCCGCGCCAGGGCAGGATCTGGAACGTGGCAGGGTCCGGCTGTGCCAGCATGTCGGATTCGAAGACGCGGGCCAGGCCCTCGATCGAGGACCCGTCAAAGCCGAGTCCTTCTTCAAAGGCGCCTTCCACCTCGGCCGGGGCCAGTGCCACCGACTTGAGCGATCCCACGACGTCGGTAAACCACAGGCGCACAAACCGCACATCGCGCTCTTCGATCGTCCGCAGGACAAACTCTTGCTGGCGGTCCATACTGGCCTCTTTCCGGTTCTTCCATCCGTGCCCCAGGCCCGGCTTTCATGGGCCCCGCGGCTGCTCACGGTTCACTTTACTAATCATTGGCACCGATTGCTGAAGCGTGCCGCCCGCGTAACACACCGTTAACACAAGGGCGGAGAATTTCCGCCCCCGGAAGGTCGGTTCGTCCCGCGGCCTCCGCCCCTTGTGACGTGATTCACTCAGCCTGCCGGGTTCCCCGGTGGCTGTGACGCCCGGTGTCGCACTACGCTCGTGGCATGGCCACCAACAGCTCTGAGTCCAGCACGCCCGCCGAAGTTGCCGCCCCCTACGGCAACGGACCGTCGGCACCCACCGCCGGCGGCGCCGCCGGAACCGCCGCAGGCGCACCGGGCACGTCCGGCAAGCCGGCGGGCCGGATCCGCACCCATCATCTGCATCAGGCCAAGGTCAATGGTGAGCACTTCGCCATGCTTACCGCTTATGACCAGTACACGGCGGAGATCTTTGACCAGGCCGGCATCGAAGTCCTGCTGGTTGGCGATTCGGCGTCCAACAACGTCTTCGGCAACGAGACGAGCCTTCCCGTGACGGTCGATGAGCTCCTGCCGCTGTGCCGGGCGGTCACCCGCTCCGCGCACCGCGCCCTCGTGGTCGCGGACCTGCCGTTCGGCAGTTACGAGGTCTCCGCCCAACAGGCCGTCGCCACCGGAGTGCGGTTCCTCAAAGAAGGCCTTGCCCACGCCGTCAAGATCGAAGGCGGAAAGTTCTACGCCGACACCGTCCGTGCCATGGTCCAGGCCGGCATCCCGGTCATGGCGCATATCGGCTTCACCCCGCAGAGCGAGCACTCCCTCGGCGGCTATCGGGTCCAGGGCCGCGGCGATGACGCCGCACGCCTGATTGACGACGCCGTCGCCCTGGCCGACGCCGGCGCGTTCTGTGTCCTGATGGAAATGGTCCCCGCCGACACCGCCGCCGCCGTCGATGCCGCCGTCGCCGTCCCTACGGTCGGCATCGGCGCCGGCAACGCCACCACCGGCCAGGTCCTGGTCTGGCAGGACATGGCGGGGCTGCGCGGGGGGAAGATGGCAAAGTTCGTCAAGCAGTACGCCGACCTGCGGACCTCCCTGAGCGACGCCGCCAAGGCGTATGGCGAGGACGTGCGGTCGGGCCGGTTCCCCGGTCCGGAGCACTCCTTCTAAGTAGCCGGCACACTCTTTCCAAGTAGTCGCTGCGTAGGCCCGTTCGCCGGCACATCATCCTTTCCGGACGATGCGTTGCGCCGCCACTGACGGCAGGCTGGCCGTTAAGGCCCTGCAACAGGGCCCCAGTGGATGTTCGGCCGCCCCGGACGAACTCCTGCGCAAAGCAGCGAGTCGGACACCGGCGAACACTAGGTGAGGAGTAGCGATGGGCACAAATGCCAGTAACTTCTGGGATGTCCTTCTGTGGAGTTTTTGGTTCTTTATCTGGATCGCCGCACTGATGGTGTGGTTCCGCTGCCTGTTTGACATGTTCGGCGACCACACACTGAACGGCTGGGCCAAGGCCGGCTGGGCGATCTTGATGATCTTCCTGCCGTGGCTCGGTGCCCTTATCTACCTGATTGCCCGGGGCCGCAGCATGGCCGACCGGCAGATGGCCGAAATTGCCCGGCAGCAGGCTGCGCAGCAGGAGTACATCCAGCAGGTCGCAGGCAAGTCAGCCTCGCCCGCCGCCCAGATTGCGGACGCCCGGGCCTTGCTCGATTCCGGAGCCATCAACCAGGCCGAGTTTGATTCACTCAAGGCAAAGGCCCTGGCCTGAGGCAGCCGGCCGGCTGAGCCCGCGTCATCACCGCAATCTCCGCCGGCAACGGTAAGTCATGAGGATCACCTGGCTGGGGCACTCCACGGTGGTCCTGGACATGGACGGCGTCCGGATCCTGACCGATCCGTTGCTGCGTCCTCATGCGGGGCTGTTGCGACGACTGGCACCGCGTCCGGATCCGGCCTCCTGGGCCGGACCGGACGCGGTGCTTCTGTCCCACCTCCACCACGACCACGCCGAGTTGCGTTCCCTCCGCATGCTGCCCGGGGCGCTGCTGATGAGCGCCCCCGCGAACGTCGCCTGGCTGCGCCGCCGAAAGTTCACGCACACGGTTCCCCTCGACGACGGCTGGACCCCGGCCGGCGGCGGCGTCCACATCCGTCAAGTGCCTGCCGAGCACCGCAGCCGCCCCATGCCGCACCGCCCCAACGACGCCAACGGCCAGCTGGTCCGCGGCCCCTCGGGCGTCGTCTGGGTCGCCGGTGACACGGGGCTGTATCCGGAGATGGCCTCGCTACCTGCCCTGGCCGGCGGCCGGATCGACGTCGCCCTGGTGCCCGTCTGGGGGTGGGGGCCGCGGCTCTCGGCGGGACACCTGACGCCGGAGAGCGCCGCCCGGGCTGTGGCGTTGAGCGGCGCGCGGTTTGCGTTGCCGGTGCATTGGGGAACGCTGCATCCCCCGTTCGTCACGCGGTTCGCCCGGGGTTGGCTGGAGCAGCCCGGGCACCGGTTTGCCGATGCCGTGGCGCGGCAGGCTCCGGGCTGCACTGCCGTGGTCCTCGCTCCGGGCCAGACATGGGCAGCACCTGCCTAAGGCGCCGCCCTGTCAGGACCGGGCGTCGCGGTGCGCTGGCCGCAGGACTCGAGCATCCCCACCAGCACCCGGTGAAGTTCATCGGCGCCTTCTATCCGGTCCGGCAATCCGGCCATGAGATCGGCCGGGCCGAGAAGCACGGCGCGGTCCTGCCAGCCGCCCAGGCCGCCGTGGGATCCGACGAGGCCCTCGAACGCCGAGACGTCGCCGATCACCGGATCAACAGTGCTGTTGACATACAGATCCGGCGCCTCCGGGTGCGTCAGCGCGCGTCCGAGCACCCTCGCAGCGTGGGGGCCGAACGGGGCGAGGGGATTGCTGCCCTCCGCCGCACCGCTGGTGAGATCGACACGTCCCTCCCTGCCGATCGCCCACGACCGGCCGTCGTCATCGACGCCGGCAACGAACCCGACACCGGGGTGGGCCGCCAGCCCCGGGACAAGGGCGGGCCACTGGCTGTCGAGGGCCTGGAGCGTCCAGCGCCGGTCACCGCGCACGTAGACCAGGCCCAGATTGCCCGACCCCAGCACCACCACCGGGTCCTCGGCGCCGCCGGAATCGGGTGCCTGCTGCGCCTCGGTCAGGACGCGGTCGGCACGGACGGCGAGTTGGCCGGTCATCCCGCCGGCCGCGATGTCCCCGGCAATGGAGTCCGCACGCCCGAGGCCCTCGACCGACGCGTCCACGACCTGCACGCGTTCGCGAATGAGGCCGGCACACACATCGCCGAGCGACTGGCCGTACCGGTCCGCGAAGGGTGTCCCCTGGGACTGGCCGTGGTCCGAGAGCACCACCAGCCGGTAGCGGCGGGGCGCGGTCCCGGCGAGCCCGGCCAAGGAACCCAGCGTGCGGTCCAGGCCGTCCAGGGCTGCGAGGGATTCGGGCCGGAAGGTGCCCGCGTGGTGGGCAATCTCGTCGTAATCGACGTAGTCGGCATAGATGCTCTTCGTGCCGCGGCGCATTTCCTCTGCCACGAGCGCCGTGTTCAGGTCCCGCAGGAGACCGTTGGTGACTGCCCGCAGCAGGGCGAAAGTCCAGTCCCGGTGCACGCGCGGGTCAAGGTCCCGCCTGACCTGGCGCCGGGCCTGCCACCGCTCTTTGAGGATCTCTCCTACGGTCCGTGTGAAGCTACGCATGAATCCGTTCGGCGAGGCGAAAAACCAGGCGAATGCACGGCGGGTCTGGGTGGAGCCGCGCCGGACCTCCACCCGGCTCATGGTCATCAGGGACCGGGGCGCGTCACCGGTGAACAGGTTCGAGATGGAGACGCCGTCGTCGCAGAGCAGGCCCCGGCCGGTGCTGTGCCTGTCCTCGATCACGCGGGCGTCCGCCGGGCGGTTGGCCACCAGGACCCGGCCGAGTTTGCGGTCGTACCATCGGAATGCCGGGATCCCGTCGACGGTGCCGTGCAGGATGCCCAGCTGGCTGGCAGGGGTGGTGCACGGCAGTTGCGGAGTCCATTCGCGCAGCGTGTACTCCCCGGAGGTCAGCCAGCGCCGGATATTCGGTACGGCCCCGGACTGGACGGCCCACTGCAGCACCGGGAAGGGGACCCCGTCAAGCTGCACGAACAGGACGCCGTCAATGTCCGGATCCGGCACCGTTTCAGTCCGCCGCGCCCTTCCGGCGAGGGAGGTGACAAGGCCGTCGTCGGTGCCGGCGGTGGTCGCCCAGGAGATGAGAGTGCCTACCGCGGCGCTGACCCACGTTGCGGCCACGGCGGACCAGGGCGTCGATTCGATGCCGGGCACCAGGCGGATGGCGGTGTACATGATGAGGGCCTGGCCGAGCAGGGCCGTCAGCAGCACCGCCGCCCAGCCCACCCGGGCAGAGATCTCCACGAGGACCGGGCGGAGCACCAGCCCGACGAGGCCCGCCGCGGCCGCCACTGCGGCGTAGGCCCACCAGCTGGCGGCCGAGAACCCCGGGAGCAGCGCGCCGGTGATAATCAGCGCCGCAGTCGAGGCGGCCCAAGCAGCCGCGAGCCTCCCCAGGTCGCGCACCCGGAGGCCGCGGCTGCGGGCAACTCTCGTCGGCATTGTCCCAGTATGGCTGGCCGGACCCGGCCGGCACTCACCCTCGCAGGGTGAGAATCAGTGCAGTTAGTCGTCGTCGCCCTTCTCCCAGGCTTCATTGCGTGCCTTGACCTTCTCGAGGGCGTGTTCGGCTTCCTCACGGGTCTTGTAGGGTCCGATCAGCTGGCTCCAATCGGACATCGCGTCTTCCTCGATCTCGTGAGTGTTGACGTTGTACCAGTACTCGGGCATCGGTGCTCCTTCGCTGATCTTCCGGCGCTATCTTTCGGGCGCTAACTTTTCCGGCGCTGACTTCGGGGCTCGGCCCCGCTGCTTATATGATCAATCTATGCCTTCTCTAGCCTCAACTGCACCCATCGGCACGCTCGTCCCGGGGTCAGTGAGCCCGCAGCTTCCCGTGCCGCCGTCCATCCCGCGCCCCGAATATGTGGGCAAACCGGGCCCGGCCAAGTTCACGGGATCCGAGGTCAAGTCACCCGAGACCATCGAGAAGATCCGCATCGCCGCGAAAATCGCGGCCCAGGCCATCGTGGAGGTCGGCAAGCACATCGCCCCCGGTGTCACCACCGACCAGCTGGACCGCGTGGGCCACGAATTCCTGCTGGACCACCACGCGTACCCCTCCACCCTCGGCTACCGGGGCTTTCCGAAGTCGCTGTGTTCCTCGCTCAACGAGGTCATCTGCCACGGGATCCCGGACAGCACTGTGGTCCAGGACGGCGACATCCTCAACATCGACATCACGGCGTTCATCGGCGGCGTACATGGCGACACCAACTACACCTTCCTGGTCGGCGATGTCGACGAGGAATCCCGGCTCCTTGTCGAGCGCACCCAGGAGTCGCTCAACCGCGCCATCCGGGCTGTGGCGCCGGGACGCGAAATCAACGTCATCGGCCGGACGATCGAATCCTATGCCAAACGCTTCGGCTACGGCGTGGTCCGCGACTTCACCGGCCACGGCGTCGGCGAAGCCTTCCACACCGGGCTGATCATCCCGCATTATGACGCCGCGCCCGCATACAACACCGTCATGGAAACCGGTATGGTGTTCACGATCGAGCCGATGCTGACCCTGGGCACCGTTGACTGGGACATGTGGGCCGATGACTGGACCGTTGTGACCCGCGACCACAAGCGCACGGCACAATTCGAGCACACCCTGCTCGTTACAGAGTCCGGCGCTGAGGTCCTCACGCTGCCCTGAGCTCCGCTCCACCACGGAAGTTACCCCGAAGATCCACGTCTTCATCCGCCGGGTCCGCCCGGTCCCCCAGCCCGCCCCTGCCACGAACGGAACCATATTGGCCAAGAAGGACGAGAAGTCGAAGAAGAACGCCCCGCTGATCGGCATTGACATCGGCGGTACCGGTATCAAGGGCGGGATCGTGGACCTGAAAAAGGGGAAGCTGATCGGTGACCGGGTGCGCTTCCCCACCCCGCAGCCCTCCACGCCGGAGTCCGTTGCCGAGGTCGTCGCCCAGGTTGTCGAAGAACTCTCCGCCCGTTCCGACGCCCCGGCCGCCGACAGCCCCGTGGGCGTCACCTTCCCGGGCATCATCCAGCACGGCGTGGTCCACTCGGCCGCCAATGTGGACAAGTCGTGGCTGGAAGCCGACATCGACACCATGCTCACGGCGCGCCTTGGCCGCCCCGTGGAGGTCATCAACGACGCCGACGCCGCCGGCCTCGCCGAAGCCCGCTTCGGTGCCGGCAAGGGCGTCGAGGGCACCGTGCTGGTGATCACCCTGGGTACAGGCATCGGATCGGCCTTCATCTTCGATGGCAAACTGGTCCCCAACGCCGAACTCGGCCACCTCGAAATCGACGGCTTCGACGCCGAGACCAAAGCCTCCGCCGTCGCCCGTGAACGCGACGGCCTCAGCTGGGAACAGTACAGCGTCCTGTTGCAGCGCTACTTCTCCCACGTCGAGTTCCTGTTCTCCCCCGAACTGTTCATCGTCGGCGGCGGCATCTCCAAGCGCTCCGACGAGTACCTGCCGCACATGAAGCTGCGCACGCCGATTGTCCCGGCCGAACTGAAGAACGACGCCGGGATCGTGGGCGCCGCCGTCGAGATCGCATTGAAGCACAAGCTGGCCAAGTAGCCGCACAGCCGGATGAGCTATCACTCCTGCCGGGTTCCGAACGCTGGAACCCTGCAGGAGTGATAGCTCATTGTCTGGAAATTACGACGGCGCCTGGAGCGGGCTCTTCTTCGGGCTCTTGCCGTCCCGGCCCTTGGTCTCGGCCTCGTGGCGCAGCAGGGAAATCGCGGATTCGAAATCCTCCAGCGATTCGAAGGCCTGGTACACGCTGGCGAAGCGCAGGTAGGCGACCTCGTCGAGGCGCTGCAGCGGTTCAAGGATCGCCAGCCCGACCTCGTGGGCCTCTATTTCGGCCGCGCCGGAGCCCCGGATGGCCTCTTCGACTTCCTGGGCCAGCATCGCGAGATCGTCCTCTGTGACGGGACGTCCCTGGCACGCCTTGCGGACGCCGTTGATGACCTTGCTCCGGCTGAAAGGCTCGCCGACGCCGGAACGCTTGATGACGGTCAGGCTGGTGGTCTCCACGGTGGTGAACCGGCGGCCGCATTCGGGGCACTGCCGGCGGCGGCGGATGGCCGAGCCGTCGTCGGCGATCCGGCTGTCCACCACGCGCGAGTCAGGGTTCCGGCAGAACGGGCAATACATGTCGTTTCCTCCCCCAGTCGCAAGCAGGCAGACGCTAATGGCCAGACGCCGTCAAGGACAGCTCTGCGCCTTCATTTTACGACTTGATGCGGTTGAATAACAATTTTGTAATTATTGCCGGCGGAGGCCGGCCGGCGGAGCGGTTAGCTCCCGGCGAACCGGGCAGTGACGGCCTCGCCGTGGGCCGGCAGGTCCTCAGCGCCGGCGAGGCTGACGATGTGTCCGCTGACCTGTTCCAGCGCGGAGCGGGTGTAGTTGACCACCTGGATGGCGCGCAGGAAAGTGGTCACATTCAGCCCGGAGGAGAAGGCGGCCGTGCCGCTGGTCGGCAGCACGTGGTTGGAACCGGCACAGTAGTCGCCCAGGCTCACGGGGCTGTAGTCCCCCACGAAGATCGCGCCGGCGCTGCGGATCCGGCCGGCCACCCCGGCGGCGTCCGCGGTCATGATCTCCAGGTGTTCGGCGGCGTAGGCGTTGCAGGCCGCGATGCCCTGCTCCAGGTCCTCGACCAGGACGACGCCGGACTGCGGGCCGGAGAGGGCCTCGCGGACGCGGGCGGAGTGCTTGGTGGCGGCCGCCTGGCGTGCGAGTTCGGCGCGGACCCCGGCAGCGAGGGCTTCGGAGTCGGTGACCAGGACGGACGCCGCCTTCGGGTCGTGCTCGGCCTGGCTGATGAGGTCCGCGGCCACCAGGGCCGGATTGGCGGTGGAGTCCGCGAGGATCGCGATCTCCGTGGTGCCGGCCTCGGAATCAATCCCCACAACACCCTTGACCAGACGCTTGGCGGTGGCCACGAAGATGTTGCCCGGGCCGGTCACGACGTCCACGGGGTCGATCCCGGGCAGGGTGTCGGAGTCGGCGGCGGGGATGCCGTAGGCGAAGGCGGCGATTGCCTGTGCCCCGCCGATCGCGTAGACCTCGTCGATCCCCAGCAGGCACGCCGCGGCCAGGATCGTCGGGTGCGGGAGGCCGCCGAAGTCCTTCTGCGGCGGGGACGCCAGCGCGATGGACTCGACGCCGGCGGCCAGGGCGGGAACCACATTCATGATCACCGAGGAGGGGTAGACGGCCAGGCCGCCGGGAACGTAAAGCCCCACGCGCGCCACCGGAACCCAGTTCTGGCTGACGACGGCGCCGTCGCCGAGTTCGACGTCGACGTTGGCCGGGCGCTGGGCGTCGGCGAAACGCCGGGCACGGCGGATCGACTCCTCCAAGGCCGCGCGCACGGCAGGATCGAGTTCGGCCAGTGCCGCCCGCAGCGCCTCGGCCGGGACACGCGGGTGGGTCTGCTCGACGCCGTCGAAATTCAGGGCGAGCTCGCGGAGCGCGCCAAAGCCCCGGGTACGGACGGCCGAGATGATTTCCAGGACCTTGTCCTCAGCGTCGGCCACGGTGCCGGACTGGGCCCGGGGCACCGCGGCGCGGAGCCCGGCGAGGGACAGACGCCGGCCGCGCACGTCCACCGTGCGGAAGTCGAGGGCGGCGGGAATCGTGGTCACAGGACTGTCAGGAGTTAGGCTCACCCGATCATTTTACGCGCCCGGCGGCAGCGGACCGACGCTGTGACGCTTCCGTCCGGCCTGTCGTGTGGCATCAGGAGTGGCGTTTGCCGCCGGAGCCCGGGAAGAGTGCGTTCAGGAAGATCGCCAGGGCGATCGCACCGGGCCAGAGGGCGAGGACAGCATAGGACCGCAGCGAGAAGGCGACGCTGGCACTGGCCGAGGTATCCGCCGGGGCCCCCCACCAGCGCGCGCAGAGCACCCCGGTTCCCCACGCGATCAGCGCGCCGGCGGCGCCGGCCAGGACCACCAGGACCACCGTCCCGGGTGCGGGCTGTTCGTGTTTGGAGCCGGAGACGAAGGAGCCGGCGATGCAGCCGGCGAGCAGGCACAGCCCGGCCAGCACGAGGTCCCTGGGCAGCCATGTCGCGGTGTTGGTGCCGGCGGCCAGGTCCGGATTCCCGGTCAGCAGGTTCAGGCCCGACGGTGCCAGCAGCCACCAGAGCAGCCCCACCGGGATGCCGGCAGCCGCGATGGCGGCGGCTTTGGCCCATGGGGTGGCGCCGCGTCGGCGGTTCCGTTCACGCTGGCGGGAGCCTTCAGGGTCCAGGGGGTGTTCAGGTGTCATGGTCTCCCCGGGGTGCTGGACGGGGCCGTCGACGGCGGGCTGTGTCATGGAACAAACCGTAACAAGGATTCCGCGGGCAGGGCGCATGACGGCGCGCGGCAGCAGATGACGGACGCGGTGAAAAAATTGCCCCACTCCTCCACGGGCGGAATACGCTGGCAGGTAGGAAGCAGGACGTTCGCACGCAGGGAGATGGGTAAGAGTGGCTACAGACGACGGAGCCTTCGAAGGGACGTTCAAGGAAATGTTCCGCCGGCACGCAGCAGGGGTGGCCATCATCACGGCCAACCACGACGGCCTGCCCTTCGGGTTCACGGCCACCTCGGTGGCCTCGCTCTCGGCCAAACCGCCGCGCTTCACGTTCAACATGGCCCGGACCTCGCGATCCTGGCCGGCCGTGGCCAACACGAGCTACATCGGGGTGCACATGCTGGGCCTGGAGAACCAGGACCTCGCCGAGCGCTTCGCCCGGGCCGGCAACCGGTTCGACGGCGACCACTGGGAGCTTGGGCCCCACGATGTTCCCGTGCTCAAGGGCGTGACCGGCTGGCTGATCGGCAAGGTCCAGATGCGGCTCTCGTTCGAGAACAACGCGGTTGTCGTGGTCGAAGTCGTGGAGGGCCAGGTCGGCGACGACGGCGCTCCCCTGCTCTACCACTCCGGGGCCTACGGCCAGCCGGTGCCGCTCGACTACGAAATCTAGTTGTCCAGGCAGGTCGGGCCGAGCAGGACCTTCAGGTCCCCGAACAGGGACGGGTTCGGGTTGACGCGCAGGTGCACCGGCAGGGCCATGACCTCCACCCGGGTGTCGCCTTGCAGGTGCAGCCGGACCTCGGAGTTGCCGCGGTGGGTGCGCAGCACGTCGCCGAGCTCGGTGACCACGGCCTCGGTGGCCTTGTGGGTCGCCAAGGTGATCACCACGGGTCCGTTCTGGCTGTCGCTGAGGTCCGGCACGGAAAGTTCCATGCAGTTCAAGGTGACGGCACCGTCGTCGCGCCGTTGCAGGCGGCCCTTGACCACCACGATCAGGTCTTCGGCCAGCACCGAGGCGATGGGGCCGTAAACCTGGCCGAAGAACATGACTTCCATTGAGCCGGCAAGGTCCTCGATTTCGGCTCGGGCGTAGGCGTTGCCGCTGGCCTTCGCGATCCGGCGGCTGAGCGAGGTGATCATGCCCGCGATGGTCACGATGGCGCCGTCCTGCGGGCCGTCCTCGGCGATGATCGAGGTGATCGAGCGGTCGGCGTGCTGGCTGAGGAGCCCCTCCAGGCCCTGCAAGGGGTGGTCGGAGACGTAAAGGCCGAGCATGTCGCGCTCGAACGCCAGCTTGTCCTTTTTCTCCCATTCGGGCAGGTCCGGGATCTCGGTGCTGAGCGAGGCTTCGGGTTCCTGGTCCTCGAAGCCGGCGAAGAGGTCGAACTGGCCGATCGCCTCGTTGCGTTTGAGGGTGATCACGGAGTCGATCGCTTCCTCGTGGACCATGGCCAGGGCGCGGCGGTGATGGCCCAGGGAGTCGAACGCGCCGGCCTTGATCAGGGATTCGATGGTGCGCTTGTTGCAGACCACCGCGGGGACCTTCATGAGGTAGTCCTTGAACGAGGTGTACGCGCCTTCCTTTTCACGCGCCGCGACCATGGCTTCCACGGCGTTGACCCCGACGTTGCGGATTGCCCCCATGCCGAAGCGGATATCGTTGCCCACCGGCGTGAAGTTCAGGGCCGACTCATTGACGTCCGGCGGGAGCACCGTGATGCCCATGCGCCGGCATTCGTTGAGGTAGATGGCCGACTTGTCCTTGTCGTCGCCCACGGAGGTGAGCAGCGCGGCCATGTACTCCGGCGCGTAGTGCGCCTTCAGGTAGGCCGTCCAGTAGGAGATGACGCCGTAGGCGGCCGAGTGCGCCTTGTTGAAGGCGTAGTCGGAGAAGGGCAGCAGAATGTCCCAGAGGGTCTTGACGGCTTCCATGGAGTAGCCGTTGTCCTGCATGCCCTGGGAGAAGCCCTCGAACTGTTTGTCGAGCTCGGATTTCTTCTTTTTGCCCATCGCGCGGCGCAGGATGTCCGCCTGGCCCAGCGAGTAGCCGGCCAGCTTCTGCGCCACGGCCATGACCTGCTCCTGGTAGACGATCAGGCCGAACGTCCCGCCGAGGATCTCCTTCAGCGGTTCCTCGAGCTCCGGGTGGATCGGGATGACGTCCTGGATCTTGTTCTTGCGCAGGGCGTAGTCGGTGTGCGCGTTCGCGCCCATGGGGCCGGGCCGGTAGAGGGCCAGCACGGCGGAGATGTCTTCGAAGTTGTCAGGCTTCATCAGCTTCAGCAGGGACCGCATGGGCCCGCCGTCGAGCTGGAAGACGCCCAGGGTGTCGCCGCGGGCCAGCAGTTCGTAGGAGGCGGCGTCGTCCAGTGCCAGGGTTTCGAGGTCGAGGTCCACGCCCCGGTTCATCTTGATGTTCTCCAGGGCATCGGAAATGATCGTCAGGTTCCGCAGGCCCAGGAAGTCCATCTTGATCAGGCCAAGGCCCTCGGACGTCGGGTAGTCGAACTGGGTGATGACCTGCCCGTCCTGGAAGCGGCGCATGATCGGGATGACGTCGATGATGGGGTCCGAGGACATGATGACACCGGCGGCGTGGACGCCCCACTGGCGCTTCAGCCCCTCGATGCCCAGCGCGGTCTCGAAGACTTTCGCCGCTTCCGGGTCGGTGGCGATCAGCTGCCGGAAGTCCCCGGCCTCGCCGTAGCGCTTGGCCTGCGGGTTCTGGATGTCCGCGAGCGGAATGTCCTTGGCCATCACGGCCGGCGGCAGCGCCTTGGTCAGCTGCTCGCCCATGCTGAACGGATAGCCCAGCACGCGCGAGGAGTCCTTGAGCGCCTGCTTGGTCTTGATGGTGCCGTAGGTGACGATCATCGCCACGCGTTCGTCGCCGTACTTGCGCGTGACGTAGTCGATCACTTCGGAGCGGCGCCGGTCATCGAAGTCGACGTCGAAGTCAGGCATCGAGACGCGGTCCGGGTTGAGGAAGCGTTCGAAGATCAGGCCGTGGTGCAGCGGGTCGAGGTCGGTGATGCGCATGGCGTACGCGACCATGGAGCCGGCGCCGGAACCGCGGCCGGGACCGACGCGGATGCCGTTGTTCTTGGCCCAGTTGATGAAGTCGGCCACCACGAGGAAGTAGCCCGGGAAGCCCATGGAGGTGATGACTTCCAGCTCGTAGTCGGCCTGCTTGCGGACCTTGTCCGGGATGCCCTGGGGATAGCGGTAGTGGAGCCCCTTGTCGACTTCCTTGACCAGCCAGGACGTTTCGTCCTCGCCCTCCGGGCAGGGGAAGCGCGGCATGTAGTTGGCGCCGGTGTTGAACGAGACTTCGCAGCGTTCGGCGATCAGGAGCGTGTTGTCGCAGGCGTCCGGGTGGTCGCGGAACAGTTCCCGCATTTCCTGCGGCGACTTCAGGTAGTAGCCGCTGCCGGAGAAGGCGAAGCGGGATCCGCCGTTGTCGTAAGTCGGCTCCAGGAGGGTGGAGCCGGACTGGATGGCCAGCAGGGCTTCGTGGGCCTTCGCGTCGTGCTCGTGCGTGTAGTGGAGGTCGTTGGTGGCCACCAGCGGCAGGTTCAGTTCCTTCGCCAGGCGGAGGAGGTCGCCGGTGACGCGCCGCTCGATGTCCAGGCCGTGGTCCATGAGTTCGCAGAAGTAGTTTTCGGCGCCGAAGATGTCGCGGAACTCGGCTGCGGCCTCCAGGGCCTCGCGGTACTGCCCGAGCCGGAGCCTGGTCTGGACTTCGCCGGAGGGGCACCCTGTGGTGGCGATCAGGCCTTCCGAGTAGGTGTTCAGCAGTTCCCGGTCCAGCCGGGGCCACTTGCCGAAGACCGAGTCGAGGGAGGCGATCGAGGAGGCCCGGAAGAGGTTCCGCATGCCCGTGTTGTTGTAGCTGAGCAGGGTCATGTGGGTGTAGGAGCCACCGCCGGAGATGTCGTCCTTGCGCTGGTGTTCCTCGCCCCACCGCACGCGGCTCTTGTCCCCGCGGGCGGTCCCGGGGGTCACGTAGGCCTCGACGCCGATGATCGGCCGGATGCCCTTGTCCGTTGCCCGCTTCCAGAAGTCGAAGGCCCCGAACAGGTAGCCGTGGTCCGTCGTGGCGAGGGCGGGCATGCCCAGCCGCTCGGTTTCGTCGAACAGTTCACCGAGCCGGGCGGCGCCGTCCAGCATCGAGTACTCGGTGTGGTTGTGGAGATGGACAAACGAGTCGTTGCTGGAAGTCACCGGACCATTCTAGTGCCGCGGTGCGACAACGGAGTGCAGGCTCAGGCTTTCCCGGACTCCAGCACCTCGAGGGCGTACTGCAGGTCCTGCGGGTACTCGCTGGTGACGGTGACCCGTTCCCCGGTCCGCGGGTGGTCGAAGGACAGTTCGCGGGCGTGCAGCCATTGCCGGGTCAGCCCCAGGGTGGCGGCCAGCCGCGGGTCCGCGCCGTAAGTGAGGTCACCGGCGCAGGGGTGTCGCAGCGCGGAAAAGTGCACGCGGATCTGGTGCGTGCGGCCCGTTTCCAGGTGCACCTCCACCAGCGAGGCCTTGCCGAACGCTTCCAGGACCTCGTAGTGGGTGACCGAGTCGCGACCGTCCTCGACGACGGCGAACCGCCAGTCATGGCCCGGGTGCCGGCCGATGGGCGCGTCGATTGTGCCGGCGAGCGGATCCGGAAGACCCTGCACGACGGCGTGGTACACCTTGTCCACCGTGCGCTCCTTGAAGGCGCGTTTCAGCACGGTGTAGGCGTTCTCGGTCTTGGCGACCACCATGACCCCGGACGTGCCGACGTCGAGCCGGTGGACGATCCCGGCACGTTCCGGGGCACCCGACGTCGAAATCCGGTACCCGAGCCCGGCGAGGCCGCCCACTACCGTGGGTCCGACCCAGCCGGGCGAGGGGTGGGCTGCAACGCCGACCGGTTTGTCGATGACCACGAACTCGTCATCGTCCAGCAGGATCTTGAGCCCTTCCACTTCTTCCTCCACGATTTCCAGGGGGTCCCGGCGATCCGGCACCACGACGTCCAGCACGGTGCCGGCTGCCAGCTTGAGCGATTTGCCGACCGGCCCGGCGCCGCTGCTGACATTGCCTTCCGCGATCAGGGCGGCGGCCTGGGAGCGGGAGATGTCCATCAGCCTGGCCAGGCCGGCATCCACGCGCGCTCCGGCCAGTTCTTCGGGCACGGTGAACCGCCGCTGCCCCCCGGGCTGCTGGCCGGCCTCTGCGGCCACGGCGTCAGACATCCTTGGCCACCGTGTCCTTCGTGTGGTGCGAGCCGTCCAGCGCAATCCCGCGCAGTGTCAGCAGGCAGATGATCACCACGGCCGAGACGACCGCGGAGTCGGCGATGTTGAAGATGGCGAAGTTCGGCAGCTGGATGAAGTCAACCACGTGGCCCATGGCGAAGGACGGCTCCCGGAACAGCCGGTCCGTCAGGTTGCCCAGGGCGCCGCCCAGCAGCAGCCCGAGCGCCAGCGCCCACCAGAAGGACCCGAGCCTGCGCAACTGGACCAGGATCGCGACGGACACCGCCGCCATGATGATCGTGAACACCCAGGTGACGTTCTCGCCGATCGAGAAGGCCGCTCCGGAGTTGCGGATGTAGAACCAGTGCAGCAGCGGCGGAATCACGGGAATCCGTTCGCCCTCGGTCATGGTGCTCGTGACCCAGAGCTTGGTCAGCTGGTCGAACCCGTAAGCGAAGACCGCGAAGGCAGCGAACAGGATGAACAGCGACGCCCGGCGCGGCCGGGGCTGCACGGGCGGCGCCGGCTCGGCAGGCTGGGTGGCGTCTGGTGAGGGTGCGTCAGTCATAGGGCTTTCGTTCGGGAGCCAGTACGGAGACCGGGGTGGCGGTCCGCAGGGGCCGGCACCGGGACCGGTCATGTGCGGGGAATATGAAAAGCCGGCGGCCGAGGAATCCTCAGCCACCGGCTTTCAGAATACTTGCTTAATTCGCTAGCTGGCTTCGCCGACCTCGGGGGCGGCAACGGAACCGCGCGCGTCGAGGTCGCGGAGCTGGCCTTCGATGTAGGCCTTGAGGCGCGAACGGTAGTCGCGCTCGAAGCCGCGGAGCTGCTCGACCTTGCGTTCCAGGACGGAGCGCTGCTGCTCGAGGGCACCGAGGATCTTGCGGGACTTTTCCTGCGCATCGTTGACGAGGCTGCTGGCCTCGATCTGGGCCTCAGCGATGATCTTGTCGCGCTGCTGCTCGCCGTCGGCGACGTGCTTGTCGTGCATCTGCTGGGCCATGGCCAGCAGGCCGGCGGCGGACTCGGAAGCCGGGGTGGCGGCGGCGCGCGCCGGCTCGACAGCCTGGGCGGCCTTCGCGGCGGCCTGCTCGGCTTCCTTCTTCTTGGCGGCTTCTGCAGCTGCCTTTGCCTTCGCCTCGGCTTCGGCCTTGGCGGTGTCTTCCTTCTCGGCCTTGACGGGCGCCGGGACCTTTTCCACCACGGGTGCGGCGGCTGCGGAGCTGGCAGGCGTGCCGGCGCCGGATTCGGCGAGCTTCTTGCGCAGCTCGTCGTTCTCCTGGTTCAGGCGCCGCAGTTCCACCACGATCTCGTCCAGGAAGTCATCTACCTCGTCCTGGTCGTAGCCTTCGCGGAACTTGGTCGGCTGAAAGCGCTTGTTGACAACGTCTTCTGGCGTCAAAGCCATCTGGTCACCTCGTTGGTCTAGTTAGTCAGTAGGCCTTCCGGCCGTCAAAACTACGGTACCTAAATATGGTCTGGTTCCTCTAATTCAACACCGCGGTGTCAAACCGGAGTTTCTAAAAGCTCTGGGCGGCGCCCCGGGCCCCGACGCGTTGCTGCGGCGGCTTATGCGCTGATCGGCTGGGAGTACACCAGGCCTTTGACGATCCACATCGCCACGCTCACGGCCACGAAGAGGAGAAGGAAGCCGATGTCGAGCGAGACTCCGCCCAGCCGCAGCGGCGGAATGAGCCGGCGGAGCAGCTTGAGGGGCTTGTCCGTGACCGAATACACAGTGTGGGCCGCCACGAGCGCCATCCCGCGCGGCCGCCAGCTCCGGGCGAACATCTGCACCCAGTCGAAGACCAGGCGGATGATCAGTGCCACGAAAAAGAGCAACAGTGCGATATAGACGAGCCCAAAAACAATTCCCATGAGCTAACTCATATCTCCATGTTCATTCCGGATACCGCAGTGTCCTAAGGAAAGTGCTGCTTCTATTTCAACACGGATAATTCTGCACGGATGCCAGGCGGGGGTCCCCGCCTGGCATCCGTGCAGAATTTTCGCTGTTAGCTTTGGTTGAAGAAACTTGCCTGTGTCTCGCTGGCCTTCTTGTCGTCGCCGATGACTTCGATGTACGACGGCGAGAGCAGGAACACCTTGTTCGTCACCCGTTCGATGCTCCCGCGGAGGCCGAAGACAAGGCCTGCGGAGAAGTCCACGAGGCGCTTGGCGTCGGCCTCGCCCATGTCGGTGACGTTCATGATGACCGGGATGCCGTCGCGGAAGCTTTCGCCGATGAGCTTGGCGTCGTTGTAGGACCGCGGATGGATCGTGGTGATCTGCCGGAGTCCGGTGGTCTCTTCGCGGCTCGATGCCGCACGCTTGATGGGTGTCACGGGTGCGCGGTATTCCTCTTCAGCGGCGTGAGGCTCTTCCCGGGGGACTTCGCGGACGGGCGCCGGCGCACGTCGTTCCTCGCGGTCCTGCTCCATGGATTCGTCCTCATCCTTGTGCGGTGTGGGGTGCTCAGACTCATAGTGTTCGTCGCCGTCGGCGAGCCCAAGATAGATCATTGTCTTGCGCAGAGCGCCAGCCATGGTCGACTCCTCATCTTGTCCGTAAGCGGGCCGCTTAATGACTCGATAGCCTTGGAATCCCCGCCATTACCTTCCAATATGTCGAACTTACCGCAGTGCCGGACGCGGACCGAGAATATCGGAGCCAATGCGGAGGTGTGTCGCCCCGAACCGGACGGCCTGTTCCAGGTCCTGGCTCATGCCGGCGGAGATTCCCGTGGCGTCCGGAAATTGTGCGCGCAGCTGCCCGGAAATGCCTGCCAGCTTCTCGAACGCGGTCGCCGGATCGACCCCGAGGGGCGCAACGGCCATGACGCCCGCGAGCCGCAGCCCGACGGCGCCGGCCAGCTGGTCGGCCAGGGCGGGAACCTCGTCGGGGGCTGCTCCGCCGCGGTGCGCCGCCGCCACGCTTCCGGCGTTGTCGGCCAGGCTGACCTGGATGAAGCAGTCCAGCGGGGGGCGGCCGGTCCGGTCGCTTTCCACGGCCATGGCCTTGGCGAGGGCTGCGGCCAGGCCGGCGCGGTCCACGGAGTGCACGGCCCCCGCGTACCTGACCACCGACTTGGCCTTGTTGCTTTGGAGCTGGCCGATGAAGTGCCAGCGCAGTGCAAGGTCTGCCAGCTGCGCCGCCTTGTCCGAGGCCTCCTGGTCCCGGTTTTCCCCGACGTCGGTGACGCCCAGTGAGGCGAGCCGCCGGACGTCCTGCGCGGGGTGGAATTTGGTGACGACGATCAGGTGGGGCGGTGCCGCCTGCCGGCCGGCCGCGGCCGCCGCGGCGTCGATCCTGCGGCGCACGGCTGTGAGGTTTGCCTCAAGCTGTGCCAGGCGGGGGCCGTCCAGCGGGCCGCCAGGGTTCTGTCCCGTATCGTCGGCCAGGTTTGCGTCCCCGCCATCAACCGGCTTATTCATGGCCGTGCACCGTCTTTTCAGGGGCGGCGTCCGTCCATACGAGGCCGGCGAAGCGGCCCGTACGGCTGTTGCGCCGGTAGGAGAACAGCGTCTCGTCCTCGAGGGTGCAGCCGGCGGAGTGTTCCACCGCGACCCCTTCTGCCTCCAGCTGGCTCCGGACGCCGGCCGGCAGGTCCAGTCCCGGGGTGCCGGCGGAGGTGCTGCACCACGTGGCGGGAACGGCGGCGGCGACGTCGGCGCGCAGGTCTTCGGGGACTTCATAGCAGCGTCCGCAGATTGAAGGCCCGATCCAGGCGCTGACCCGGTCCGCACCGAGCCCGCGCAGGCTGGCAACGGCGGCCGGGACGACACCGGCGGCCACGCCCGGCCGTCCGGCGTGGACGACGCCGAGGACGGGGGCTCCCTCCGGGACGTCGCCCACCAGCACCACCGGCACGCAGTCCGCCACCATGACGGCCAGCGGCTCGGTCAGGGAAACCATGGCATCGGCGGTCGGGGAAGCCGCGCCGGGGTTTGCCGGGCCGACGATGGCGACGTCGCTGCCGTGGACCTGGTTCATGTACTGGAAGGAGCGCCCGCCAAGGCCCGCGGCTGCTTCGAGCTCCGCGCGCCGGCGGCGGACCGCCGCCGGGTCGTCGCCCACATGGAGTGCCAGGTTTCCGGCGCCGGCGTCGGTGAAGGCCACCCACACGCCGGGCCGGACTTCAGCCCGCCAGGAAAACAATCACAACACCACCATCAGTGAATCCGGAATTCTTGCGTTCATACGATCCACCGTATCCCGCCACAAAGCAGCGTGGCACCGCCGGAGGGCGGTGCCACGCTGAAAGCTGAACGGTTTACTTGAGGAAGTCGGGGACGTCCAGGTCGTCGGAGTGGCGGCCGGACAGGTCCGGCTCCACCACGGCCGGCAGGTCGACGTCGAAGCCTGAGTCAGCCGGTACCGCGGCGGGACGCTGCTGGCCCCAGCTGCCGTAACCGGAGGCGCCGACCGTGGCATGCAGCGGCTGGACCGACGCGGAGGCCGGTGCCTGCGCCGGGGCGGGGGCTGCGGGGCGCGCCGGGGCGGCCGGCAGGGACTGGTCCATGGACGGCGAGGTGGCCTTGACGTCGTCGAAGCCGGCGGCGATGACGGTGACACGGGCCTCGTCGCCGAGGGCGTCGTCGATCACGGCGCCGAAGATGATGTTGGCCTCCGGGTGGGCGACTTCCTGGACCAGGCGGGCGGCCTCGTTGATTTCGAAGAGGCCCAGGTCAGAGCCGCCCTGGATGGAGAGCAGCACGCCGTGCGCGCCGTCGATCGAAGCTTCGAGCAGCGGGGAGGCGATGGCGAGCTCGGCGGCCTTGACGGCGCGGTCCTCGCCGCGGGCCGAACCAATGCCCATGAGCGCGGACCCTGCGCCCTGCATGACGGACTTGACGTCGGCGAAGTCGAGGTTGATCAGGCCGGGCGTCGTGATGAGGTCCGTGATGCCCTGGACACCGGAGAGCAGGACCTGGTCGGCGGAGCGGAAGGCGTCCAGGACCGAGACGTTGCGGTCGCTGATGGACAGCAGGCGGTCGTTCGGGATCACGATCAGGGTGTCGACTTCGTCGCGCAACGCATCGATGCCGGCTTCGGCGGAGCCGGCACGGCGGCGGCCCTCGAAGGTGAACGGACGGGTGACAACACCGATGGTCAGGGCGCCGAGGGAGCGGGCGATCCGGGCCACGACGGGCGCTCCGCCGGTGCCGGTGCCGCCGCCTTCGCCGGCAGTAACGAAGACCATGTCGGCGCCGCGAAGGACTTCCTCGATCTCATCGGCGTGGTCCTCCGCGGCCTGGCGGCCGACCTCAGGGTTCGCGCCAGCTCCGAGTCCGCGGGTCAGCTCACGCCCGACGTCGAGCTTGACGTCGGCATCGCTCATCAGCAGCGCCTGCGCATCGGTATTGATGGCGATGAATTCGACGCCGCGAAGACCGACCTCGATCATGCGGTTGACTGCGTTCACGCCACCGCCGCCGATGCCGACGACCTTGATGACGGCCAAGTAATTCTGCGGAGCTGCCACGTTACGTGTCCCTTGTTCGTGTACTAATGCGAAATCTGATCGAGCCGTGCTTGAAGCCTAGAACCTTAACCTTCGACTTGAAGGTTATAGTTATGTCAACTAACTCATGTCTGTGACGGTATTTCCTCTGCCGGGGACATTCAATAACATCCCCCGCGTGTCGCGCGAATACCGGGGAAATACCGGCTTCATGTTGCCCTGCCGGGCGTCGTTCTGCAGGATGCGGCGACTGATGCCCGGCTAGCGCGTCACGGGGTGCCGCGGCACGCTGACATCGAAAACCCTGACCGGGTTCTTGGGATCGGCCGGGACCTTCAGGAGGGCCGACAGGACCCGCGCCTTCAGCTCCTTCTCCCCCGCGTTTCCCCACACAATACTCTGCCCGTCGACGAGTTTGAGCTCGACGGCGTCGGCGGAGGCGGCCGAGGCGTTGGAGAGCCGTGCGAGCACATCGGCCGGGAGCGCCCCGAGCACCGCGGTGATGGCCTGGAACAGGTCTTTGGGGAGAGTCCCGCTGCCGCCGTCGATCACCGGCAGCGCCACCGAGGCGGCATCCTTGGTGGTGCTGAGCTGGACGCCGTCGACGTCCACCAGCTGGTACGTGTCGCCCTGCTTGACCAGCGCCACGGGGACGCGTTCGGTGACGCGCACCTGCAGGGTGGACGGCGGCAGCGCTTTCACGCTGGCGTCCTTGATCTGGACGAGCGGCTTGAGCAGCGTGGTGACCTCGCCCTCGCTGATCTGCGGCAGGGGTTTTCCTTGCAGCGGGGCGAGGGCGGCCTGGACCTGGTCCGCGCCTACGAGCTTGGTGCCCTCCACGGTGACCGTGCGCAGCGCGAGCACGGGTGAATACACGGCGGCTGCGACAATCGCCGCCATGAGCACGGCAACAATGCCGGCCGTGCCGAGCAGGATGCGTTTGCGGCGCCTGCCTTTGGGCTCCGGAAACGCCAGCACCTTGCCGGTTGGAGTATCGGGCCGGCCCGGCGGGGTCCGGCCCCCGCCGGCTGCCGCGTCCCCGGGGTTCTTGGAGGCCGAGATCACGTCCGTGCCGGTCCCGCCGGAGCGCGCGTTGCCGTTGTTGGACGCGTTGGCGGGTTTGGGGGCGCCTGTTCCGCTCCGGTACGTGGGGCGCCTGGTGCTAGCCACCGGCGGCCTCTGCGTTCAGCGCCTCAGCGTTCAGGGCCTCGACGATCCGCGGCCCGTAGGCGGTGACGTCGCCGGCGCCGGCGGTGAGCACGATATCGCCCGGTCCGGCGGCCGCCAGCACCGCGTTCACGGCTTCCGCATCCGGGCCGACGAGCCGGCCGCCGGCGCCCAGGTGTTCGGCGATCAGGCCGCTGGTGACACCGGGTATGGGATCTTCCCGGGCCGGATAGATGTCCAGGACCAGGGCGGTGTCGGCCGTGTTGAGCGCTTCGGCGAACTCGCGGGCGAATTCGCGGGTCCGGGAAAACAGGTGGGGCTGGAAGAGCACGTGCACTTTGTGCTCCCCGGCCACGGACCGGGCGGCGGACAGGGCGGCCCGGACTTCCGTGGGGTGGTGGGCGTAGTCGTCGTAGACCCGGACGCCGTGTCCTTCGCCCTTGAATTCGAAGCGGCGGGAGGCACCGGAGAAGTGGGCCAGGGCGGCGGCGGCCGTTTCCGGTCCAACCCCGAGTTCGGTCGCCACCGCGAACGCTGCGGCAGCGTTGAGCGCATTGTGCCGCCCCGGGACCTGGAGTTCGACGTCGAACGTGCCCGCCGCCGTCGAGAACGCGACCCTGCCGTCCCCGGCGTCCTGCAGCCGGACGTCGGCGTCCGGCGCCGTCCCGTAGAGGACCACCCGGGTGTTCCCGCGGGCCAGGGTGCGCCCGGCGAGGTCCCTCGCGCCGGGGTCGTCCCCGCAGGCCGCCAGGACGCCGTCGGCCGGGAGCAGGGCCGTGAAGCTGTCGAAGGAGGCGTACACGGCGTCGGCGGTGCCGTAGAAGTCCAAGTGGTCCGGCTCGACATTGGTGACCACGGCGATCGCGGGGCGGTAGTTCAGGAAGGAGCCGTCCGACTCGTCCGCCTCGGCCACGAAGATCCCGGAGGCCCCGTTGGCGGCGTTGACGCCGAGCGCCGGGACGTTGGCGCCGATGGCGAAGGACGGGTCCAGCCCGGCGCCCTGCAGCAGCACGGTGATCATGGAGGTGGTGGTGGACTTGCCGTGGGTTCCGGCGACGGCCACTACGGTGTCGTCCGCCATGGTGGCGGCCAGGGCTTCGGAGCGGTGCAGCACCGGCAGCCCGGCGGCGCGTGCTGCCGCGAGCTCGGGGTTGTCCGGCCGGATCGCCGAGCCTGCAACCACTGTCTGGGCGTCGCCGAGGTTGCGGGGCCCATAGCCCACGGCGATCCGCGCGCCGGCGGCCGCGAGGTCCGCCATGACGGGCAGCGACTTCGCGTCGGAACCGCTCACCGGGACGCCGCGGGCCACCATGATGCGGGCGACGGCGGACATGCCCACGCCGCCGATGCCGATGAAGTGGACGCGGCCCAGGGATGCCAGGGAAGGTACGTCGTGTGAAGGCTGGGTCATGGCGTTACTGCTTCCTGCCGTGCTGTGTTGGGCGCTGCTGTGTTGGGCGCTGCTGGTGTGAAGACGCGACGTCGAAGATGAGATCGGCCATGCGCCGGTCCGCGTTCCGGATGCCGAGGTGTTCGGAGTTCGCCGCCATCCGGGCCAGCCTGTCCTTGTCCTGCAGCAGGGGGATGATGTTGGCGCGGATCCAGTCGGCGGAGAAGGCTTTGTCGGCCACGATCAGGGCGCCGCCGGCGGCGACGAGGCCTGCGGCGTTCAGCGCCTGCTCACCGTTGCCGATGGGCAGTGGCACGAAGACGGCGGGTACGCCAACCGCGGCCACCTCGCAGACCGTGGCGGCGCCGGCGCGGGCCAGCAGCAGGTCCGCCGCGGCGTACACGGTCTCCATGCCGTCGACATATTCCACCTGCCGGTACCCGGGGGCGGCGAGCGGCTTGCCGTCGGCGCCGTGCACGGCTTTTCCGCGGCCGGTGATGTGCAGGGTCTGCACGCCGGCCGCCGCCAGGTCCCCGACCGCCGCGGCGAGCGACCGGTTGATGCTCTGGGCGCCCGAGGACCCGCCTGTGACGATCAGGGTCGGCTTGTCCGGCTCCAGGCCCAAGGCCCGCCGCGCCCCGGTCCGGGCGGCGGACCGGTCCAGACCGGAGATCTCGGGGCGCATCGGCATGCCCACGTGCCGGGACTCGCCAAGCCTGGTCGCGGCGAAAGCGACGGCCACGTGGCCGCCAAGGCCGGCGCCGACCCGGTTGGCCAGGCCGGGCCGCGTGTTGGCCTCGTGGACCACGATAGGGATCTTCCGGCGCCGGGCAGCAAGATACATCGGGGTGCAGACATAGCCGCCGACTCCCACCAGGACGTCGGCGCCGGCCTCATCGAGGATGGAACCGGCCTGCTTCACCGCGCCGGCCATCCGGCCCGGAAGCCGGAAAAGGTCCGCGGACGGCTTGCGCGGCAGCGGGACCCGGCTGATGGTGGCCAGTTCCAGCCCGGCGGCGGGGACCAGCCGGGTTTCCATCCCGCCCGGCGTGCCGACGGCCAGGAGCCGGGTCCCGGGGCGTGACTTCTCCAGGGCGCCGGCGATGGCCAGCAGGGGGCTGATGTGGCCGGCGGTTCCGCCGCCGGCAAGGACCACGGACAAAGGCGACTCGGTATTCATGAAGGGCTGTTTACGCTTTCGTGCGGGTCTTGGGGGCAGGGTTCTTGGGTGCGGAACTCCGGGGCGTGGATTTCTTCGGCGCAGGCTTCGCAGGGCTCCCGGTGGAGCCCCTGCTGGTGCTCGTGGTTGCGGCCTTTGTGGCGGCGCGGCCGGCGCGGGCGCTGCGTACCGAATTGGCGAAGGCGGCCGGCCCGAACTTGAGCATCTTCTTCGGCTGCATCCCCGGGGCCATCTGGGCCCGGGCGAGGGACAGCACCACGCCGATCGCGCAGAGCGACATCAGCAGGGCCGAGCCGCCGTAGGAGATGAAGGGCAGCGGGACGCCGATCACCGGCGCCAGCCCGGTGACCACGGCCATGTTGACGCTGGCCTGGCCCAGGAGCCACACCATGATGGTGCCGGCCAGGACGCGGTGGAAGACGTCCTGCTGGGCGACGACGACACGGTAGATCGCGGCGCCGAGGATGGCGAACAGGACCAGGACGACGAGCGTGCCGACCAGGCCGAGCTCCTCGCCGATGATCGCGAAGATGAAGTCGTTGTGGGCTTCGGGGATCCAGCTGTACTTCTGCCGGCTCTGCCCGAGGCCGACGCCGAACCAGCCGCCCGAGGCGAGCCCGTACAGGCCGTTGGTGGACTGGTAGTTCAGGTCGGAGCCGTCGGCACAGGTCTGGCCGGTCCACGACAGAATGCGGCACATGCGGTTCGGGTTGGTGACGGCGAGGATCGTGGTGCCCACGGCCAGGAACGCGCCGGCGATGCCGAAGAGGTACAGCCGGACGCCGGCGAAGAACAGGGCGGCCGCCACGATGATCATCACGATCATCGCCGTGCCGAGGTCGTTCCCGGCGAGGATGAGCCCCAGGACGATCATCGCGCCCGGGAGCACGACCGGAACCAGCGCATGGCGCCACTCGTGCAGGAGCTTGGCCTTGCGGTCCAGCACCGTGGCCATCCACAGGGCCAGGGCAAGCTTGGCGGCTTCGGAGGGCTGGAAGGTGAACGGGCCGACGTCGATCCAGTTCTGGTTGCCGAGCGCGCTGCGCCCGACCAGGAGGACCAGGCCCAGCAGCGCGATGGCAAGGGCGATCACCGGCCAGGCGATGCGCCGCATCCAGACGACGTTGACGCGAGAGAGGACAAACATGGCGAACAGCCCGATCGCGGCGAATCCGCCCTGCTTGAGGGCCGCCGAGTAGGGCGACTCCCCCGCCGCGATGGCCTCGACGCTGGAGGCCGAGAGCACCATCATGATGCCGATTGCCGTCAGGGCCAGGGTGGAGCCGAGGATCAGGTAGTAGGTGGATCCGTTGCGGGACTTGCCCGTACCCTCCAGCGCTGCCCAGAATCCGCGGTACCAGCCGCGCACCCTCGCCGCGGGAGTGACGGGCCGCCGCCCGGCCGGCGACGGCGCCGCGGCAGGCGCCGGGCGGGTGCTGCCCCCGGCGGCGGAACCGCCGGCGGTGCGTGCCGCCGTCGTACGTGTGGGCGTGCTGACCATTGTTACTCCTCGCCGGTCTGAGCCTGCCCTTCCACGAGCTCGCGGACAGCTTCGATGAAGGCATCGCCACGGTGAGCATAGGAAGAGAACTGATCCATGGAAGCAGCCGCCGGCGCCAGCAGCACAGTGTCACCGGAGGCGGCCAGCTGCGCCGCCGAGGCAACGGCCCGGGCCATCACAGTCTCGCTGAAAATCGGCGAGGGGCCTGCGTCGGCTTTGGCCGTTCCGGCAGTCTGCACGTCTTCAGTCTCGCCCTTTGTCGCCCCGATCACGGGGACATCGGGCGCGTGTCGCTTCAGGGCTGACTGCAGATCGCTGGAGTCGGCGCCGATCAGGACCACGGCCTTGAGCCGGCCGGCGTGTTCCTGGATCAGGGAGTCGTAGTTGACGCCCTTGGACAGGCCGCCGGCGATCCACACGACGTGCTGGAAAGCGGAGAGCGAGGCAGCGGCCGCGTGCGGGTTGGTGGCTTTGGAGTCGTTGATCCACAGCACTCCCTCATGCCGGGCCACGAGCTGGATCCGGTGGTCTCCCGGCAGGTAGTTCAGCAGGCCCTCACGGACCGCCCGCGGCTCCACCCCATACGCCCGGACCAGGGCGGCCGCGGCGAGGGCGTTGGCCACCATATGGCGGGGAGCCACCGGCCCGAGGTCAGCGATCGACGCGAGCTCGGCGGCGCTGTCCTTGCGTTCGGCGATGAACGCACGGTCCACCAGGAGTCCCTCCACGACGCCGAGCATGCTGATGGCCGGGGTCACCGTGGTGAAGCCTACGGCCCGGCAGCCTTCAATAACGTCGGCGTCCTCGACCATGCGTTCGGTCTCGATCTGCTCGGCGTTGTAGATGCACGCCTTCTGCGTGTTCTCGTAGACCTTGGCCTTGTCGGCGAGGTAGGAGGCGTAGGAGCCGTGCCAGTCCACGTGGTCTTCGGCGACGTTCAGGCACACGCTGGCCACCGGTGACACCGAGTGGCTCCAGTGGAGCTGGAAGCTGGACAGTTCGACGGCGAAGACGTCGTAGTCCACCGGGTCGCGGAGGGCATCCAGGATGGGGGTGCCGACGTTGCCGACCGCGATCGCCTTGAGGCCGGCGGCCTGGAGCATGGATTCGGTCAGGCCCACCGTCGTCGTCTTGCCGTTGGTGCCGGTAATGGTCAGCCAGTCGGCGGTCTTGCGGCCTTGCCGTTCGCGGAGCCGCCAGGCGAGTTCGACGTCGCCCCACACCGGAATGTGCGCGCGCGCCGCCGCGGCGAGCAGGGCCTGGTCCGGGCGCCAGCCCGGCGACGTGACCACCAGGTCCGGCTTTTGTCCGTCGATCTTCGGAACGGTTTCCACGGCCTCTTCACCCAGCAGGACGTCGACCGCGCCAACGATCCTCAGGGTGTCGGCCTGGGCCAGCGCTTTGTCGCTCGTGGCGGCGTCAACCACCACCACCCGGGCGCCGAGCTCGATCAGGGTGTCCGCGGCGGCGAACCCGGAGACGCCGATGCCGGTGACCACCACGCGCAGTCCGGCCCAGTCGGAGTCCCACGTGGTGAGCTCCTGCAGTCGGGGCGAGGTGGTCAGCGGGACGGGGATCGGACCGGTCACAGGAGCACCACCCATTCGGCGTAGAAGATCCCGAGGCCCGCGGCGACAAACAGGCCGGCCAGGATCCAGAAGCGGACCACCACGGTGACTTCGGCCCAGCCCTTGAGTTCAAAGTGGTGCTGCAGCGGCGCCATCTTGAAGAAGCGCTTGCCCTTGGTGAGTTTGAAGTAGCCCACCTGGATGATGACGGAGAGCGTGATGATGACAAAGAGGCCGCCGATGAAGGCCAGCAGCAGCTCGGTCCGGGACAGGATGGCGAAGGCCGCAACGGCACCGCCGATCGCCAGGGACCCGGTGTCCCCCATGAAGATCTTGGCGGGTGAGGTGTTCCACCAGAGGAACCCGACCATGGCCGCGCTGAGGATGGCTGCCAGGAGGGCCAGGTCCATGGGGTCGCGCACCGAATAGCAGCCGCCGCCGGCCTGCCGCGGGGAGCCGCAGGCCTGGTTGCTCTGCCAGATGCCCATGAGCGTGTAAGCCCCGAACACCATCACGGAGGCGCCGGCGGCCAGGCCGTCGAGCCCGTCCGTGAGGTTCACGCCGTTGGTCGCAGCGGTGACGATCAGGTTGGACCACACGACAAACAGGATGGCGCCAAGCACGGTGCCGGCGAACGCCAGGTTCAGCCACGGGATATCGCGCACCAGCGAGATCTGCGTGGACGCCGGGGTGAGCCCGGAAGCGTTGGGGAAGTTCAGCGCCAGCACGGCGAAAATGATGCCGACAGCGGCCTGGAGGATCAGTTTCCACTTGGCGTTTAGCCCCAGGCTGCGCTGCTTGGTGATCTTGATGAAGTCATCCAGGAATCCCACCAGCCCCATGCCCACCATGAGGAACAGCAGGAGCAGTCCGGAGGCGCTGGGACCCGGGGAGTTCGGGTTCATCATCCACATGAACAGGTGCGTGAGCCCGTACGCGACGAGGACTGCCACGACCACGACCGTGCCGCCCATGGTGGGTGTACCGCGTTTGGTGTGGTGGGAGGTCGGTCCGTCGTCCCGGATGAACTGGCCATAGCCCCTGCGGACCAGGAAGCGGATGAACAGCGGGGTGCCCGCGAACGCGAGGAGCAGCGCCATGCCGGCGCCCATCAGCAGTGCAATCACAGCTGCGCACTCCCTTCGGTAGCGATGGCGTCGGGTCCCTCGGCAGGTCGCTCGGGAGAGTTCTCGGGGGCTTGTGGGGGTAATGCTATCCGATCCCCCAGGCGGCTGAGCCCGATACCGTTCGAGGACTTGAACAAGACAAGGTCTCCGGGCCGGAGCTGGGCCTGGAGGAGCTCATAGGCCTCGTCCGCCGTCTCGGCGAACACGCATTCGTCTCCCCACGAGCCTTCATTGACGGCGGAGACATACAGGGAGCGTGCTTCCCGGCCTACCACCACAAGGCGGGAGATGTTGAGCCGCACCACCTGGGTGCCCACGGCCATGTGTTCCCGGATGGAATCGGGGCCGAGCTCCAGCATGGCCCCGAGGACCGCCCAGGTGCGGCGGCCGCGGCCGAGTTCGGCAAGGGTCCGCAGCGCCGCGCGCATGGACTCCGGGTTGGCGTTGTAGGCATCGTTGATGACGGTCACGCCGTCGGGGCGTTCCGTGCGTTCCATGCGCCAGCGGCTCGCGGCGCCCTGGGCGCTCAGCGAAGTGGCGATCTGCGCGGCCGGGATCCCGGCGGCGTGGGCCGCAGCCGCGGCAGCGAGGAGGTTGGTGACGTGGTGGGCGCCGATCAGTTTGGCGCTGATGTGAGACCCGCTGCCGGTCGGCAGGAAGAGGTCAAATTCGGGATGGCCTGCGGCGTTCAGTTCCACGTTGTCGGCGCGGACGATGTCCGCGGGGGCGCCGGCGGTACGTGCCGTGAAGCCGAGAACGCGCGCCCGGGTCCGGGCGGCCATCGCGGCTACGCGGGGGTCATCCAGGTTCAGGACGGCGGTGCCATCCGCCGGGAGCGCCTCGACGAGTTCGCCCTTGGCGACTGCGATGTTGTCGATCCCGCCGAATTCTCCGGCGTGGGCCGAGCCGACGCCGAGGACGACGCCGATCTCCGGCCGGACCATGTCGGCAAGGTACGCGATGTGCCCGATCCCCGTGGCACCCATTTCGATCACGAGGTAGCGGGTGTCCGCATCGGCTTTGAAGACGGTGAGCGGGACGCCTACCTCTCCGTTGTAGGACCCCTGCGGGGCTACGGTGGCGCCGTCGGCCGCGGATGCGGCGAAGATTCCGGCCAGCAGGTCCTTCGTGGTGGTCTTGCCGGCCGAGCCGGTGATGCCGATGACGGTGAACTCGGCGCCGGCCGCGGCCCGGCGGGCACGGATCCGGCGCACCGCTTCGGCGGCGAGTGCGCCCATGGCAAGGACGGCGTCCTCGACGACGACAGCCGGGTACGCCGCTCCGGCGGCGTCGGCGACGTCGCGTTCCACGAGCGCCAGGACGGCGCCACGGTCAAACGCGCCGCCGACGAAGTCGTGTCCGTCGGCGGTCTCTCCCGGTTTGGCCACATAGAGGGAACCCGCCGTGGCTTCGCGGGAGTCGGTCACCACGGATTGCGGGGTGATACCCGGTTCCGCGGCCAGCCGGCCGTTGGTTATGTCGGCGATTTCCGCCGCTGTAAATGCAATCATCTCGGTTTAGGACTCTATCCGGTGGTCTTCAAGAACGGTGAATCCCCGTGCTGTCAAGGCGTTGCGGAGCTCCACCCGGTCATCCAGAGCCAGGTTGACGCCTTTGACTTCCTGCCACACCTCGTGGCCCCGTCCGGCCACGAGGATGGTATCCCCGGTTTCGGCGAGCTCGACGGCCTTGAGGATGGCAGCATCGCGCGGGAAGACCTCCAGGACCGTGCAGTCCAGGCCCTCGGCCTCCTTGGCAGCCACGGCGCCGGCAAGGACGTCCGCACGGATGGCCGCCGCGTCCTCGTCGTGGGGGTCGTCGTCGCTGACAATCACGGTGTCCGCCAGCCGGGCCGCAATCGCGCCCATGGCAGGGCGCTTGCCCTGGTCGCGCTGCCCGGTGGCGCCGAAGACGACAATCACTTTGGAGCCGGGCTCCGGGGACCGGACGGCTTCGAGGGCGCGTTCCAAGGCATCGGGGTTGTGGGCGAAGTCCACGACGGCCGCGGGGTCCGTGGACACGAGCTGCATCCGGCCGGGCACTGCGACGGTGAACGGGTCCTCGGCGTCGAGGGCGGCCTGCACGGCAGCGGGCTCGTGGCCGCCCGCGAGCACCATCACGGTGGCCAGGGCGGCGTTGGCGACGTTGAAGCTTCCGGGCAGGCCGGTGTGGACGCGCAGTTCGGTGCCGCCGCGGTGCCGGAGGACGAAATCGGTGCCGAGTCCGCGCGGGGTCGTGTGCACGACGCTCCAATCCGCTCCGGTTGCCTCCCCGGCGGGGGCGGCGGGGGCGGCGGTGGCGAGGGTCGTGACGGGGATGCCGGCGGCCGCGGCGAGCTTGCGTCCCCAGTCGTCGTCCACGGTGACGACGGCTGTCCGGGCGTGTTCCGGGGTGAACAGGCGGGCTTTGGTCTGGAAGTACTCTTCCATGGTGCCGTGCAGGTCCAGGTGGTCCTGGGTGAGGTTGGTGAAACCGGCGACGTCGAAGACCACGGCGTCCACGCGGTGGAAGGCCACGGCGTGCGAGGAGACTTCCATTGACGCGGCATCGAGGCCGCGTTCGCGCATGAGGGCGAGCAGGGCGTGTACGTCCGTGGATTCAGGGGTGGTCAGCAGGCTCGGGATCGGCTCGCCGCCGGCGAGGATCTCGATCGTCCCGATCAGGCCGGTGCGCTTGCCGAGCGCCCTCAGCAGGGCGTTGATAAAGTACGTGGTGGTCGTCTTGCCGTTGGTCCCCGTGACCCCGAAGAGGGCGGGGGCACCGGCACCGTCGGGCCGGCTCTGGTAGATCAGTGCGGACAGCCGTCCGACCACGCTGCGGGGCTCGTCGGCGACCAGCACCGGGACGGGGATGTCATTGGAGAGGGCCAACAGGTGTGCCCCGGCGTCGTCGGTGAGCACCGCCACGGCTCCGGCGCCGACCGCCTGGGCCACGAAGTCGGCACCGTGCCGTGAGGCGCCCGGCAGCGCCACATAGAGGTCGCCGGGGTGGACGGCGCGGGAATTAAGGCAGATCCCGGTGACCGGAACGCCGCTGGAAGCCCCGGGCACGACGACGCCGATCGACTCGCCGATGGTGGCCAGTGGCACTGCGGTGACCGCAGTAGGCCGGAAGCCCGGGGTGGAGGCGTGGCCGGACGGCGCGGAAGCGTCGGGGACGGTGGGCTCTGACAAGTCGATCTCCGTTGTCGTGCTAGTGAATCGGGCACTGCGCACGGGGACGTGCTCCGGGCGGCAGGGGCTGCCGGTGGAACGGGGGCGGTTGGTGTGCTGGTTGCTTGGCGTACTGGCTACTTTGCGTACTGCGGCAGCCGGACAGGTTCGCCGGTGGAGGGCTGGACGTTGAACGTGCGCAGCGTCTGGCTCATCACCGAACGGAACACCGGTCCGTTGGTGATTCCGTAGATGCTTCCCTTGGGCCGTTGCAGGACCACCTCCACAATAAACCGCGGATCGTCCATGGGCGCCATTCCCACCATGGAGGCGGTGTAGCCGCAGAAGCCGGACTTGCCGTCGTCGCAGGGTGATTCGGAGGTGCCGGTCTTGGCGCCCACACGGTACCCGTCGATGGCGGCTTCCTTGATCTCGCCTTCGGTCACGGCGCTTTCCAGGATGTCGCGCACCTGTTTGGCGGTCTCCTTGGAGACGACCTGCCGCGGGTCCTTGGCCGGGACCTTCTCCTCGGTTCCGTCCGGGCTGATGTAGCTGTCGATCAGGCGGGGTTGGAGCATCACACCGTCGTTGGCAATGCTCTGGTAGGCGCGGACGGTCTGCAAGGTGGATTGGGCGACGCCCTGGCCGAACAGGACGGTGTATTGCTGGCGCCCGTCCCACTGGTCGGCCGGGGTCAGGATGCCTTTGGACTCCGCCGGAAGGCCGATGTCGGGCGCCTCCCCGATGCCGAACTTCCGCAGCCAGTCATAGCGCTGCTCCTTGCTCAGCCGCTGCCCCACCATAACCGTGCCGGTGTTCATGGAGTAGCCGACGATCCCGGCCAGCGTCCTGTCTTCGGTGCCGTGTTCGAAGGCGTCGCTGAAGGTCTGGCCGTCCACCGTGTAGGTCGGCGGAATGGTGAACGTGTCCAGCGGGCTGGACTTGCCCTCCTGGATGACCGCAGCAGCGGTGATCATCTTCTCCACTGATCCGGGCTCGTAGGCGGCCGTGACGGCGCGCACGCCGCGGTCCTCCGCGGGGACCTTGCCGGGGTCGTTGGGATCCGGGGCGTCGGTGTCCGCCATGGCAATGATGTTGCCGGTCTTGACATCGGAGATCACGATCACGCCCCACTCGGCACCGAGTTTGTCCTTTTGGCTTTGGATCGCCTGCTGGGAGAAGTACTGAAGGTCGGAGTTAAGCGTGAGCTTGATGTCCTTGCCGTTCACCGCCGGAGTCAGCTGGTCCACACCGACGGGGATGCGGAGCCCGTCGGCACCGATTTCGAAGAGGCGCTTGCCCGGGGTGCCCTTAAGGATGTCGTCCTGGGTCTGCTCGAGCCCGGCCAGGCCGGTAGTGCCGTCCTGGAGGAAGCCGACGATCCCGCCGGCCACTGATCCGTTGGGATAGACCCGCTTGCTGGTGCCCTCGGTGACAATGCCGGGGATCTGGAGCTTGGACACCCGGTCCTCGATGTCGGGCTTCACATCCTTCGCCACGATGTAGTAGCGCTGGGTACCCGTGAGGGCCTCGCGGAGGGCGTCACGGTCCATGCCGAGCACGGCGGCGAGTTCGGAGATGCCTTGGTCCCGGGTGACTTTGACCAGTTCGTCCTTGCCATTGACGGTCTGGAGCCGGCGGAACGAATCGGTCTTGGTGTTGACAGTCTGGTCCACCACGACGTTGTAGCGGATCACGCTGCTGGCCAGTACCGTGCCCGAGGAATCGAGGATGCTGCCGCGTTCGGCGGGCAGCTCGATCGGCGTGAGCCGGTTGTTGAGGGCGGCCTCGGCCATGCCCCCGACGTCCAGGCCCTGGACCATGAACAGCTTGCCGCCCACCACCAGCAGAAGGGTCAGCATGATGCCCAGTCCCAGGCGAAGCCGCCGGGTGGCGTTTGGGGCTTTCGCCTTGCTGGCCTTGCCGGTGTTTTGCGCCACGGTGAGTCCTTGCTGCTTGCCTTGCTGGTGGTCAGTGCTCGTTACTGTCCGGGAACCTTCTGTGCGGGGGCCGGAACGGATCCGCCGTGGAGTTCCACGGCCGGAGCTGCCGGCTTGGTGTCAGCAGGCTTCGCGTCGGCAGGCTTCGCGTCGGCGGCCTTGGTGTCGGCCGTCTGGCGCTGGGCGAGCGGTTCATTCTCCGAAGCCCGCGGGATGACGGTGGTCTGCCCGGCCAGGTCCGGGGCGGCGATGACGGCGCCGGGCGCATCGCCCTTGACGGCCGGCTTGGCCTTGCCCGTGACGCTCAACGTGGAGAGGTCGATCTGTCCCTTGGCGACGGACGCCACCATGCCCAGCTCCGTGGCCTTGGCCGCGAGGTTCTGCGGGGCGTCGAAGCTCTGCACCTGCTGGGTGAGGTCCTGGTTCTGCTTGGTCAGCGTGGTCTGCGCGCTGCGGAGCTGAACCAGCTGATACTGCGCCGAGGAGACGGAGATATTCAGGACCAGCACGGCCATCAGGGCGATGGCCAGGAGGCCGAAGCAGAGCACCACGAACGGAGCACGGCGTTTGCGCGGTGCGGAACGGACCAGGGACAGCGGGGTCCGTGACTTGCGTGACTGGTCGTTATCGCGGCGGATGCCGGGCAGGGCGCGGGCGGTGGCGCCCTGAACAACGGGGTAGCTGTTGACGGCGGCGTTGCTCATGCTGTTCTCCTGGCTTTGATGCGTTCGACGGCGCGCAACCGGGCGGAAGCTGCGCGGGGGTTTTCGGCGATTTCAGCGGCGGTGGGCACCTCGGTGCCCTTCGTCAGGGTCTTGAGTTCGGCTTTGTGCTCTTCGAGTTCCACCGGGAAGCCCAGCGGGGCCGAAGACTTCGATCCGGCCTGGAAGAAGCCCTTGACGATCTTGTCCTCCAGCGAGTGGTACGACATGACGACCACCCGGCCGCCCAGGGCGATGGCCCCGATGGCTGCGGGGATGGCGCGCTCCAGGACGTCCAGTTCCTCGTTGACCTCGATCCGAAGCGCCTGGAAGGTGCGCTTCGCCGGGTGCCCGCCGGTCTTGGCGGCGCCGGCCGGCACCACGGAGCGGATCTGCTCGACGAGTTCACCGGTGGTGGTGAAGGGCTTTTCGGCCCGCGCTGCGACGATCCTGTTCGCGATGCGGCCGGCGAATTTCTCCTCGCCCCACTTCCGGATGATCCGGACAAGGTCTTCTTCGCTGTAGGTGTTGACGACGTCCGCGGCAGTCTGGCCGCGGCTGGTGTCCATCCGCATGTCCAGGGGCGCGTCGAAGGAGTAGGCGAACCCGCGGTCCCGCTCGTCCAGCTGCAGTGAGGAGACGCCCAGGTCCATGAGCACGCCGTGGACTTCAGTGAATCCGAGATCCGCGAGGACGTCCGGGATCTCGTCATAAACGGCGTGGACCAGGTCGGTCCGGTCCGCGAACGGCGCCAGCCGCTCCCCCGCCAGGGCCAGTGCCTCCTCGTCGCGGTCGATGCCGATCAGGTGGAGGTCCGGGAAGCGCTGGAGGAGCGCCTCGGAGTGCCCGCCCATGCCGAGCGTGGCGTCGATGACCACGGGGGTCTCGCCGCGGTTCCGGGCGGCGTCGAAGCCGGGGGCCAACAAATTGATGCACCGGTCCTTGAGGACCGGCACATGGCGTTCGGACGTGGGCTTCGCCTGGTCGGGATCCGTCATGCCGTCGTCCTTTCCGTGGCGAGAATGCTGCTGGCGCGTTGCGGGTTGTGGCTCTTAAGCAACAATCCTTGGTCCAGATCCCCATCCGCGCCTATCCTGCGCCGGCCTGGCTCCGGGGAAGTGAGCCAGGACAACAACCGGATGGGCGGCTGGAGATCTCGATCAAGGAACGTTTTTGTGCTGATGGGTCAGTGGGGTTCAGAGAATCCCCGGGATTGCGTCGTCGGTTTCCGAGAAGGCGGTTTCCTTTTCGGCCAGGTACTCATTCCAGGCCTGGGCGTCCCAGATCTCCGCCCGGGATCCCGCGCCGATGACGGCGAGTTCCCGGCCAAGACCTGCGTACTCCCGGAGCGCCGGCGGAATCGTCACGCGCCCCTGCTTGTCAGGTACCTCGTCCGAGGCTCCAGAGAGGAAAACACGGATGTAGTCACGTGCCTGCTTGGAGGAAATTGGAGCCTCCCGCATCTGCTCGTGAACCCGGCCGAATTCCGCCTCACTGAAGACGTAGATGCAACGTTCCTGGCCCCTTGTGAGAACCAGCCCGCCGGCAAGTTCCTCGCGGAACTTGGCGGGGAGGATAATTCGACCTTTTTCGTCCAGACGCGGCGAATGTGTGCCGAGAAACACGGCCCACCGCCTGTCTGTTCTAGGAAGTCCAACGTCCCCTGTGCTGCCACTACCCTCTTACGCCCTCCACATTACTCCACATCGCTCCACAGTCAACGACACGCCCGGGATGTTTGGACGAATTTGCGGATGTTTATTCCTTTTCTTGGCTGTATTTGCAAGGAAAAGGGTCTGGTGGGGGAAAGTGGAGCGCTTTTGGCTGCTTGCGGCGGCCGCCGGCGCACGGTTGGGCCCTGGCGGGGTGCGGCAACCCGGAATTCCGCGGCCCGGCGTCGTTTTGCCGCGCCGGTGCCGAAAAAGAGACATTAAACGGCAAAAGACCCGCCGTAGCGGGTCTCGCGCCGTACCCCCGGCGGACCGGTGGCGGAAAGTGGAGGGCTTAGACAGCGATCATGCGGGGCTCAGGATTCGCCCTTGTGCCGTTCATCCCAGCGCTGCTCCAGATTGCTCATGAAAGAACTCCGCGGCTTGCCCTGTTTTCGGCCGCCGGCCCTGGCCTTGCGGACGGCCGAACTGCGCATGGTGGCGTAGTACACGCCGGCACCCATGACCACGAAGCCCAGCACCCCGACAAAGATGTTTTGCATCGACACCCCGACCAGCAACAGCAGGACTCCTGCAAGAGTCCCCAGCACGCCGATGACAAGGTGGCGGGTGGACCAAGATCGGCCGGGGACCGATCCCATGGAACTCGCGAACTTGGGATCGTCTTCATGTAGCTGCTTCTCAAGTTGCTCCAGCAACTTCTGTTCGTGCTCCGAGAGCGGCATCACGACCTCCTCAAGTCTGCCAACGTCCTGACTTGACGTGGCCATTGCCCTAATCCCCTAACGCCCGGGATTGTGAAGTGGTTCCCCGCCACCGCCTTTGGTGACAGGGGGAACTCTACAGTCCCGTGCCGGTCTTCAGCTCGCCAGGTCGGTGCCCAAGTTGGCCCCCAAACAAGTTAGTCCCCACACCATCGATCCAGTCGTCCTAAACCTAGGTATTAATAAGGATAGATTGTCGGGGCCCGTTCTGAAAGACAGTCTTAAGGCCCTGTCGGGGCCGGAATTGCCCGCAATTTCTGCTGCTGCGAACCGGAGCTCATTCAGTGGGGCGCCCGGGGTCCAGGAGCCGGGCCGGCAGCACCGATTTGTTGCCGAATTTCCGGGTCACGGCGTCCAGAGCCTGTTCAGCGGCCCGCCAGTTGTCGTCCCGGCGGTCCAGGCTGAGCTGCAGCGGGGCGTCTGCGGCAACTTCGAGCTGCTCGGCCCGGATGCCCACGAGCCGCACAGTCATGGGCCGATCGCCGACCGACTCCAAAAGCTGCACGGCTACTGCGTACAGGAGCTGGGCACTGTCGATCGGAGTGCCCACGGTGCGGCTGCGCGTGATTGTGGAGAAGTCGGCGTAGCGCAGCTTCAGCGCTACTGTGCGGGCATGCATTCCGGAGCTGCGGAGACGCTCCGCGGTGCGGTGCGAAAGCCGCAGCAGCTCCCGGTGGAGCAGGGCGTCGTCGGCGGTGTCCGTGGCGAAGGTCTCTTCCGCACCGATGCTCTTTTCCGGCCGCACCGGTGTCACGGGGCGCGGATCAATGCCCCACGAAAGCCGGTAGACGTGTTCTCCCGTGGCACCCAGCAGCTTCCGCAGCGAGGGCAACGGCGAGGCGGCGACATCCGCCACGGTCCGGATACCCTTCCGGGCGAGGACCTCGACCGTCTTGCTGCCGATTCCCCAGAGCGCGCTGACGGGAAGGCTGTGCAGGTACGGAACGGTTTCCTCCGGCCCGATCAGCAGCAGTCCGTCCGGTTTGCACCGGGTGGAGGCGATCTTGGCCACAAACTTACTGGGGGCAATTCCCACCGACGCCGTGATTCCCAGTTCGCGGGCAACGCGCTCCCGGATCAGCGCGCCGATCTCCAGCGGCGGACCCAGCCGTCTGATGGCTCCCCCGACGTCCAGGAACGCCTCGTCCACGCTGAGCGGCTCCACGAGATCCGTAATGGAACCAAAGATGGCCATGATCTGGCCGGAGACCTCGTAGTAGAGCTTATGCCGGGGTTCGATGATGACAGCCGAAGGGCACATCCGCGCCGCAACCGCCATGGGCATGGCCGACCTAACGCCGAACGCCCTGGCCTCATAGGAAGCCGAAAGCACGACGGACCGCTCCGCCGGATAGCCCACAATGACGGGTTTGCCCTTCAGCGCGGGCCGGCTGCGCAGCTCTACCGAGACGAAGAAGGCGTCCATGTCAACGTGCATGATGCTGCTGCGCCTGAGTTCGCGCAGTGATTCCTCGCTCAGGCGCCCGGGAGCCGGCGCCCCGGCGGGTGCCGTCCCGCCGGCCGCATCCTGGCCACCCGCGCGTTTGTCTGCCTGCATCTCCGGGTGTCTGTCTGCGCGTATCTCTGCGTGTTTGTCTGCGTCCGGCCCCACGGCTTCAATCCTATGCCCGGGGACTGACTAAACTGGAGGCTGATTCCGCGTCAATACCAGGAGGAAAATCCCTGTGAAGGTTTTTGGACAGCGCAAACGTGCCACGGCGGCCATCGCGGCGGCGGGCGCGCTATTGGCCTTGGCCGCATGCACGCCGGCCGGCACAGCGGCCCCGGAGTCGTCGTCGACGTCGGCACCGGCACCGGCACCGGCACCGCAGTCCTCCACCACAGCTCCCCCGAGCCCTTCGGCCCAGCCCGGCACCTCCGCCACCGTCGGCGCGCTGGTTCCCGGTTTCCCGCAGGCGCTCCTGCCGCTCATGCCCGGGGCGAAGCTGGTTTCGAGCAGTTTTGACAAGACCACCGTGCCGGCAACGGTGGCCCTGGTCGGCAGCATCACCGCACCCTCCGCCAATGTCCTGGCCTTCTACACCAAGGGCCTGGAAGCACAGGGCTTCAAGGCGGTGCCCGGGGAAACCGTGGGCACCGTGCCGTCCAAGGACTTCCTGCGCGGGGACAACGAGACCGTCAACATCGCCGTGGTGGAAACGTCCGGCGTGTCCACGTTCACGATCGGCGCCAACGTCGCTGCCGAGTCCGTCAAGTGACGCTCGCTGAACAGCTGCGGCTTGAGCAGACGGCTTACGTGGCCGCCGTCGCCGGCAAGCTGACGGACTTCCTCAGCAGCCGCCAGGCTGTCATGTCCTCGATCTCCCAGGACATTGACCCGCTGATGGGTTCGATCTCGAACCTGGTCACGGGCGGCAAACGGCTCCGGGCACTCATGTGCTACTGGGGGTGGCGCGGTGCCGGCGGAGAAGCGGGAGCCGCGGAAGTGGTGACGGCCGGCTCGGCGCTGGAACTGTTCCAGGCCGCCGCCCTGATTCACGACGACATCATTGACCGTTCGGACACCCGGCGCGGCGGCCCCAGCGTGCACCGCAGGTTCAGCCAGCTGCATGAGACCCAGGGCTGGGCGCTGGACAGCGAGCGGTTTGGCCATGCCGCCGCGATCCTGACCGGCGACCTCTGCCTGTCGTTCAGCGAGGAATCCTTCACCGAAATCGGGCATCGCGCGGCCTCGGGCAGCCCGGCACGGCTCATCTTCAACCTCATGCGCGCCGAAGTGATGGCCGGGCAGTACCTCGACATCCTGGAAGAGGTCGCCGGACCCAGGCGGGACCGTGCCGGCGCCGTCAGCCGGGCCCAGTCGATCATCCGGTTCAAGTCCGCCAAGTACTCCACCGAACACCCGCTCGCGCTGGGCGGTGCCCTGGCCGGCGCCGGCGACGAGCTCCTGCGCGGCTATTCCGCCTTCGCCCTGCCGCTCGGCGAAGCGTTCCAGTTGCGGGACGATGTCCTGGGCGTCTTTGGCGACCCGGTCACCACCGGCAAGCCCGCCGGGGACGATCTCCGTGAGGGCAAGCGCACGGTCCTCGTGGCGTTCGCCCTGGACCAGGCCTCACCGGCGGAGTCGGAGTTCATCGACGCGAAGCTGGGCAACCCCGATCTCAGCGACCCCGACATCGAAGAGATCCGTCGGATCATCGTGGACTGCGGTGCGCTGCAGGCCACGGAGGTACTGATCGAGGAGTTCGGGAAGTCCGCGTTTGCCGCCCTGGATCTCCTGCCGCTGGAGGACCTGCCCAAGACCGCGCTCCGCAAACTCGCAGAGGCTGCCGTCAGCCGCGCCGCCTGATACCCGGATACGCCGCGGGCCGTGCACAGCGGCGCGCGCTGCACACGGCCCGCAAGGGTACGTGCTGTGCCGGTTCACTCAACCCGGCGGATGGATGCCTACGTCATTGGTGCCGGCCCCGTGAGAGCCGGCGGGGGCCGCTACCAGGCCAGGGACTGCGCCCGGCGGCGGATTTCGGTCTTGCGGCCTTCGCGGAGGGCATCGATGGGCCGGCCGCGCAGGGATTCGTCCGGAGTGAACAGCCAGTTGATCAGTTCCTCGTCCGAGAACCCCGCGTCGGAAAGGACCACGATGGTGCCTTTCAGGCTCTCCACGGCGTGGCCGTCCTGGATGAAAGCCGCCGGCACAGACCGGATGCGCCGGTCGCCGATCCTCATGGCCGCCAGCGCACGCTCGTCCAGCAGTGCATGGACCTTAGTAATAGGTACGTTCAGAAGCTCAGCAACATCGGGCAGGGGCAGCCATTCGCCCACGAGGCTTTCTACATTACTCACGGATAAAGATTGCCACGCCCGGCGCCCCGGCGCCTAGTCGGCACCCCAGGAATGGCAAGCGAAATGGCAGGCGAAATGACAGGGACCGCTTCAGCTGCGGGCCATGCCGCGGGAGCGCAGGCATGCAACGGGGAAGCCGTCCGGCCGACACTCCGTCGAGGTCGCGTTTGGGAAATGTCAAACAGTTCTTGTGCTAATTGCCAATTCATGAGACATTCACATAGATCACATTTGTAACAGCAATAACTTTTGTCACACTGGTAACACCAGTTGTACCGGCCAGACCGCAGCGTTGCCGCTGAGAAGAGGATCTTTCCAATGACGACCTCACGTTCGCCACAGCACCACCCGAGGCCCAGCCTGCCGCTGATTGCTGCGACGACGGCTGCGCTGCCCGCCGTCGTGCTTTCCTCACTGGCGATCGCCCAGCCCGCCGCGGCCGAAGCGAAGGCGCGCACCATTCCGGCGACCCTCGCCGCCGCCATGCGCGCCCAGGCGAAGGCGGACGTAGCCACGTCCCTCAAGGCGGCTGTGATCCCCGCCGCTGCCGTTCCGGCAACCCTGCCCGGGGCCCTGCAGCCGGCCAAGCAGGCTGTTCCGGCCCAGTACACGATCGCCCGCGGCGACACCATCAGCGCCGTTGCCGGCCGGTTCGGCCTGGATACCTACGCCGTGCTCAAGCTGAACAACCTGCAGGCAAACACCATCATTTACCCCGGGCAGAAGATTAAGCTCACCGGCTCGACGGCGGCCCCCGCCCCGTCCGCCACTGCCTCCGCTCCGGCCGTCAAGCCCGCCTCGTCCGGCGGCAGCGTCTACGTCGTGAAGGCAGGCGACACCCTCAGCGGCATCGCCGCCCGCCACGGAGTGGGGCTTTCCGAAGTCTTCAAGTGGAACGGGCTCAACATGGGCTCGATCATCTACCCCGGCCAGAAGGTCAAGGTCGGCGGCGGCTCCAGCACTCCGGCGCCGACGGCTCCCGTTGCGGCCACGCCCGCCCCGGCAGCGCCGGCGACGAAGCCCGCCGGTTCCGCGTCCTACACGATCAAGGCCGGCGACACCCTCTCCGGCATCGCGGCACGCAACAGCGTCCGGCTCTCGGACGTCCTGTCCGCCAACCGGCTGACGATGTCCAGCATCATCTACCCGGGCCAGAAGCTTGTCATCCCGGGCGCGTCGACGATCGCACCGGCGTCGAGCACGCCGGCCACCACGGCGCCGCTGGTGCCCAGCTCGTTCCTCGGCTTCACCTACCCGGCCGCCGTGGTCAGCTCGGCCAACCAGAACAAGGCACTGCTCAACGCCTCCCCGGTCCCCACCCGCGAACAAATGAAATCGATCGTGGCGGACACGGCCCGGCGCATGGGCGTGGACTCGAGCCTGGCCCTGGCGTTTGCCCTACAGGAATCCGGCTTCGACCAGCGCGCGGTCTCCCCGGCCAACGCGATCGGCACCATGCAGGTCATCCCGTCCTCGGGCCAGTGGGCCTCCGAGCTCGTGGGCCGCAAGCTGAACCTGCTGGATCCGTACGACAACGCCACGGCGGGAATCGCGATCATCCGCCAGCTGGTCCGCACCAGTTCCGATCTGGACAACGCGATCGCCGGTTACTACCAGGGCCAGTACTCGGTGAGTCAGAACGGCATGTACGAGGACACCAAGGCTTACGTTGCCGCCATCAACGCCAACCGGACGCTGTTCCGCTAAACTGGCTGCACACGCCGGGCTCCCGCCTCGCGGACCCTGACGCTACGGGCCCGGATCGCATGTTGATCCGGGCCCGTTTCGCTCCAGCGACTACGATTGTATGGTGCAGGAATACGTGTCGGATGCTCTCGTCGGGAACCTGGTGGATAACCGCTACCGGGTTCAATTCAGGCTTGCCCGCGGCGGGATGTCCACCGTGTACCTCGCCACGGACCAGCGTCTGGAGCGTGATGTCGCCCTCAAGGTGCTGCACCCCCATCTGGCCGACGACCCGCAGTTCCTGGACCGGCTGGGCCGCGAAGCCAAAGCCGCCGCCCGGTTGTCGCACCCGCACGTGGTCGGCGTCCTGGACCAGGGCGAAGACGGCCGCCTGGCCTATCTGGTCATGGAGTTCATCAAAGGCCACACGCTGCGGGACGTCCTCAACGACAAGGGCGCACTGTCCCCGCGGCTTGCCCTCGCGCTGATCGATCCGGTGGTCGAGGGACTCGGCGCCGCGCACGCCGCCGGTCTGATCCACCGCGACATCAAGCCGGAAAACGTCCTGATCGCCGATGACGGGCGGATCAAGCTCGGTGACTTCGGCCTGGCCCGGGCTATCTCGACGTCCACGAGCACCGGCGCCCTGATCGGGACCGTCGCGTACCTCTCCCCCGAACTCGTCCTCGGCAAGCAGGCCGACGCCCGCAGCGACATCTACTCGGTGGGCATCATGCTCTACGAGATGATCACCGGGCGGCAGCCCTTCGACGGCGACGTGCCCATCCAGGTGGCGTACCAGCACGTGAACTCCACCGTGGACGCCCCTTCCGTCCACGTGCCGGGGCTGGCCGCCGAAATCGACGAACTCGTCCAGTGGTGCACGGACCGGGATCCGGACAAGCGCCCCGTCGACGGGAACGCCCTGCTGTCCGAACTCCGGCACATCAGGACCAACCTCAGCGACGCCGAACTCGACCTGCAGCCACCGGCTGCCGTCCACCCGGCCATGGCCGCACCGCCGGCCCGGCCGCCAGCCTCGGCCGCCGCGGCGGCGGCGGTGTTCGCGGCCTCCGGCGCACAGGACACCGCCCACGCCCGGCCGCCTGCCGACCTCCCCGCCGAATCGCCGACCGAGGTGTACGGCAGCCTGCAGCAGCCCACCGAGATGATCTCGCGCAGCAGCGGGAACCCGACCACGGTGATGACGAACGCCCCGAAGCGTCCGGCCTACGGCCCGCTGTCCACCCCGGACGAGGCGGCGGACGAGCTCGCGTACCAAGGAGGTGCAGGGTTCGACGGGAGCGGGTTCGACGGGAGCGGGTTCAACGGCGGGGCGGACGCCGCCGCCCCCAGCAAGCGGACCCAGCGCAAACTCGACCGGGACGAGGAAAAGGCGCGCCAGCGCGCCGCGGCCACGCCCACCAAGACCCTGCACCAAGGCAACGCCCGCCGCCGCGGCATGCTCTGGCTCGTCCTGCTGGTCCTCGCGGCGCTGCTCGCCGCCGTCGCCGGCTGGTTCTTCGGCATGGGACCGGGATCGCCGGGCACCATACCTCCGGTGGCGAACAAGACCGTCGCGGAGGCGCAGGACCTGCTGCGCACCGCCGGATTCCAGTCCACCGTGAAGGATGTGTTCGACGACGACGTCTCCCCCGGGCTCGTGGTCGGCTCCGAGCCGAATGCGGGCGAAGTCATCCGGAAATTCCAGCCCGTTTCCCTTGCCGTTTCCAAGGGCCCGCAGCTGTTTCCGCTGCCGAACCTCACCGGCAAGACCCTGGACGAGGCCAAGACCGCCTTGAACGCCGCCGAAATGGCCTTGGGCCCGGTCACCGAGACATACGATGAGACAGCGCCTGCCGGCACCGTCCTTGCCCAGGCTCCGCGAAGCGGCAATCCCGTCCGGCACGGGACGCCGGTGGGGCTGACGGTCTCGAAGGGACCGCAGCCCATCCCGGTTCCCGATGTCCGCGGCCAGGAGCAGGGCGCGGCGGTCAAGGCCCTCGAGGCTGCCGGGCTGAAGGCCGTTGTGGCCCCGGACCCGGTTAATGACCGCAACGTCCCGAAGGGTGCAGTAGTGGCGCAGGATCCGGCCTCCGGCAACCTGACCAAGGGCGGAACCGTGACCTTGACGATCTCCAAGGGCCCGAAGCTGGTGCAGGTGCCGAGCTACATCGGCAAGCAGGCCACGGATGCCCGGAAAGCCCTTGAGGACCTCGGCTTCCAGGTCAAGATCGACAACATCCTGGGCGGATTCTTCGGAACGGTCCGCGCGCAGGACCCGGTGGACACGGCTGTCCCGGAAGGCTCCGTCATCACGCTGACGGTGGTCTGAGCCAAGAAGCTTCCGGCCCGGAACACCCCGGCACCACGTAAAAAAGGCTCCGCCCGGCTGGTCCAGCCGGGCGGAGCTTCGTGCTTCTACAGCTCAGCGCTTGGCGAGGGCTCCCGCTACCAGGAACGCCATTTCGAGCGACTGCATGTGGTTCAGGCGCGGATCGCAGACGGATTCGTAGCGGTCCAGGAATGCCTCCTGGTCGATCGGGTCGGCCCCGCCGAGGCATTCGGCGACGTCGTCGCCGGTCATTTCCACGTGCAGGCCGCCGGGGACGGTGCCGAGCGCGTGGTGGACCTCGAAGAATCCGCGGACTTCATCGATGACGTCGTCGAAGTTGCGGGTCTTATAGCCGTTGGGCGAGGTGACGGTGTTGCCGTGCATGGGGTCGGTGACCCAGAGGACCTGCGCGCCGGAGGCGGTGACCCGCTCAACGACTGCGGGCAGCTTCTCGCGAATGTTGCCGGCGCCCATCCGGGTGATGAAGGTCAGGCGGCCGGGCTCCCGGTTCGGGTCCAGCTTGTCGATCAGGCGCAGGGCGTCGTCGCCAGTGGTGGAGGGGCCGAGCTTCACGCCGATGGGGTTGCGGACGCGGGAGAGGAAGTCGACGTGCGCGTGGTCGAGCTCACGGGTGCGCTCCCCGATCCACAGGAAGTGTGCCGAGGTGTCATAGGGCAGCCCGGTGCGTGAATCGATGCGGGTCAGGGCACGCTCGTAGTCCAGCAGCAGGGCCTCGTGGCTCGCGTAAAACTCCACGCGCTTGAGCGCTTCGAAGTCGGCGCCGCAGGAGGACATGAACTTGATGGCGCGGTCGATGTCACGGGCGAGCGACTCGTAGCGGGCGTGCGCGGGGTTTTCGGTGAAGCCCTTGTTCCACTGGTGCACCAGGCGAAGGTCGGCGAACCCGCCCTGGGTGAAGGCCCGGATCAGGTTCAGGGTTGATGCCGAGGTGTGGTAAGCCTTCAACATCCGGCTGGCGTCGTGTGCGCGGGACTCGGGCGTGAAGTCGTAGCCGTTGACAATGTCGCCCCGGTACGCCGGGAGGGTGACGCCGTCGCGGGTTTCATCGTTGGAGGAACGCGGCTTGGCGAACTGGCCCGCCATGCGGCCCATCTTGATCACGGGCATGGCCGCGCCGTAGGTCAGGACAACGGCCATCTGCAGGATCGTCCGGACCCGGGCACTGATCTTGTCCGCTGTCGCGGCTTCGAACGTCTCGGCGCAGTCGCCGCCCTGGAGCACGAACGCCTTGCCCTGCGCGGCGTCGGCCAGGCGGTCACGCAGGATGTCCACTTCGCCGGCAAACACGAGCGGCGGAAGGACGGAAAGTTCCTTGACGGACGCTTCGAAGACTGCGGGGTCCGACCACGTGGGCTGCTGCGAGGCCGGGAGCTCCCGCCAGTTGTCCAGTCCGGGATAGTTGGCGGCTCCGCTCTGGGCGGTGCTGGTCAGCGGGGAAACTGGTTTCTCAGATAGCTCGGTCACCATCTAAGGATAGTTGCACCGTGCCTCTTCGGCGCTCCCGCCTGTCATTGACCGCCGGGTTTCCGTCATATGGGAACGAGGGCATCCCGGAGCGGGACGCTTAGGCGGTTCCGGACGCTGCCGGGCCGTCTTCCCCCGCGTCCTGCGCCTTGCCGGCCAGGCGCAGTTTCACGGCGGCGGCGTACTCGTCCACGTACTCCTGGCCGGAGAGCCGCATGAGTTCGTACATGATCTCGTCGGTCACCGACCGCTGGATCAGCCGGTCATCCTCCATCCCGTAGTAGCGGCTGAAGTCGAGGGGTTCGCCGAAGATCATGCCGATGCGGCGGATGTTGGGCACTCTCTTGCCGATCGGCTGGACTTTATCCGTGCCGATCATCGCCACGGGGATCACCGGGACGCGGGCCTGCAATGCGAGCCGGGCCACGCCCACCTTGCCGCGGTAGAGGCGCGCGTCGGGGCTGCGTGTCCCCTCCGGGTAGATGCCCAGGAGCGAGCCGTTCCGGAGCACGTCCATGCCGGCGTCCAGGGACTGCGCGGACGCCGCTCCCCCGGACCGGTCCATGGGGAGCTGGTTGGTGAGCCGGAAGAAGGCGGCCGTCAGCCTGCCCTTGATGCCGGTGCCGGTGAAGTACTCGGACTTCGCCAGGAACACCACCGGGCGCGGCACCATGACCGGCATGAAGATCGAATCGGAAAAGGAGAGGTGGTTCGAGGCCAGGATCGCGGCGCCTTCGGCCGGGACATTGTCGAGACCCTTGACCCAGGGCCGGAACAACAACTTCAACACCGGTCCCAGGACAAACGTCTTCATGAACCAATAAAACACTCGGTGACCTCTCCGGAAGGCGGCTGGCCGGCCGCCCGGATCGGGTCCGGCCAGGACTTCAATGGACACCTTACTCTAGTGAGTTTTGTCGCCAAGGGTGACACGATGGGCTCATGACTGAAAGCAGTACTTCCCCGGCGCCCGCCGCTTTCAGCTACCCCGGGCACGGCGCCAACGCGCGGACCGGTGTGGCAGTCTGCCATGGCTTCACGGGCAGTCCGCTCAGCGTCCTGCCGTGGGCCCGGCACCTCGCCGGCCTCGGCTTCGCGGTGTCGGTTCCGCTGCTTCCCGGTCACGGCACCCACTGGCGCGACCTCGCCCGGCAGGGTTGGCAGGACTGGTACTCCGGCTTCGAAACGGCTTACCTGGACCTGGCCGCCCGTACCGCGGACTGCTACGTCGCCGGCCTGTCCATGGGCGGAACGATCGCCCTGCGCACCGCGGCGCGCCACAATGTGGCCGGGGTCGCGGTGGTTAATCCCGGCCTGAGCTTCTACGACCGCAGGGTCAGGTACGTCGGGCTGCTCAAGTATCTCCAACGGACCACCACGCCCATACAAGAGGAGAGTTCCACCGCCGCCGTCACCGACGACGGCGACTACTCGCTGACGCCGCTGGCGGCCGTCCACCAGTTGCGCCGGCTGTTCTCCGCAACGCTGCGGGAGCTGCCGGCTGTCCAGGCACCGGTGCTGGTCTTCAAGTCGGACACCGACGCCGTCGTGCCGCCGTCGTCCCTGGTACTGCTGCGCCGGCGCCTGGGATCGCGGAACCTCAAGGTGTTGCGGCTCCCGCACAGCGGACATGTTGCCACCCTCGACGCCGACGCCCCGCTAGTCTTTGAACAATCAGTCAGCTTTTTCCTTGAGCATGTCCGCTCCACAACGCCGCCCGCAGCCCCCTCGGAGACCCCATGAGCATTGTTCCGGACCCATCGCCCTTCAGCAGCCCGTTCACGGGCGCCGGTCCCCGGACCGGCGTTGTGGTGTCCCATGGCTTCACCGGCAGCCCGCACAGCGTGCGGGAGTGGGCGCAGTCGCTGGCCGGCGCCGGGTTCGCCGTCCGGCTGCCGCTGCTGCCGGGGCACGGGACGAGCTGGCAGGAGCTGGCGCGGACCCGCTGGCAGGACTGGCACGAAGCCCTGGACGCGGCCTACCTGGAACTGGCGGCGGAGTGTGACGTCGTGGTCGTGGCCGGGCTGTCGATGGGCGGCACCCTGGCCCTGCGGATCGCCGCGACCCGCCCGGTGGCGGGGGTGGTGGCGGTCAACCCCGGCCTGGTGATCGATGACCCCCGGGCCCCGCTGGCCGGCGTCCTGAAGTTCGTCCTGAAGAGCACCCCGGCAATCGCCAACGACATCCTCAAACCCGACACGGACGAGGGCGCCTACCCGCGGACCCCGGTGGCCGCCGCGCACGAACTCAACAAGATGTTCAAGGACACCGTGCGGCTCCTTCCCCGGATCACGGCACCCGTGCGGGTCTACCGTTCGGCGGTGGACCACGTGGTGTCCGAAACCAGCATGGCCGCCCTGCGCCGCGGCTTGACCAACGCCCCGCTCGAAGTGCTACCGCTCGACAACAGCTACCACGTGGCCACGATGGACAACGACGCCGCCGAGATCTTCCGGGGCACGGCCGAGTTCGTCCGGTCCGTGGCGCTGCCGGGCCGTCCGGATGCTGCCGGTGCCGTCCGGAAGGACACCTCCCATGACTAAGCCTGACCCCAGCGTCCCGGACCCGGGAACCCCTGACGACGACGCCGTCTGGCTGGACCTTGTCGCCAGGCTTGAAGGGGTCGGCGAATACGGGACGGACAGCGCGGACGGGCCCCACGGCGAAGACACGGCGGCCGGCGACGGCAGTCCGGCCGGCGGCGACGGGACAGACAGCAAGCCGGCACCCGGAGAACCCGTGGCAGACGCCAGCGGGAGCGGCGCCGGTATAGCGAGGACATTCCGCGACTTCGATCCGCTGGGGCTCGCCGGGACGGCGCCCATCGAACTCTCAGCCGCGGAACGGCTTTTCCCGGGCCGGCAGACGGCAGGCGGCGCCGGGGAGCCGGCCGCCGCGTCCGGCCCCCGCGACTATGAGCCGGAGGACGACGACGGCGCGTTTGTCCCGGAAGAGCCGCCGAGCCTGGCCGGCGCCGATCCCCTGACGGTCCTGGCCTGGATTGGCGCCGTGGGCGGTCCGATCGCGCTCGTGCTTGCGGCGATGTTCTGGCGGTCGGCTCCGCTGCTGGCGATCCTCGGCATCGTGGTCATTTTCGCAGCTTCGGTGGTGTTCCTGATCATGAAGCTGCCGGGCGAGAAGGACGAGCACGACGACGGGGCGCGCGTCTAGCTCTGCCGGTTGTCTTCCGGTGCCGGACCGTTAGAGGACGGGCACCGGAGGGGTCGCGAGGTTAGGTGTGCATCCGGCTGCTGACCCGGGAAAGGTCGGCTGCGCCGATAAGCCCGGCGTTGGGCCCCAGGGCGGCGAGCTCGATTTCCGCCGCGGGCCGGAAGCCACGGCCGGTGAGGTTGCGTGCGAACGCCTTTCGGGCCGGCGCGACGAGGAGCTCGCCCGCGTCGCACAGTCCGCCGCCGATCACGAACTTTCCCGGGTCCAGGGCGGCGGCCAGGTTCGCCAGGCCGAGGCCGAGCCATTCCCCGACGTCCTCGATGAGCTCCCGGGAGGTCGGGTCCCCCGCTTTGGCCAGCTCCGTGACGATCACGCCCGTAATGCGGCTCACGTCACCGTCCACGGCCTTGAGCAGCTCCTGGGCCACCGGGGAGTTGGCGGCGGCGAGCTCCCGGGCTTCGCGGCCGAGCGCATTGCCGGAGGCGTACTGCTCCCAGCAGCCCCGGTTGCCGCACTCGCACCGGTGGCCGCCGGGCATGATGATCTGGTGGCCGAACTCCCCCGCCACCCCGAACCGGCCGCGTTCGAGCCGGCCGTCCATCACCATGGCGCCGCCGATCCCGGTGCCCAGGGTGATGCAGACCAGCCGGCTCTGTCCCTGCCCGGCGCCGAAGCGCCATTCCGCCCAGGCGGCGGCGTCGGCGTCGTTGGTCAGCAAAACGGGCCGGCGCAGCAGCCGCTGCAGGTTGTCGCGCAGCGGTTCATTGCGCCACGCCAGATGCGGGCTGAACAGCACTGTAGCGCCGTCGAGGTCCATCCAGCCGGCCGCGCCGATGCCAACCGACCAGATCCTGTGCCCGGCACCCAGTTCCTCGACGAGCTCTACGATCACCTGCTCCACGGCACGCGGGTCGTTGCCCGGGGTGGAGCGCTTGGCCTGGCTAAGGATCCGGCCTTCGGCATCGACGACGCCGGCAGCCACTTTGGTTCCGCCGATGTCGACGCCGATCGCAAGGCCCTTCCGGCCGAGCCTCAGGTGTGAACGGAAATCCTGGCCGGCCGCACTGGCCGCCGCTCCGGCCAGGGTCCGGCTCCGCCACACGGCGGTCCTGGGGCGCAGGCCGGGCAGCCGGCCGGGTGTTGGTGTCTGCATGATTTCCCATTCTATTCGCCGGGACGTGCCGGCCCCCGGGAAACCGGCCGCACCATCCTGCCTGCGGCGTAGGCGGCGGCGTGGACGGCGGCCCTGACTGGCGGAACGGCGGGCCCGTCCGTAAAGTTACTCGCCAGTAGGTGTCGCAGAACACACCTTCGCGGGCCCGCATACTAGGCTTAGGCCTACCCGCTGCGGCCTATGGATACCAAAGGAGCTATCGTGCGAGAAATCATTGTCCCGCCCCTGGTGAATGTCGATCCGGACACGAACGTCACCGACCTCGTCGTGCGCCAGGCGGCCAAGGCCTCCAACCCGGCACTTTTTTCGCGGCTCGACGCAGCGGGCCAGTGGCAGGACGTCCGTGCCGCGGATTTCCTTGCCGACGCCTCCGCCCTCGCCAAGGGGCTCATGGCCAGCGGCGTGGCGGCCGGCGACCGGGTGGGCATCATGTCCCGCACCCGCTACGAATGGGCATTGATCGACTTCGCCATCTGGTTCGCCGGCGCAGTCTCCGTCCCGATCTACGAGACCTCCTCGCCCTCACAGGTGGCCTGGAACCTCGGTGATTCCGGCGCCGTGGCGGCCTTCGGCGAATCGGCACACCACGAGGACATCATCCGGCAGGCCGCCACGTCCGAAGGGCTGACCGCGCTGCAGCACGTATGGCAGCTGGCGGGCGACGGCCTGGATGAGGTCCGTGCCGCGGGAACCGGAATCAGTGACGCCGAGCTCGAGGCGCGCCGCAGCCAGGCGTCCCTGACGGACGTCGCCACGATCATCTACACCTCGGGCACCACCGGCCGGCCCAAGGGCTGCGAGCTGACCCACGGCAACTTCGTGGAGCTGTCCGAGAACGCCCTGGCCACGTCTCTGGGCACGATCGTCCATGAGCAGGCCAGGACCATCATGTTCCTGCCGCTGGCCCACGTGTTCGCCCGGTTCATCTCAGTCCTGGCCGTCGCCGCCGGTGTCACGGTGGCGCACACCCCGGACATCAAGAACCTGCTGCCGGACCTGCAAAGCTACAAGCCGACCTTCATCCTCGCCGTCCCGCGCGTCTTCGAAAAGGTCTACAACTCCGCCCTGACCAAGGCCGAGGACGGCGGCAAGGGCGCCATCTTCCACCGCGCCGCGGACACCGCGATCGAATACTCCCGCGCCCGGCAGGCCGGCAAGGTGGGGCTCGTCCTGAAGCTCAAGCACTCACTGTTCGACAAGCTCGTCTACAGCAAGCTCCGGGCCGCCATGGGCGGAGAGGTCTCGCACGCCGTGTCCGGCGGCGGCCCGCTGGGCGAACGGCTGGGACACTTCTTCCAGGGCATCGGACTGCAGATCCTGGAAGGCTACGGCCTGACCGAAACGACGGCGCCCGTCACCGTGAACACACCGGAGCTGATCAGGATCGGCACCGTCGGCGCCCCGATTCCCGGCAACGCCGTCAGGATCGCAGACGACGGCGAGATCCTCGCCAAGGGCGTCTGCGTGATGCGCGGCTACTACAAGCGCGATGATCTGTCCGCCGAAGCCTTTGTCGACGGCTGGTTCCGCACGGGAGACATCGGCCAGCTCGACGAGCAGGGCTTCCTGACCATCACCGGGCGCAAGAAGGAGATCATCGTCACTGCCGGCGGCAAGAACGTGGTTCCGGCCCTGCTGGAAGACCAGATCAGGGCGGACGCCCTCGTCTCGCAGGTCCTGGTGGTGGGAGACAACCGCCCGTTCATCGGCGCCCTGGTCACGCTGGACGAAGAGGCCCTCCCCGGCTGGCTGGGCCGCCACGGGCTGCCGGCCACGATGCCGCTGGCCGAGGCCGCCGGCAACCCGGCCGTCAAGGCCGCGGTCCAGGAGCTCATCAACCGGGCCAACCAGTCGGTGTCGCAGGCCGAGGCGATCAAGTCCTTCCGGATTGTCGCGGCGGACTTCACCGAGGCCTCAGGCCACCTGACCCCGTCCATGAAGGTCAAGCGGGCCCAGGTAATCAAGGACTTCGAGAACGTGATCGAGGAAATGTACAACGCCAAGCGTCCCACCCTCGCCTAAGCACCACTTAAACATCAACGCGGAGTCACTTCGCGCCCATCCGAGACCATCCGATGGGCTGGAAGTGACTCCGCGTTGCTGTTGGCGGGGGTTAGCCGCTGCTGCTATTCGACGACCAGCAGCAGATCCCCGCCCTGGACCTGCTCCACGGCGCCGACGGCGAGGCGTGCCACGGTGCCGGCCACCGGCGTCGTGATGGAGGCTTCCATCTTCATGGCCTCGATCGTGGCCACGGTGTCGCCGGCCTTGACCGTGTCCCCGGCCTTGACGGTCAGGGTGACGGCACCGGCGAACGGCGCGGCCACCTGGCCCGGCTGGGAGGCGTCGGCGCGTTCGGCGGCCTTGACGTTGCTCACCACGGAACGGTCGCGGACCACCACCGGACGGGACTGGCCGTTGAGCGTGCACATGACGGTGCGCATACCCTTCTCGTCCGGCTCGGAGACGGCCTCAAGCGAGGCGATCAGGCGCACGCCCTTTTCGAGTTCGATCTCGTGCTCCGCCCCGCGCTGCAGGCCGAAGAGGTAGTCGCGGGTGTCCAGCACCGAAAGGTTGCCGTAGGCCTCGACGCTCTTCTGGTAGTCCTTGGTGGGACCGGCGAAGAGCAGGCGGTTCAGGGTGCGCTGGCGGGTCTTCGAGTCCCCCTGCAGCGCGGCGCTGTCCTCAGCGCTGAGCTCCACGTCCCGGACCTTCACGGTGCGACCCTGCAGGGCCTTGGTGCGGAAGGGCTCGGGCCAGCCGCCGGGCGGGTCGCCCAGTTCGCCGGAAAGGAAGCCGATCACGGAGTCCGGGACGTCGTACTTCTGCGGGTTCTCGTTGAAGTCGGCCGGATCGGCGTTGAGGCCCACGAGGTGCAGGGCGAGGTCGCCCACCACCTTGGAGGACGGCGTCACCTTCACCAGGCGGCCGAGGATGCGGTCCGCTGCGGTGTACATGTCCTCGATCGCTTCGAACCGCTCGCCGAGGCCCAGCGCCATGGCCTGCTGGCGCAGGTTGGACAGCTGTCCGCCGGGGATCTCGTGCTGGTAGACCCGGCCCGTGGGGCCCGGCAGGCCGGACTCGAACGGCGCGTACACCCGTCGCACGGCTTCCCAGTACGGTTCGAGGGAGCAGACGCTGGCCAGGTTGAGCCCGGTGTCGCGCGGCGTGTGGGCCAGCGCGGCAACGAGGGCCGAGGCCGAGACCTGGCTCGTGGTTCCGGCCAGCGAGGCCGAGGCCACATCCACGGCGTCGACGCCGGCGTCCACTGCCGCCAGGAGGGTGGCCAACTGGCCGCCCGCGGTGTCGTGGGTGTGCAGGTGGACCGGGAGGTCGAACCGCTCGCGCAGGGCCGACACGAGGCGGGCTGCGGCGGCGGGGCGGAGCAGGCCGGCCATGTCCTTGATCGCGAGGATGTGCGCCCCGGCGTCGACGATCTTCTGCGCCAGCTCCAGGTAGTAGTCCAGGGTGTAGAGCGTCTCGTCCGGGTCCAGCATGTCCGCGGTGTAGCAGAGGGCGACCTCGGCGACAGCGGTCCCGGTGTTCCGGACCGCGCGGATGGCCGGGGCCATCTGGTTCACGTCATTGAGCGCGTCGAAGATCCGGAAGATGTCGATGCCGGTGGCCGCGGCCTCGTTGACAAACGCCACCGTGACTTCTTCGGGATAGGGCGTGTAGCCCACCGTGTTGCGGCCGCGGAGCAGCATCTGCAGGCACAGGTTCGGCAGGGCCTTGCGCAGGGCGGCGAGCCGGTCCCAGGGGTCTTCACCGAGGAACCGCAGGGCGACGTCGTACGTGGCGCCTCCCCACGCCTCGACCGACAGCAGCTCCGGGAGGAGCTTCGAGACGGCGGGTCCGGCCGCCACGAGGTCGCGGGTCCGCACCCGGGTGGCGAGCAGGGACTGGTGGGCGTCGCGGAAGGTGGTGTCCGTGACGGCGACGGCCTCCTGCGCGCGCAGGGCCTTGGCGAAGCCTTCCGGGCCGAGCTCCAGGAGCCGCTGCCGGGAGCCGGGACGGGCCGCGGCGTCGTCGAGGGCCGGGAGCTTGTCCGCCGGGTCGGTGTGGACGGTCAGCTCGCCGTTGGGCTTGTTGACAGTGACGTCGGCGAGCCAGGTCAGCAGCTTGGTGCCGCGGTCCGCCGAGACTCGGGCCTTCAGCAGCTGGGGCCGTTCGTCGATGAACGAGGTCGCGACGTCCCCGGCGACGAAGTCCGGGTCGTCCAGGACGGCCTGCAGGAAGGAAATGTTGGTGGACACGCCGCGGATCCGGAACTCGGCAAGGGCGCGGCGGGCCCGGGCAACGGCCGTCGGGTAGTCGCGGCCGCGGCAGGTGAGCTTGACCAGCATCGAGTCGAAGTGCGGGCTGATCTCCGCACCGGAGTAGACGGTACCGCCGTCGAGCCTGACACCGGCGCCGCCGGCAGAGCGGTACCCGGTGATCTTGCCGACGTCGGGGCGGAAGCCGTTGGCCGGGTCCTCCGTGGTGATGCGGCACTGCAGGGCAGCGCCCTTGAGCTGGACGGTCTCCTGGGACAGGCCCAGGTCCGCGAGGGTCTCACCGGAGGCGATGCGCAGCTGCGACTGGACGAGGTCGACGTCGGTGACCTCCTCGGTGACCGTGTGCTCCACCTGGATGCGCGGGTTCATTTCAATGAACACGTGCTGGCCGGCCCGCTCGCCCACCGTGTCGACAAGGAATTCGACCGTGCCGGCGTTGACGTAGTTCAGCGCCTTGGCGAACTTTACGGCGTCCCGGTACAGGGCCTGCCGGATGCCGTCGTCGAGGTTCGGCGCCGGGGCGATCTCCACGACCTTCTGGTGCCGGCGCTGGATGGAACAGTCGCGCTCGAAGAGGTGCATGACGTTGCCCTCGGCATCGGCCAGGATCTGGACCTCGATGTGGCGGGGGCGCAGGACGGCCTGCTCGAGGAACATAGTGGGGTCACCGAACGCGGCGTCGGCCTCGCGCATGGCGGCCTGCAGGGCCTCCGGGAGGGCTTCGCGGGTGTCCACGCGGCGCATGCCGCGCCCGCCGCCGCCTGCCACGGCCTTGGCGAAGACCGGGAAGCCGATCTCATCCGCGGCTGCGATCAGTTCGTCGAGGTCTTTCGACGGCGCACTGGACTTGAGCACCGGGACGCCGGCCTTGCGGGCGGCTTCGAGGGCGGCGACCTTGTTGCCTGCAAGTTCCAGGACTTCCGCCGGCGGGCCGACGAACGTGATGCCTGCCTCCTTCGCGGCCCGCGCCAGGCGCGGGTTCTCGGAGAGGAAGCCGTAGCCGGGGTAGATGGCGTCCGCCCCCGCCTCCTTGGCCACCCGCACCACTTCGTCGACGTCGAGGTACGCCCGGACGGGGTGCCCCTCCTGGCCGATCAGATACGCCTCGTCGGCCTTCTGGCGGTGGATCGAGTTGCGGTCCTCGTTGGGGAACACAGCGACAGTCTTGGCACCCAGCTCGTAGCCCGCGCGGAAAGCGCGAATCGCGATTTCGCCGCGGTTGGCCACCAGAATCTTAGAAAACATGCTTCTCCTGCATCATCGCGGGCATATCGGTAAGTGCTCACAGTGTCTAGGACCTGCGTCGACAAACACAAATCATTGTGGCCACCGTCACAGCATTATCCGTCACGGACACGAAGATGGGCAGGGGTTCCGGCGGAGGCGTTTGTTACCGGGCCCCGGTGGGTTCCGTCAGGTTCTGCCGCCCCGGGCACCCGATGAAACGGGTTTAGGCGGAGCATCAACATATGATGAGTGGGTGCGTGGCGCATGCACGCCCCGGCTCCGGAGTACGCGGGAGCCGGCACCACCCCGTCTCGGCAACCGGCGTTAGGTATTGGTTTTTCAAGTGCAAGTAGTGAGCATCAGCAGCCTCAAAGGCGGTGTCGGCAAGACATCCGTGACCACCGGACTGGCGTCGGCGGCTCTGGCCGCAGGCATCCCCACCCTCGTCGTCGACCTTGACCCGCACGCTGACGCCAGCACCGCACTGGGCGTCAGCCCGGAGGACCAGCTGGACATCGGCCGCATGCTGAGGTCGCCGCGGCGCGCGCACCTTGCGGACAACGTGGTTTCCAGCGGCTGGGTGGAACAGGCACGGGCCAACGCCGCAGCCCCTGTCCTTGACGTGGCCGTGGGCTCGGCCTACACCGGCATCTACGACCGGCCCGACCTCGGCCGCCGCGACCTCCGCCGGCTCTCCGCCGTCCTGGCCGGCGCCGCGACCTACGACTTGGTCCTCATCGACTGCCCGCCGTCGCTGAACGGCCTCACCCGGATGGCGTGGTCCGCGAGCGACAAGGTGGCCCTCGTCGCCGAACCCGGGCTGTTCTCGGTGGCCGGCACCGAGCGCACGCTGCGCGCCATCCAGCTGTTCCGCCAGGAGTTTGCCCCCAAGCTGACGCCGGCCGGCATCGTGGCCAACCGGGTGCGCAGCGGCTCGGCCGAGCACGCGTTCCGGCTCTCCGAGATGGAGTCCATGTTCGGCCAGTTGCTGCTGAGCCCGCACATCCCGGAGCAGGCCAACTGGCAGCAGATCCAGGGCGCCGCCCACGCCGTGCACCACTGGCCCGGCGACTCGGCCAAGAACGCGGCGGGTCTCTTCGACACCCTGCTGCAGAACCTCGTCAACCCCAACGGCCTGGCCGCCGCAGGCAGCGTCCGCAACCGCAGCCTGCGCTAGGCAACTGCCGCCACGGCACATGACTGAGGCCGCCTTCCGATGGGAAGGCGGCCTCAGTCATCCAGTCATGGGGTTGTACCAGTCATGGGGTTGTACTAGTCATGTGGTTGTACTAGCCGGTTTTGCGGGCAGCGCGGCGTTTGCTTAGCTCGTCGTCGGGAAAGGACTGGTCCGCGGCGTGTTCGCTGGGAAGGGCGGCGAGGCTTCCCTCAACTTCGCGCCAGACACGGCCGACGGCGATGCCGAACACCCCCTGGCCGCCCTGGACGAGGTCAATCACTTCGTCCGCCGAGGTGCACTCGTAGACGCTGGCGCCGTCACTCATGAGCGTGATCTGGGCCAGGTCCTCGACGCCGCGTTCCCGGAGGTGCTCGACGGCGGTGCGGATCTGCTGCAGGGAAACTCCGGTGTCCAGGAGCCGTTTGACGACCTTGAGGACAAGGATGTCGCGGAAACCGTACAGCCGCTGGGAGCCGGAGCCGGCCGCGCCGCGGACCGCGGGCTCGACGAGTCCGGTGCGGGCCCAGTAGTCCAACTGCCGGTAGGTGATGCCGGCAGCCTTGCAGGCGGTAGGGCCGCGATAGCCCGCGTCTTCGTCCAGAACGGGAAGATCCTCGGTGAACAGCAAGCCCTGGGCGCCGCTAGCGGGCACGGCAACGCCAGCCGTTGCGGACTGCTTGAGCTCGCCTGCTTCGCCTTTCGGACTCACGTGGACCCTCCTTGTCGTGAGTTCCCCCTGAATAAGATGCATCGGCAGCAATGATTTGAATAGCTGCATGACACAGACTGATGATGTCATCCGTGTAATTCAGCCGGAGGTGCACTTTCCAGTGTGACTTGCGCGGCTACCGTATGCAATGGGAACTTGTACCTCCGACGTTAGGCCTGCCGGGGCCCAAGGTCAAAGACGTTAGGGGTATTCCGCGGGCGTGTCGAAAGTTTCACTCTGCGCTGTAATGTTGCGGCCCGCGCCGCGGGCGCCGTTCAGCCTGCGAAATCCTCCGGTTCGACGTCGTCGAGGAACTCGCGGAAGCGCCGCATTTCGCCTTCTTCATCCACGGCGGGGCCAGGATGCGTGTCCTCACCCTCGTCGTGTTCGGTTATCCGCACGCCGGCCTCGTCCATGACGGCGTCAGCGCACCAGATGCGGCACTTGGCGCGCAGGGCAAGCGCCAAGGCGTCCGAGGCCCGGGAACTCACGGTGGTTCCGTTCTCGAACTGCAGCTGGCCATAGAAGATGTTGTCCTCCACGGCCACGATGTTCACGCTGACGATCGTGTGGCCCAGGGCTTCGACCACGTCCACCAGGAGGTCGTGCGTCATCGGCCGGGGCGGGACAACCCCCTGCTGGGCGAGGGCGATGGCGCTGGCCTCCGGCGTCCCGATCCAGATCGGCACGTGGCGCTCACCATGGATTTCCTTGAGCAGGACGAGCGGCTGGTTGGACGGCAACTCAATCCGTACTCCCACAATCTCCACCTCAATCATCAGATATCCATCCTTGAGATGCGGTCCTGGACCAGCGCCTGGTGAAGTGACAGGCAGAGGTCGCTGATTTCCCGCGCCGCTTCCGCGGCGCGGGCGTGGGAAGCGGCGTCCTTGCGTGAGGTCAAAGTGGCCACGGCACGCTCGACGAGACCGAATTCGCGGTCGGCAGCCGCCTGGAACGGGCGCAGGTGGCGCGGCTCCAGGCCATGGCTCTCCAGCTGGACGCATGCCCGGGCAACCTGCAGGGCGTGTTCGTCGAACTTCCCGTTGACGTGCCCGATCAGGCCGTAGCTCAGGAGCGATTCCAGGAGCGGGACGCTCGCCCCGGACTCAGCCCGGAGCTGCTCTTCGCTGAGCCGGCGGGCCCGGCCCTGGATCTCGGTGGCGAGCTCGTCGGAGACGATCCGCGGTGAGACCGTGACGCCGGCAGGCAGGTTCTCCGGCCGTTCGCCGCGGTCGATCGCGTCGAGATAGTCCTTGATCACCTTCAAGGGCAGGTACTGGTCCCGTTGGAGGGCCAGGACGAAGCGCAGGCGCTCGACGTCGTTCTCGGAATACTGCCGGTAGCCGGCAGGCGTCCGTTGCGGGTTGATGAGTCCCTTTTCTTCAAGGAACCGGATTTTTGACGCCGTCATGCTGGGGAAGTCGTCGCTCAATTGAGCCAGGACTTCCCCGATGTTCAGAACCTGGGGTCCGCGCCGGTCCGCATGTGCCGTGGCCACAGGCAGCTGCCCCGGAATCAGACGTTGCCTGCTGCGCGGGCAGGGCTCAGGTAGAAGGTGAGGCGGAACTTGCCGATCTGTACCTCATTGCCCGACTTCAGTTCCACGGCGTCGACGCGGTCGTGGTTCACGTAGGTGCCGTTCAGGCTCCCGGTGTCCACTACCTCGAAGCTGCGCGGGGTGCGCCGGAACTCAACGTGCCTGCGGGACACGGTGACGTCGTCGAGGAAGATGTCGGCGTCCGGATGACGGCCCGCCGTCGTGACGTCCGAATCCAGCAGGAACCGCGCGCCGGCGTTGGGTCCGCTGTGCGCCACGAGCAGGGCTGAGCCGAAGGGAAGGGCCTCGACTGCGGCCCGTTCCTCAACGGAGAGCTTCGGGGTGAAGTTGGGTTCATCGCGCACCGGGGTGAGGTTGATCGACGTGGTCTCCGAAGCTTTCACTCCACCCGTGCCGTAACCGTCACCGGTGTCGTTCCGTTCGTGCCCAAACATTGAGTCCTCCTCATTCGTTGCAGGTGTCCCCCCTGCAAACAACGCATGCTGTCCGGGAAAGCCTCGCAGTCCCGGGGATGAGCCATTCGGCGGGCCCGGCTTTGGCTTGTTTTCCCAACAACACTCCCCGGAGACCCGACCGAACGACCTTCCCTCTTTAGCCTACCTGCTGTTCATACTCGGATGCACTGAGAAGCGACTCGATCGCGTCGGCTTCGGCGAGCTTAATTTCAATAAGCCAGCCCTCGCCGTACGGATCCGAGTTGATGAGGGCGGAGTCGGTGTCCAGTGCCTCGTTGCGGGCCACGACCTCGCCCGACACCGGAGCGTAGATGTCGCTGACGCTCTTGGTGGATTCAACCTCGCCGACGACGTCGTTGGCCTTGATGGTGGTTCCCACCTCAGGCATCTGCGCGTAGACGACATCCCCGAGGGCGTCCTGGGCAAAATCGGTAATGCCGACGCGCACAACGCCGTCGGCGTTGGGGGCCGAAATCCACTCGTGTTCCGCGGTGTAGGACAGTTCTTCGGGAATGATGCTCATGGCGGGCCTTTCATCGGGTCAATCACCTAGGGCGGCGGCAGCCGATTGTTCAAGCCGCCGCTGAAAGTATAGGCCGATCCGGAAGCCTCAGGGCAACAGAAAACCCGGCATGACCAGCGTTAGGGCAGGAAGTACCCGGCGAGGTCGGCGATGAGCTGGGCGGAGCCGGAGGAGCGGTTGAACAGCGCCACCCGCCCGTCGGAGCCGACCGGCACGTTGGCCAGGTTGGGGACGGTCTGCCCGGTGGAGAAGTTCAGGTTCGACGCGTTGGGCCGGGCCGAACCGGACGGGTAGGCGGTGATGAAGCCGAAGGACTTCGGCGAGGTGACGGTCAGGTTGAACACCGCTGCCAGCGCACCGGTCGGGACGCCGTTGGCGCCGGCGACCTGGAATGTGACGGCGGAGTCGGCCTTGAC
>NZ_CP022314.1:3173731-3210612 GCF_003352915.1 Arthrobacter sp. PM3 | reverse complement strand
CCGACCGGGACCGTGACCAGGTTCGGGACCGTCTGCCCGGCGGAGAAGTTCAGGTTCGAGGCATTCGGCCGGGCCTTGCCGGAGGCGTAGGCGGTGATGAAGCCCAGGGACTTCGGCTGGGTCACCGTCAGGTTGAACACCACGGCGGCGACCGAGGCGGGAATGCCGTTGGCCCCGGCGACCTGGAAGGACACCGCGGAATCGGCACGGACGGCGGCGCTGTTGCGGGTGTCCAGCAGCCTGGCCGGCTGCAGGCTCTTGAACGCGCCCGCCGTCGCCGGTGTGCCGGTGACGTAATAGCCGGTGACGTCCGCGATCAGCTGTGAGGACCCCGAGGACCTGTTGAACAGCGCGACCTTCCCGTCAGCGCCGACCGGGACCGTCACCAGGTTCGGCACCGTCTGCCCGGCAGAGAAGTTCAGGTTCGAGGCGTTGGGCCGGGCCGTGCCGGAGGCATAGGCCGTGATGAACCCGAGGGACCGCGGCTGGGTCACTGTGAGGTTGAAGACGACCGCGGACACCTTGGCCGGGATCCCGTTGACCCCGGCGACCTGGAACGACACCGACGAATCGGCGCGCACGGGGGCGCTGTTCCGGGTATCCAGGACCCGGGTGGGAGCGATCGGGGTGAACGTGCCCGGGCGTTGCGGAGCTGACTGCCCGGCCTTCCCTGCCTTGATGACGACATCATCGATATAGCTGTCGCCGGCCTGCCGCCGGTGTTCGGCGCCCAGCTGCACCCGAGTGACGGAGGAGAAGCCGGTGCCGACCTTCGTGCTGGAGTAGACCTGCCGGTCCTCGTACCACACTTCGACCGTCGAAGACCCGCCGTTGGCCACCACGTGCACCACGATGTGATGCCACGAGCCCAGCGGCACGTTCGGTGCGAGCGTCTGGTAGGAGAACTGCCCGGACTGGGTGGGCGAGGTCACCCGCAATACGAGGTCTCCGCTGCCGTTGTTGCGGAAGACGTCCAGCATCCGGGTGCTGCCGTTGAAGAACCGGAAATACGGAACATCGTTGCCGGTGACGCCGGCCTTGGTGATGTTGAACCAGCCGTCCGTGTACACCTCGCTGCTGCCGGACGGAAGCGGTGCCGAGAAATTGGCCAGGGAGCCGGCGTCGGTGGTGACATGCAAGTGCGCCGAGCAGCGCCCGGCGTGCCGCTGCGCTGAGGAGACGTCCGCGGTGCCGGTCCCGGCGGTGTCGGGCGGGTCAAAGCCTTCACCGGTGATGCTGCCCGACTCGAAGTTGGCCGCGATCACTGTCTTGCCCGGGAACTGGTTGGTTGGCTGCGGCGCGCCCGGCTGGCACGTCGCGGCCGAAGCCGGACCCGCGCCGACGGTAAGCCCCGCCAGAACCACAACATTCAGCACCACAACATTCAGCGCGGCCATGACGCCGGCCCGCAGCAGTGTTTTCATTGATCTACCCGCCCAGCCAAGGTTCTCAATCCGGGTGCATCACCCGCCTGCGATAATCCGTGCAGACTACCCGGCGGGACCTTGGGGAAATCTGGGCGAGGTGTCCGGAACGCAGAAAACCCCGCCATTCCTTGTCAGGAATGGCGGGGTTTTTACTGTTGGTCGGGCTGACAGGATTTGAACCTGCGACCCCTTGACCCCCAGTCAAGTGCGCTACCAAGCTGCGCTACAGCCCGCTGGTTCCGCCGTTCTCCGCTGGGAATGGGCCCCGGATATCCTCCAGGATTTCTTCCAAGCAGTCCGGCCGAACCACCTTGAAAAGCTTACACGATCCCGGAGGGTGCCTGTGACAATTTCACACTGTCAGGCCCAGGTGTGTCGGAATTAACGTTTCTTGCCCCGCTTTTCGCGCACACGCATGTTGACTTCGATCGGCGTGCCCTCGAAACCGAAGGTCTCGCGGAGGCGGCGGGTGATGAAACGGCGGTAGCCGGGGTCCAGGAAGCCGGTGGTGAAGAGCACGAACTTCGGCGGCCGGCTTGAGGCCTGGGTGCCGAAGAGGATGCGGGGCTGCTTGCCGCCACGGACCGGGTGCGGGTGCGCTGCGACGAGCTCGCCCAGGAACGCGTTGAGGCGTCCGGTGGGGATGCGCTTGTCCCAGTTTTCCAGGGCCAGGTCCAGGGCCGGGACGAGCCGGTCCTTGTGCCAGCCGGTCTTGGCCGAAATGTTGACCCGCGGGGCCCATGACACGTGGGCCAGGTCCTGCTCGATTTCGCGTTCGAGGTAGCGGCGGCGTTCGTCGTCGAGGAGGTCCCACTTGTTGAAGGCCAGTACCAGGGCGCGGCCGGATTCGATGGCGAGCTGCAGGATGCGCACGTCCTGCTCGCTGAGCACTTCATCCACGGCCAGGAGCACGACGGCGACCTCGGCCTTTTCGAGCGCGCTCTGCGTCCGCAGGGAGGCGTAGAAGTCGGCCCCCTGGGCCATGTGCTGGCGGCGGCGGATGCCGGCGGTGTCCACGAAACGCCAGGTGCGTCCGCCGAGTTCGATGAATTCGTCAACGGGGTCACGGGTGGTGCCGGCGGTGTTGTCCACCACCACACGCTCGGATCCGGCGAGCTTGTTCAGCAGCGACGATTTTCCGACGTTCGGACGGCCGATCAGCGCGACGCGGCGGGGTCCGCCGGAGCGCTCGAGGCCCTCGATCGTGGAGAACTCGGGGAGGGTGTCCATGACGTGGTCCAGGAGGTCGGCCACACCGCGGCCGTGCAGGGCCGAGACCGGGTAGGGTTCGCCGAAGCCCAGGCCCCACAGGGCTGCGGAGTCGGCTTCCTGCGCGAAGTCGTCCACCTTGTTGGCCACCATGATGACCGGCTTCCTGGACTTGCGCAGCATCTTCATGACGCCTTCGTCGGTGGCGGTTGCGCCCACGGCGGAGTCGACGACGAACAGGACGGCGTCGGCGAGTTCCACGGCCATCTCAGCCTGCTCGGCGACGCGGGCGTGGATGCCGCGGGCATCGTGTTCCCAGCCGCCGGTGTCCACCACCGTGAAGTTGCGGCCGTTCCAGTGGGCCGAGTACATGACGCGGTCGCGGGTGACGCCGGGGGTGTCCTCGACCACGGCCTCGCGGCGGCCCAGGATCCTGTTGACCAGGGTGGATTTGCCGACGTTGGGCCGGCCGATGATGGCCAGGACCGGATCGAGTTTGACCGGACCGTCAAAGTCCTCGTCGTCGAAATGGCCGCTCAGCAGGGCGGCATCGTCCTCATCCAGCTCGTAGTCGTCCAGGCCGGCCCGGAGGGACGCGGCACGGAGCTCGGCCTCCTCGTCGTCCAGGGCGGCAAGGTGCTCAGCCACCTGGTCGGTGCCGGTGGGCGTGTATTCGTCTTCGCCGGCGCCGAAGTTGCCGGAGGTTTGAGTCGTATCGCTCATTGCACTTTCCTTAGGTGGTGATCTGCCGGCGTCCCGGCTACTGCAACAGGTCGTTCGTGCGGGGATTCCGCGTGGGGCAGGGGCTGCCCGGTTCTTTGGATCGAGTCCTGGACGTGGCGGGCCAGTGCGGCCCGTATTTCGGTCCCGGCCCTGTCCATTGAAACACGGCCGGTCTCGCCGGGCCTGCGGCTGACGTTGATGGCCCCGCCGAAGCTGACGTGCAGCCGGCGGCGCGGTGCGGGAACACTGTCCAGGTGTTCCCCGCCGGTCCTTGTGCCCAGGATGGCCACCGGGACCACCGTGGCGCCGGAGTTGAGGGCCAGCCAGGCGACGCCGTTGTTGATCGCGGCTGCCGCACCGCTCCCCCGTGTGCCTTCGGGCAGGATCCCGACGCAGCGTCCGGCCTCGAGCAGGCTCCGTGCGGCCGTCAGGGCAGCCCGGCCGCCGCGCCGGTCCACTGGAAGCTGGCCTGAGGCCGTGAGCACCCGGCCGAGGAACCCGGTGAACATCTCCTGCTTCACCAGGATGTGCATGGGCCGGGGCGACGCGCCGAACATGACCGGGCCGTCCAGGAAGCTGATGTGGTTGCCGGCGAAGATCACGGGCCCGGTTGCCGGGACGTTGGACCGCCCGGTCACGGACGTACGGTAGGCGACGTGGTCCAGGAGCCAGCCGACGGGCCGGCTCCACGTCGTCGTCCAGCGGCCGGGCACGGAAATCTGCGCTGCCGCCTGCGTTCCCGCCTGCAGGTCAGTCACCGTCGACGGCCCGGTGCCGAGCGCTGCTTTGCTTCACAGTATTTTGCTTGACAGCGTAGTTGATCACGGTGTCCACAATGTCGAGGGCGGCCTGCACCGTTTCGTCGAAGTCCAGGTCCGAGGAATCGAGGGTGACGACGCCGTCGGCGGCCGTGGTGAAGTTCACCACGGTGGAATCCTTCGCGTCCCGGTGAATGACCTGTGCTGCCAGCTGCTCGGCGTTCTGGCTGCCGCCGAGCTGGATCCCGCGGCGGCGCAGCCGGGCTTCCTCGCTGGCGGTGAGCAGCATCCGGACTTCCGCGTGGGGCGCGACCACGGTGGTGATGTCCCGGCCCTCCACCACCATGCGGCGGTGGTGCTTTTCGATCAGTTCGCGCTGCCGGCGGATCAGTTCCGTGCGTGCCCCCAGGGTGGTGGCGACGGCGCTGACGGCTGCGGAGATGGCCGGCTCGCGGATCGCGAGCGTCACATCCTTTCCGTCGACGCGCACGTAGTCTTCCCGCGGGCTCGTGCTCAGCTCCAGCGGCAGGGCCTCGGACGCGGCCTCGACCGCGGCGCCGTCGTTCAGGTCCGTTCCGTTCTCCAGGCAGAACCAGGTCAGGGCACGGTACATCGCGCCGGTGTCCAGATACGCCAGTTTGAGCCGGCGGGCCACCTCTTTGCTGACGCTCGACTTACCGGATCCGGACGGGCCGTCGATGGCGACCACCAGGCTTTTCCCGGGCCGGATCACGTCCACTGTCTCAATGAGTTCCTGGGTCATTACTGGAGTACCCGCCATCCACGGTCGTTAAGGGCTTCTATCAGGAGGTCGTGCTTGTTGGGCAGAACGGATATTTCCACCATGCCCACGTTTTGTCCCGAGGAGTGGTCAAGGCGCAGGTCTTCGAGGTTGACACCGATCTCGCCGATCTCGGTCAGGAGCTTGGCGATCTGCCCCGGGGTGTCATCCACCAGGACCGTCAGCCACGAGTACGCCTGCGGGGGCCCGCCGTGCTTGCCCGGGATCCGGGACTGCCCGGCGTTGCCTTCGCTGATCAGCTGGGCGAGATCGAGCCGGGCGCCGGGGGCGGTCGGCGCTTCCAGCGTTCCGATCAGCCGGTTGAGGTCCTCGCGGACCCCGTGCAGGATGTCGACCACCTTGTCCGCGTTCGCACCCAGGATCTGGACCCAGAGCGTGGGATCGCTCGCGGCGATCCGGGTGACGTCCCGCAGGCCGTTGCCGGCCAGGGACAGCGCGTGCAGGGGGGTTCCTTGGAGGCGGCTGGCCACGAGTGAGGACATCACCTGCGGCAGGTGGGACACCAGTGCCACGGCTTCGTCGTGTTCCGCGGCGTCGAATTCGGACACGACGGCGCCAAGGTCCCCGGCCAGCGCCCGCGCCACCTGCAGCGACTCCGGCAGGGTCTCCGCCGCCGGGCACACGACCCAGGGCATGGAGGTGAACAGTTCGCCCCGGGCGGCAACGGGACCGGACTTTTCGCGTCCGGCCATCGGGTGGGTGCCGACGTAGCGGCCGAGGTCGGCGCCGCGGCTGCGGAGCTCGGCGAGGATCCCCGCCTTGACGCTTGCGATGTCCACCACGACGGCCTGCGGGTAGTCCTGCAGCGCTTTGGCGACGACGTCGGCCGTGACGTCCGGCGGCGCGGCCACCACGACGAGCTCCGGCTGCTCCCCGTCAAGGCGCGCCAAGGGCAGCCCGGCGCCGATGTCGACGGCGACCGCCTGATTGGTGGGCGAGGGATCGGACAGGAACACGGCAACTCCCCGGCCCCGCAGTCCCAGCCCGATGCTGGTACCCAGGAGCCCGGAGCCCACGACGACCACCGGGCCGTTGAGGTGCCCGCGCCCGTGCATGCGAAAGGCGGACATGCCTACAGCCCCACGGACGCCAGCAGGTGGCCGACTTCCTGCTTGCCGAGGTTGCGGATGCTGCCCTGGCGCTGGTCGCCCAGGCCGATCGGGCCCACCTTGACGCGGACCAGGCGCAGCACCGGAAAGCCGACGGCGTCGAACAGGCGCCGGACGATCCGGTTCTTGCCCGAGTGCAGCACGACCTCGATCAGCACGTGCCCGGGGGTCGAGTCCACGAGCCGGAAGGAGTCCACCGAGGCGATGCCGTCCTCGAGTTCGACGCCGGCTTTGAGCTGGGCGCCAACGCCCTGCGGGAAGGGACCGCGGACCTGGACAAGGTAGGTCTTGGGCACTTCGTAGGAGGGGTGGGTCAGGCGGTTGGCGAGCTCGCCGTCGTTCGTCAGGAGCAGCAGCCCCTCGGTGGCGACGTCGAGCCGGCCGACGTGGAAGAGGCGTTCGCCGTGGTGGTGGCGGACGAAGTCGCTGATGCACGGCCGGCCGTCGGGGTCCTCCATGGTGGAAACGACGCCCTTGGGCTTGTTGAAGACCATGTAGACCATGTTCTCGTCCAGCTGGATGCGCAGGCCGTCGACGTGGATCACGGCGGTCTTCGGGTCGACACGCATGCCGAGCTCGGTGACGACGTGGCCGTCAACCTCGACGCGGCCCTCGGCGATCATTTCCTCGCAGACGCGGCGCGAGGCGACGCCGGCGGAGGCCATGACCTTCTGCAGGCGGATGCCGTCGACGTCGTGCAGTTCAGACTGCGGCACTTCGCGGCGTGGTCCACGGTTGCGGGCGGGCTTGCGCACGGGGCCGAGGTTCTTGCCGAAGCGTTCGCTGCCGAACGCGCGGGGACCGGCCGGTTTGGCGCCGGTGCGCGGCTTGGGCTTGACCGCGCCGGGCGTGCCGGGCTCTTTGCCGAAGCCGGGCTTCCGGGCCGCTGGCTTCCGGCTCGGGCCCTTGGCGGGGCCGTCGGCCTTCCAGCCGCCTGAGGCAGGCCGGGGCGCCGGGCCGCCGTGCAGGTCCGGATCGATGAATGCTTCTTCGCGGGGCTTGGGGCGCTTGAACGCGCGGTCAGCGCCGCTCTTGGGAAAGTCACGGCCTCCCTTGCCGCCGGCCCCGCGCGGGGCGCCGCCCTGGCCGGGCCTGCCCAGTACTGACTTGCCTTGCGCTGTCTTGCCTTGCGCTGTCTTGCCCTGTGCTGCATTGCCGTGAGCGGCGTTGCCGCCTGCTGCGCTGCTGCGCCCGGCGCTGTTACGTGGTGAACCCTGGCGTCCCGCCTGTGTCATGACCCGTCCTTTTGTTTCGTGCGCAGGCGTTGTGCCTGCCCTGATACTGCCTACATTCTTCCAGCGTCGTAAAACTCCTCGATGCCTTCCAGTCCTGGAAGGTGGGGGGAAAGCTGCGGCAATTCAGCCACAGAGCCAATTCCCATCCGCTCGAGGAAATACGATGTCGTGCGGTACAGGATGGCCCCGGATTCGGGATCCGTTCCCGAGTCCTCGATCAGTCCCCGCTGCGTCAGCGTCCGCACGACGGAGTCAACATTGACTCCTCGAATTGCAGACACCCGCGCCCTTGAAACGGGCTGGCGGTAAGCGATGACGGCGAGCGTTTCGAGCGCCGCCTGCGTCAGCCTGGCTGTTTGTCCTTCGAGCACGAACGCGCCGACGATCTCGGCGAATTCCGGGCGCGAATAGATGCGCCAGCCTCCGGCGATATTCCGCAATTCAAAACCCCGGGGGGCGGTGGTGTTGCCATTGTTGTTGCCAGTGTTGGTGCTGTTGGTGGTGCTGGTCTGGCTGGCGACGTCCGCTTCCGGGGCATTACCAGTATAGCCGTTATACTCCCGCTGCAGATCAGCCAGCAGGGACTCGACGACGTCGACCGTCAGGTTCAGTCCCGCCGCCAGGGCCGTGGCGGTGGCGGGTTCGTCGATGACCATCAGGACCGCTTCGAGTGCCGCCCGGGCACCGCCGGGCAGGCTCGCGACGTCCGGAGCCGCCTCCGGATCAGGGTCCGGCCCGGCCGCTCCGGCTTCGCCGCGCGGCTCTTCAGGAAGTCGTTCGTTCACTGCCGGTCCTCGTATTCTTCACTCAAGTGTTCGCTGCTCCAGTCCTGGGTATCGGCCGTCCAGCGGACCGTCAGGTCGCCCAACGGCAGCAGCTGCTCGAAACCCACGGCACGGTCCCGGAAGAGCTCCAGCAGCGCCAGGAACCGCGCCACGACCACCAGGGTGGATTCGGCGTCGGCGATCAGGGCCCGGAACGTCAGCGGCGTGCCGAGCCGGAGCCGGTGGCCGATCAGTTCGGCCTGCTCCTTCACGCTGACCGGGGCGCCGTGCAAATGGGCGACGCCGACCTCCGTGGGAGCTGCCGCCTTGGGCTTGAGGACTGCTTCGGCCAGGCCGGCGAACTGCTCCGGGGTGTGCCGCCAGAGCAGCTCCGGCAGCAGGGCCGCGAAGTGCCCTTCCAGGGCCACCTGTCGGGGGAACCGCCGGGCCTCGAGCTCAAGGGTGGAGCCGATCATGCCGGCCACCTCTTTGAAGGCCTTGTACTGCAGCAGCCGGGCGAACAGGAGGTCGCGGGCTTCCAGGAGGGCGATGTCATCCTCGTCCTCAACCTCGCCCGCGGGCAGCAGCCGGGCGGCTTTGAGGTCCAGGAGGGTCGCCGCGATGACCAGGAATTCACTGGCCTCGTCCAGGGCCCACTCCTCCCCCAGCTGCTGCAATCCCCGGATGTACTTGATGAACTCGTCGGTGACCGTGGAGAGCGCAACTTCGGTGATGTCCAGCTGATGCTTGGAGATCAGGCCGAGCAGGAGGTCGAACGGGCCGGTGAAGTTGGCAAGCCGCACTTCGAACCCGGGCTTCTTCGCCGGTGACAGCTCCGCCGGCGGGGTGAGCGTCGCCGTCACGGCGCTTAGGGCGCGCCGCCGCGCGAAATGAGCTCCTTGGCCAGGCGGCGGTAGGCGTCGGCGCCGACGTGGTTGCCCGCGTAAGTGGTGATGGGTTCGGCCGCAACGGTGGCGTCGGCAAACTTGATGGAGCGCTTGATGACCGTCTCGAAAACTTTGTCGCCGAACGCCTCCACGAGGCGGGCGATCACCTCGCGCCCGTGCAGGGTCCGGGCGTCGTACATCGTGGCCAGGACGCCGTCGACCTGCAGTCGCGGGTTGAGGCGGTCCTGGACCTTGTCGATCGTTTCGACCAGGAGCGCCACGGCCCGCAGGGCGAAGAATTCGCAGATCAGGGGGATGATGACGCCGTGGGCGGCCGTCAGCGCGTTGACGGTGAGGAGGCCCAGGGAGGGCTGGCAGTCGATCAGCACGACGTCGTAGTCGTCCTCGACTTTCTTCAGCGCCCGGTCCAGGACCTGTTCGCGGGCGACCTCATTGACCAGCTGGACCTCGGCGGCGGAGAGGTCGATGTTGGCGGGCAGCAGGTCCACGTTCTCGACGCCGGTCTTCTGGATGGCGTCGCGGATGTCCACCTTGCGGTCCATCAGTACGTTGTAGACGGTGAGGTCGAGCTCGTGCGGGTTGGTGCCCAGGCCTGCGGACAGGGCACCTTGCGGGTCGAAGTCCACCAGGAGTACCCGGCGGCCGTACTCGGCCAGCGCGGCGGCGAGGTTGATGGTGGACGTGGTCTTACCCACCCCGCCCTTCTGGTTCACCATGGCGATAACCCGCGCAGGACCGTGGGAAGACAGCGGCGCGGGTTCCGGAAAGTCGCGCTGGGGGCGCCCGGTGGGGCCCATGACGGCGTCTTCCAGATCCAGTTCGATGCCTTCCAGAGTTGCTGAACCCCGTTCGCTGCTCACGTATCTATCCACACTTTCGATGACGGTGATGGTGGTGCTTGGTACTGCCGCGCCAGGCTCCGAAGCCGAGCGTGTTTCCTCCCAAGGTTACAGCGCCCGACACGGTAATCCGCGGACCTTGACAATCGCCGCCATGTGAGCCTTGACCTTCGGGTAGAAGTCGAAGGTTCGTGCAGGTCCCGATCCTAGTCCGCATGGAACTGCCCGGACGCTGGTCGGCGTCCGGGCAGTTCGTCGGGGCTGGCGGTTTGGGCCCGGCCGGTCCAGGTGCGGCGGGGCTAGGCGTAGGCCGGGGCCGGCACTGCCGGCTCGGTGTCGGCGTCGGCGCTGGTGCCGTGCCCGGCGAGCATGGTTTCCTCGTTGAACGGTTCGGCGCCGCGGAGGACACGGTCCACCCGTCCGCCGTCGATCTCCTTGACCCATGTGCCGATCAGCACGGTGGCGACGGCGTTGCCGGTGAAGTTGGTCAGGGCGCGTGCCTCGGACATGAAGCGGTCGATCCCGACGATCATGCCCACGCCGCCCAGCAGCTGCGGCGCATGCGCCTGGAGTCCTGCGGCCAGGGTGGCGAGGCCGGCACCGGTCACGCCGGCGGCGCCCTTGGAGGCGATGATCATGAAGACCAGGAGGGACACCTGGGCGCCAAGGTCCAGGGGCGTGCCCATGGCATTGGCAACGAACAGCGCAGCCATGGTCAGGTAGATGGCCGTGCCGTCCAGGTTGAACGAGTACCCGGTGGGAACGGTCACGCCGACGACGGGCTTGGACACGCCGAGGTGTTCCATCTTCGCGATCAGGCGGGGCAGTGCCGCTTCGGAGGACGACGTCGAGAAGATCAGCAGGTATTCGCGGCCCAGGTACTTCATGAGGCGGAAGATGCTGACGCCGGCGACCACCTTGAGCAGGCCGCCGAGGATCACCACGATGAACAGGGCGCAAGTGATGTAGAAAGCGATCATCAGCGTGAACATGCTGAAGATGGCCTGCACGCCGGTGGCGCCCACGACGGCGGCGATCGCACCGAAGGCGCCGACCGGGGCGAGCCACATGATCATGATGAGGATGCGGAACACGAGGGCCTGGCCGTAGCCGACAGCCTTGAGGATCGGGGCGCCCTGGGGTCCCATCTTCTGCAGCGCGAACCCGACCAGGATTGCGGCGAGGAGGGTCGGGAGGACGGGAATGTCGCCCGGAATGATGCCCAGGAGGAAGTCGACGGTGCTGTCGACCGCCGCCTTCTTGTTCGGATCGTAGGGGGCGAGCTTGAGGCCTTCGCCCGGGTGGACCAGGTTGCCCACCACGAGGCCGATCGCCAGGGCAAAGGTGGACATGACCACGAAGTAGCCAAGCGCCAGGCCGCCGACCTTGCCGACCGTGGCGGCCTTGGCGATGGAGCCGATGCCCAGCACGATGGTGCAGAAGATGACGGGGGCGATCATCATCTTGATGAGCTTGATGAAACCGTCACCGAGCGGCTTCAGGGATTTGCCCACTTCGGGAAACAGCAGCCCGACGAGGGCGCCCGCAATGACGGCGACGATGACTGCCATGTACAGGTAGTGGGACTTGTCCAGTCCCTTGCGCTTCTTGGCCGGCGCTGCGGCCGGTGCTGCCGACTCTCCTCGTTGAGAGGCCATCGTGTTCTCCTTGGATAGGCTGGACATTCGTGCGGTTCCTGCTGTGGTCCGCTCGACCGTTCGTGTGTAACCCATCATTGATGACGGGGTGACGCACATCACCCTTGCGTTCATATTGGTCATGGAAGGTGTTGATGATCCACCGCTGGAGCATCGCGCGCAGGCTGTTTGTGGCCCAGTTGCTGTTCATCGTGGCGCTGACCGCGATCGTGGGAACGGCCACGTTCGTCGACGCACGCGACCACGCCTATCTCGAGGCCGGTCGCCGGATGGAAGGCATCGCCACCACGGTGGCGGATGCTCCGTTCGTCCTGCAGGCGGCGAGCGCCGCGGACCCTTCAGCGCTGCTCCAGCCGTATGCGCTGAAGGTCATGAACGATGCCGACGCGGATTTCGTGACGATCATGGCCCCGGACCGGACCCGGTGGACGCACCCGCGCAACGAGGAACTGGGCAAGCCCTATATCGGCTCGATCGAGGAAGCCCTCGGCGGCCGGGTGTTCACGGAAGTCGTGGCCGGCACCCTTGGGCCGTCGGTGCGGACCATCGCCCCGGTCAAGGATGCCGATGGCAAGGTCCGGGCACTGGTGGCCGCGGGTGTGACGGTCGGGACCGTGGATGTGGCGGTCTCCGGCAGGCTGCCGGCGCTGCTGGCCATCTCCCTGGGGCTGCTGGTGGGCGGTTCGGTGGCATCGTGGCTGCTGGGACGTTACCTGCGCCGGGTGACCCGCGGCTGGGGTCCCGAGGAACTGGGCCAGCTTTTTGCCTACTACGAGTCCGTGCTCCATTCGGTGCGCGAGGGCGTGATCCTCATTGACCCCAAGGGCAAGGTGGTCATGTACAACGACCAGGCCGCCGAACTGCTGGGGCTGGCAAAGCAGTCCCCCGACGGCGGTTCGGAACCCGGGCGCCGGGCGGCGCCGTCGCTGGCAGAACTGCCGCTTGCCCCCAGCCTGAAGGAGCTGTTCGAATCCGGGCGGACCGCCCTCGACGAGATCCACCTGACCGGCTCCCGGGTCCTGGTGGTCAACCAGGGCCCGGCGGTGGGCCCGGCGTCGACCGCCTGGCGCCAGCGGCGGGCGGCTGCCAATCCGGTCCACGATGCCCATGCACACGGGGCCCATGTTTACGGGACGGTGGCCACTATCCGGGACCGGACGGAAATCGAGTCCCTGGGCAGCGAACTCGAAACCATGCGCACCCTCTCGGATGCCCTGCGTGCCCAGACCCACGAGCACGCCAACCGGCTCCACACGATCGTGTCCCTGATGGAACTGGGGCGCGCCCCGGAGGCGCTGGACTTCGCCACGAAGGACCTCGAACTCAGCCAGAGCCTTACGGATGACCTGGTCGGCTCCATCGAGGAACCGGTCCTGGGGGCCCTGATCATGGGCAAGGTGGCCGAAGCCCATGAACGCGGCGTCGAGCTGATCCTGAATACGGGCGGCTCCACGGCCGTGACGGGCCTCGCCGTGCAGGACCTCGTGGCCATCCTCGGGAACCTGCTGGACAACGCCATCGACGCCGCGGCCGAGGCACCGCCGCCCAGGCTCGTGGAGCTGTCAGTAGTGAGCGCCGGGGACTCCCTGGAGATCACGGTGGAGGACAGCGGCCCCGGCATCGACCCCGCGGCCGTGGAGGACGTCTTCCGGCACGGCTTCAGCACCAAGACGCCCGGCCCGTTCGGGCGGGGCCTGGGCCTGGCTCTGGTCCGCCAGGCGGTGCACCGGCTGGACGGTACGATGACAATCACCAGCCCCGCCGGAGCACTCTTCCGCGTCACGCTGCCGGTCACGGCACCGCAGGATACACGGCCGCCGGTCACGACAGAGCCGGGCTCAACACCGCCGGCCACAACAGAGGGACAGCCATGAGCGACATCCGGGTGCTCGTCGTCGAGGACGAGCCCATCGCCGCCGCGGCACACGCCGCCTATGTCGAACGGCTCGACGGCTTTGCGCTGGCCGGCTCCGCCCCCGACGGGCAGTCCGCCCTGCGCCTGCTCACGGAGTTCGCAGCGGCCGGCAACCCGGTGGAGCTCGTGCTCCTGGACATGAACCTGCCCGACCTGCACGGCCTGGACATCGCGCGCCGGATGCGGGCGGCCGGGCTCTTCGCGGACATCATCGCCATCACCGCCGTGCGGGAGCTGAATATTGTCCGCAGCGCGGTGGCCACGGGCGTTGTCCAGTACCTGATCAAGCCGTTCACCTACTCCACGTTCGCGGACAAGCTCGCCAGCTACCGGCAGTTCCGGGAACAGCTCGCGGGCTCCGGGGCCGGCAAGCCGGGCGCCGGCGCCTCCCAAAGTGACGTGGACCAGGCGTTTGCGAGCCTCCGGGCCCCCTCCGAAATATCGCTGCCCAAGGGGCTGTCCGTCTCCACGCTGGAATCCGTCCAGGACTTCATCAAGGCCCAGGCCGGGGCGGTCTCGGCGAGCGAGGTCATGGAGGCGCTGGGCATGTCCCGCGTCACCGCGCGGCGCTACCTCGAGTACCTCGCCGATGCCGGAACCGTCACCCGCGCCGCACGCTACGGCACCCCGGGCCGCCCGGAAAACGAATACCGCTGGAACCGGCCGGCGTCGTGAACTGGTCCGGCCTTTCCCGACTGGCAACTTGAGCGAAAAGCCATCAAGCTGGATTGGGGGCATTTGGGGAAAAGCGCAGTCACGCCGCACAGGAAGGACCCACAATGCCGCGACCCAGACGGCAGCTCAGTCCACTGATCCGCACGTTCCTCAAGGCCAGCCCGTCCGCCCACGCGGACGCCGGAGGACCAGGCCCGTTCCGGCCGGCCGTGCCGGCCGCCGGGCGGGAAGAGGCGCCCGTCCTCGGCGATGGCCACGTTTACGTGATGAAACACGGGAGGGAGTACCACACGCAGTGGTGCCAAACCGTTGCCGACAAATGGGAGCACGCCCCCAGGGGATTGCGCGTGAGCCTGTTGGCAGATGTCGGCGCCCGGACCCGATGCCGCAAATGCGACCGGATCTTCGACGCAGCCAGGGCTCCATCAGCCCAGGTGAACGCCGCACAACCGCACCCCGTTCCGGCACCCCTGCCCCCTGACCCGGTCATCCCGCTTACAGTGGTCGGCGCCGCCCACGGAGTCCTCTTCCTCGCGGCCGGCCCCGACTACCAGGAACTCCTTCAGGAGACCGCCGTGGAACCGGCGACCCCGCTGCTCGTGGACGGGAGGCGGGACGGCATGGTGTTGCGGGTGGACGCCGCCCGTGAGGAACCACTCCTGGTTGTCCAACTGGACCCCCGGGCGACGCTCCGGGACGTCCCCTACCAGACACGGCTGCGTCATCCACTGCAGCGGTCCGCGACCAAACCCTATGCCGTGGAGTCCGTGGAACCGGCACCCCGGACCTAGCGGACGGCCCCGCTATTCCGTGGTGGCCGGGCGCAGGGTGCCCACCAGCCGGTCGATTACACCGGCGTCCTCGATCGTGGACGGGACCACGTAGTTCTCGCCATCGGCGATCTGGCGCATGGTCTTGCGCAGGATCTTTCCCGAACGCGTCTTGGGCAACGCCTCCACCACAGTGACGTGCTTGAAGTCCGCCACGGCGCCGATGTCCCGCCGGACCAGGGCGACGAGGTCCTTGACCAGCACCTCCTCCGGGATGTCCACCCCGGACTTCAGCACCACATAACCGCTGGGGCGCTGGCCCTTGAGCGGGTCGGCGAGGCCGATCACGGCGCATTCGGCGACGGCCGGGTGCTGGCCGATCACCTGCTCCATGGCGCCGGTGGAGAGCCGGTGCCCGGCAACGTTGATGATGTCGTCGGTCCGGCCCATGACAAACAGGTAGCCGTCGCCGTCCCGGTAGCCCGAGTCGCCCGTGGCGTAGTACCCCTCGAAGGCCTGCAGGTAGGACGAAATGTAGCGGTCGTCGTTGCGCCAGAGCGTGGCCAGGGTGCCCGGCGGCAGCGGCAGCTTCAAAACGATGTTGCCCTCCGTGCCGGCCTCGACGTCCTCGCCCGCGCCGTCCACAATGTTGAGCCGGAAGCCGGGCATCGGCACACTGGGCGAGCCGGCCTTGATCGGGAGCTGCTCCAGGCCGCGGGGGTTGGCGCAGATAGCCCAGCCCGTCTCGGTCTGCCACCAGTGGTCCACCACCGGCACGCGGAGGACTCTGGAGGCCCAGTGGAAAGTGTCGGTGTCCAGCCGCTCACCGGCGGCGAACAGGGTCCGCAGGCTCGACGTGTCGTAACGTTCGAGCAGCTGCGCCTCGGGGTCGGCTTTGCGGATGGCCCGCAACGCGGTCGGCGCCGTGAATAGCACGTTGACCTTGTGGTCCTGGATCACCCGCCAGAACGCGCCGGCGTCGGGGGTTCCCACCGGTTTTCCCTCGTACAGCACCGTGGTGGCCCCGGCCAGCAGCGGCCCGTACACGATGTAGGAATGCCCCACCACCCAGCCGACGTCCGAGGCGGTCCACATGACGTCGCCGGGTCCGACGTCGTAGATGTTCTCCATGGTCCAGCTCAGGGCCACGGCGTGGCCGCCGTTGTCCCGCACCACGCCTTTGGGAGTACCGGTGGTGCCCGAGGTGTAGAGGATGTACAGCGGATCGGTGGCCCGGACGTCCACCGGCGCGGCAGGCTCGGCTGAGGCCATCTCCGAGTCCCAGTCAAGCCAGCCGGGGTGGTCGGCCACCGAGCCGGCGAAGCCTTCCCTGGCCTTGACGAGCACCGGGGTGTCGGGGACGCCGGCGATGCCCAGCGCCTCGGCGACGGCGGGCAGGTAGTCGATCCGGCGCGACGGCTCGATGCCGCCCGACGCCGTCACTACCGCGGCGGGGGCCGCGTCCCGGATGCGGGCTGCGAGCTCCTTGGGCGCGAACCCGCCGAAGACCACCGAGTGCACGGCGCCAAGCCGGGCCGTTGCCAGCATCGCAATGGCTGCTTCGGGGATCATCGGCATGTAGATCACTACCCGGTCCCCCTTCCCGACGCCGCGGCGCCGGAGGACGCCGGCGAACCGGGCCACGAGCTCCGTGAGTTCGGCGTAGCTGTACCGCCTTTGCGTGCCGAGCATGGCGGAGTCGTAGATCAGCGCGTCCTCGGCGCCCCTGCCCTCGGCGACGTGCCGGTCGAGGGCGTTGTAGGACGTATTCAGGACGCCGTCGGTAAACCAGTCATAGAGCGGTGCCCGGCCCGAGTCGAGGGCTGTCAGGGGCGGGGCGGACCAGGAGATTGCGCGGCTGGCATCCAGCCAGAAGTCGGCGGGGTGCTCCACGCTGCGTGCGTAGGCGTCCCGGTAGCTCTTGGTGCCCATGGCATTCATCCTGTCCACGACGGTGTGATGCAGCCCATGGTAGTCCGCGGCAAGGCGGACCCACAAGAGTCATGTATACAGAAACAGCTGATACTGACGGCAATATCGCATAATGCTGGGCAAAGTCCCACTGTGTGTATACACTGAATTTTGGCCACCCGTTCGGGGCCACCAGCGAAGGAGGCAGGATGCGCGCCAGCGACAAGGCTTATGCGGCACTGCGCGACGACATCATCGAATGGCGCCTCCTGCCCGGTACCGTGCTGGCGGAGGTGGAACAGTCGGAGCGCCTGGGCGTCTCGCGCACCCCGCTGCGGGAGGCACTGAGCCGGCTCACCGCCGAGGGACTGACGACGCCGGGCGGCCGCGGCGTCGTCGTCACCGACATCTCGCTCGAGGACATCGATGAACTGTTCGAACTGCGCGAAACCCTGGAAGGCAAAGCCGCGGCGCTGGCCGCCGAGCGCGGCGACCCCGGGACCTTCGAACAGCTCCGGAGCGAACTTCTCCGGGCCCCGGAACTCATCGGCGCCGGGGATCCCGGTCTCCACGAGTACTACGGGCTGGTGGCACGGCTGGACGCGGCGATCGATGCCGCGATTTCCAACGCCTACCTCGTCCAGGCCATGCGCAGCCTCCGCGTCCACCTGGTGCGCGTGCGGCGGCTGGCCGCCGACGACACCGCCCGGCTCACCGCTGCCGCCGCCGAACACGCCGCCATCGCCGAGGCGATCGCTGCCGGCAACCCGAGACTGGCCGAGGCCGCCACCACCATCCACCTGCACCGCAGCCTTTCCCACGTCAAAGCGACACATACATCCCACTAGGCACATACCTCAGTAGAAGGAGCACCATGGTCAAGGAACACCACGTCCGCGTTTACAAGAGCGAGGAAAACCTCCCCCGCGAGGACCAGCTGGCGTACAAGATCGCCCAGGTCGCCGCGGATCCGGTGGAGGTCACCGATGAGGTCACGGACATGGTGATCAACCGGATCATCGACAACGCCTCGGTGGCGATCGCCTCACTGAACCGGGCCCCGATCGTCGCCGCCCGCGCCCAGGCCCTCACCCACGGACCCAGCACCGGCGGCAAGGGTTCGAAGGTCTTCGGCATCGAGGAGCGCGTGGCCCCCGAGTGGGCGGCGTGGGCCAACGGCGTCGCGGTCCGTGAACTCGACTACCACGACACGTTCCTGGCCGCCGACTACTCCCACCCGGGCGACAACATCCCGCCGATCCTGGCCGTCGCCCAGCACGTGGGCTCCAGCGGACGGGACCTGATCCGCGGGATCGCCACCGGCTACGAGATCCAGGTCAACCTGGTCAAGGCCATCTGCCTGCACAAGCACAAGATCGACCACGTGGCCCACCTCGGCCCGTCGGCGGCCGCCGGCATCGGCACCCTGCTGGGCCTCGACGTCGAGACCATCTTCCAGTCCGTCGGCCAGGGCCTGCACACCACCACCGCGACCCGGCAGTCCCGCAAGGGCGAGATCTCCACCTGGAAGGCCCACGCCCCGGCGTTCGCCGGGAAGATGGCCGTCGAGGCCGCCGACCGTGCCATGCGCGGCCAGACCTCCCCCGTGCCGATCTACGAAGGCGAAGACGGCGTCATCGCCTGGATGCTGGACGGGCCGGAGGCCTCCTACATGGTCCCGCTGCCGGAGAAGGGTGAAGCGAAGCGGGCCATCCTGGACACCTACACCAAGGAGCACTCCGCCGAGTACCAGGCGCAGGCATGGATCGACCTCGCCCGCAAGCTGCACGGCGAGCACCCCGAGGTCACGGACCCGGCCAACGTCGAGTCCGTGCTGATCAAGACCAGCCACCACACGCACTACGTGATCGGCTCCGGCGCCAACGATCCGCAGAAGTACAGCCCCACGGCTTCACGGGAGACCCTGGACCACTCCATCCCCTACATCTTCACCGTCGCCCTGCAGGACGGCGCCTGGCACCACGTCGATTCCTACGCCCCCGAGCGCGCCGCCCGGCCGGACACCGTGGAACTGTGGCACAAGGTCACCACGGTGGAGGACCCGGAATGGACCCGCCGCTACCACTCGCTGGACATCGCCGAAAAGGCCTTCGGCGGCTCCGTGGTCATCACCCTCACGGACGGCACCGTCATCACCGATGAGATCGCCGTCGCCGACGCCCACCCGCTGGGAGCCCGGCCGTTCGCCCGCGAGCAGTACGTCAACAAGTTCCGCACCCTCGCCGCCGGCCTGGTCGCCGAGGACGAGATCGAACGCTTCCTCACCGCCGCCGCGCGGCTCCCCGAGCTTGCCGCCGGCGAGCTGGACCAGCTCAACATCCAGGCGGCCGACGGCGTGATCGACCTCGCAGCCGCACCGAAGGGACTCTTCTGATGCTGTACTCGAAGACCACACCGGAGCAGAAGCGGATCCGGTTCCGGGAGATCCTTGCCTCCGGCACGATCGCGCAGTTCCCGGGCGCGTTCAACCCGCTCTCTGCCCGGCTGATCGAGGAAAAGGGTTTCGCCGGCGTCTACATCTCCGGCGCCGTCCTGGCCAACGACCTCGGCCTGCCGGACATCGGGCTGACCACGCTGACCGAAGTCGCCACCCGGGCCGGGCAGATCGCCCGCATGACCGACCTGCCCTCGATCGTGGACGCCGACACAGGCTTCGGCGAACCGATGAACGTGGCACGGTCCGTTCAGGAACTCGAGAACGCCGGCCTGGCCGGCTGCCATATCGAGGACCAGTTCAACCCCAAGCGCTGCGGCCACCTCGACGGCAAGAACGTGGTGGACCTCGAGACCGCCACCAAGCGGATCCGCGCGGCGGCCGACGCCCGGCGGGACCCGAACTTCCTGATCATGGCCCGCACCGACATCCGGGCCACCGACGGCCTCAAGGCCGCCCAGGACCGGGCCAAGGCGCTCGTGGAGGCCGGTGCGGACGCGATCTTCCCGGAGGCAATGAAGGACCTGGGCGAGTTCCAGGCGATCCGCGACGCCGTCGACGTCCCCATTTTGGCCAACATGACCGAGTTCGGCCAGAGCGCCCTCTTCACGGTGGACGAACTCGCCGGCGTCGGGGTCAACATGGTCATTTATCCGGTGACCCTGCTCCGTAGTGCCATGGGGGCTGCGGAGCGTACTCTGGAATCGATTAAGGCCGACGGTACCCAGGAGGCACAGGTTGGGAGCATGCTGACCCGTGCGCGTTTGTACGATCTCGTTGACTACGAGGCCTACAACCGCTTCGATACCGGAGTTTTTAATTTCCAGATCCCAGGTCAGTAAGCCCCGCATGGAACCGCCGGCAGATGCCGGTATACAGGCGTTAGGAACGAAGGAGTTTCAGCATGGCTGAACAGGACATCAAAAAAGGCCTCGCCGGCGTCGTGGTGGACTACACCGCGGTCTCGAAGGTCAACCCGGAAACCAACTCACTACTGTACCGCGGCTACCCGGTGCAGGAGCTGGCCGCCAAGTGCAGCTTCGAGGAAGTGGCGTACCTGCTGTGGAACGGCGAGCTGCCCACCGCGGAGCAGCTGGCCGAGTTCAGCGCGCAGGAACGCGCCAGCCGGGCGCTGGATCCGGTGCTCAAGCAGGTCATCGACGCGCTGCCGCTCAGTTCCCACCCGATGGACGTCTGCCGCACGGCGGCCTCCGTCCTGGGGGCACGGCACCCGCTGGAGCAGGACTCCTCGCGGGAGGCCAACATGGCCAAAGCGATTGATCTTTTCGCGAAGATGCCGGCGATCGTGGCCTACGACCAGCGCCGCCGCCGCGGCCAGGAACTGGTGGAACCGCGCGATGACCTCGGTTACGACGCCAACTTCCTGTGGATGACATTTGGCGAGGAAGCCGCACCGGACGTCGTGGACGCCTTCAACGTCTCGATGATTCTCTACGCCGAGCACTCGTTCAACGCCTCCACGTTCACCGCCCGCGTCATCACCTCGACGCTGTCGGACCTGCACTCAGCCGTGACCGGGGCCATCGGGGCGCTCAAGGGCCCGCTGCACGGCGGCGCGAACGAGGCCGTCATGCACACCTTCGACGAGATCGGCATCCGGCCGGAGGAGTCCTTGGAGGAGGCTCACGTCCGGGCCCAGGCCTGGATGGAGGACGCCCTGGCCCACAGGAAGAAGATCATGGGCTTCGGCCACCGCGTCTACAAGCACGGCGACTCCCGGGTGCCCACCATGAAGGCTGCCCTGGACAAGATGATCGCGCACTACGGCCGCCCGGAGATGCTGGGGCTGTACAACGGGCTGGAAACGGCAATGGACGAGGCCAAGGGGATCAAACCGAACCTCGACTACCCCACCGGCCCCACGTACCACCTCATGGGCTTCGACACTGCGACCTTCACTCCCCTGTTCGTCGCCAGCCGGATCACGGGCTGGACGGCACACATCATGGAGCAGCTGGAGTCGAACTCCCTGATCCGCCCGCTGAGCGAGTACAACGGCGTGGAGGAACGGCACCTGCCGTAGTCCCCTGCCGCCTCTCCGTACGGTCTCTCCACAGAACGGACGACGCCGGGCCGGTCACCTTTCAGGTGGCCGGCCCGGCGTCGTTTTGCCGTCGTTTGGTGCAGAGCCGGGATGCCCGGTCAGGAACTGATCTTCAGGCTCCGGATCATCGTCTTCAATTTCAGGTATTCGGGCGTCTCCATGTATGCCCTGGCCTCCGTCATGCTGGCAAACACGGGCTCGTCGGCGCTCTTGCTGCTCCGATCCGCAAATGACAGGGAGCCGCGGGGGGCTCCGTTGACAACGGAATACATCAGGCAGCTGTTTGTCGGCTGACCACTGGATTTGTCCACCAGGCCCACCTGGTAGCTGAAGCCCTTGCCCACTGATGTCTGGTCGAGGACCCGGTAGGAGAAACGGACTCCGGCCTGTACGGCCCAGTCAGCGTCCAACGACGACGACGCTGTATCAAGTTCCGTCGCAGTGTACTTCTCCGGGCCGCAGCCGCCACCGAGCCCGGTCCCGTAGCCATAGTAGAGGTTGGCCACCTTCTTGTTGTCCTCGTTGAACACATCCACACCGGTTGCCGGGAATTCCGGCGTGCCTGCCGGCACTCCTTTCGCCGTCCATCCGGCGGGAAGTTCGAAACTGGCACTGCCGTCCAGGGTGACGAAGCGCGGGGCGGCCGCCGCTTTGACCGGGCGCAGGGCCAGTGAGATCAGCATCCGCTTGATGTCCTGGTATTCCTGCGTCTGCATGTAGGCCTTGGCCTCGGCGATAGTTATAAAGGTGTGGGCCGCGTCCTGGCCATCGGGTGTAAGCCAGAGGGCATCGCCGAAGTGCGTAAAAGGCGCGTTGTCCGGGCCCAGGATGCCGTTGTACAGCCCACACGTGGTGGTACCCGTGTCCAGGCCGAGATCTGTCAGCGCCATCGACCCATAAACTTTGTCACCCTGGACAATCCGGTAGACGAAGGCCGACGGGCCTCGAGGTGATTCCCTGAGCTTCGCGGCCTTCTGCGGGATATCGACAACGACCGAATCGAGGGTGGAGAAGGGTTTAGGATCCGGGCACGACGGTCCGCCCGCGCCCTCGTAGGCGAGGCTGAGCGTGGACATGGTCTTGCCGCCGGGATTCTTCACCTCGACAGTGTTGTAGGAGCCCCCGTCAATGGTCGCGGGTGTCTGGGACACGGTCCAGGCTGTCGGGAGTTCGAACGTGGCCTGACCCGTGGCGTCGGTGAAGGAGGTCCAGGGGGCAGCAGGTGCCGGCGTGGCCGTTGCCGAGGGCGTGGCTGTGGCACTTGCGGTCACGGTGCCGGTGTTGGCCGGCGCCGGGGCGGTGGTGAGTGCGCCCAAGTTCGTCGCCACGAGCACTCCCGCGGTGACGGCGGCCGCGGCGAGGGTCAGGACACCTGCCAGCCTGGCCCGCCGGTGCTTACGGTCCCTCAGGGAGACGACGTTGTGCGGCAGCTTGTCGCTGAATTCCCTCGGTTCGGTGAGCATCCGGCGCAGGGCTGCCTCGCCGTCGGGCACGGACGGATCGTTGTGCACGGGATCCGTCGCGGAAATCATGTTCTTGATCGGATCCATCTCAGGCCCCCATCTTCTGTGTCATCGTTGCGGCGCCGGACGGCATGTGCTTGCGAAAGGCCGCCCTGGCCCGGTGCAGCCGCACCTTGGCGGCGGACTCACTGCAGCCCAGCACACCGGCGATTTCGGCAATGCTCAGCTCATCCCAGTAGGCCAGTTGGAGGATGTCACGGTCCTTCTCGCGCAGCGCCGCCATGGCGTCCTGTACCGCCACGTTCTCGGAGTCATCGCCGAACCGCACCACGGCGGCGTTACGCAGCTTGTCCTGGAGCGCCTCCTGCCGGTCCCGGCTCCGGTACGCGTTCCCGATCAAATTGCGGGCCACCGTCAGAAGCCACGCAATGTCTGTCCGCGGTGCGTCGTCCCACTTCTGCCACACCACCCGGAAAACGTCCGCGGCGAGTTCCTCCGCCGACTCCGCTGATTCCACCCGCCGGCGTACAAACTTGTACACCCGCGGGTAGCTGTCTTTATGAATAGCGATAAACGCCAACTCGCGCTCCGAAAGCACGCATCCCCCAAATGAGAAGTTCCTGAACTGCTGGATACCTGTATTGTTTCCGGCCGCAGGGCAGGGGTTACACGCCCCGCAAAGAATATTCCGCGGACGCCACGGTCTCGTTGTCATCGTTGAGGGTGATAATCGCCTCGACGATGTTTTCCGACAGGGCCAACGGGAGCCAGTGTTCGGCGTCCTGCCACATGCGCTCCAGCGGCAGGGCGGCCACCCGGAACCATTCCGGGATGATCTCCTGGCTTTCCGCCGGCTCGCCGGACCAGCGGCGGGCGGTAAACAGGCTCGTGGACATGTTCCATTCCGGCCGGGCGGGAAAGACGAATTCGATCAGACCGGCAACCCGGAGATCGTGCTCTTCGACCACGATTCCGGATTCTTCGAAGACTTCGCGGCAGGCAGCCTCGGCGTGCGACTCCCCCGGTTCCACGTGGCCACCCAGCCCGACGATTTTTCCGACGCCGAACCCGGTCCTCTTCATGCCAAGCAAAACCTCGGCGCCGTTCTCCGCATCGCGGAGCAGGAAGCAGAGAGTTACGGGCGTGGCCTTCATGTGACCAACCCTATAGCTGCAGCGGGCTATCTCAGCCATGTCGCCGCGGCACACAGCCCGCCGGACTGGCATTCAGGCGCATTGCAGCGGAACGTACTCCGTGAGGGGGTCACCGACGGGCGGCCAGTCAAAGTCGTGAGGGTCGACTTGCGAGAACCGGTCCATGGTGAACTGGTGCCATTCGGGGAAGGGGTCCGGGGGCAGGGCGGCGTCGGGGTCCGGGCCGGGGTCCGGCGGCACGAAGTGCTCGGGCCAGCGGGGTGGTTCCCAGTCGGGGTATTCGCTGCGGTAGTGGCGTCCGGCCGGTGAGGTCCAGCCCGGCGGACTCTCACCGCTCGCGCCGCCGGGTGTCCAGGCGGAGTTGTGTTTGAGCCGGTGGTGTTTCGGGCAGGGCTGGGCCAGATTCGCCACCCCGGTGGTCCCGCCGTCGGCCCAGGCCAGCAGGTGATCGGCCTCGTTATCCAGCGACGGGTTATTACACCCCGGGAACGAACATCTGCCGTCGCGCAGCCGCAGCCACTGACGCATCGCCTTCGTGACCCGGTAACTGGTACGCCCGATTTCCAGCGGCGCCCCGTCGCGGGGGTCGACCAGGACCCGGTGGAACGAATTGGCGCCGTCGGCGACCAGCCGGCGGGCCATTGACGGCGGGACCGGCCCGTACCCGTCCAGCATGGCCGGTTCCTCCGTGGCCCCCAGCAAAGCCATCACCGGGACCGTGACCAGGACCTGCGCCCGCGGCGACGGAACACCCCCGCACCCGCCCACGCCGGCGACTCCCGCGTTTCCGGTGCCGGTGCCGGCGCCGCCTACGCCGCCGGCCCGGGTCATTCCATCGCCGCCAGTGTTGCCGGCGGGGACGGCGGCATCGCCGAGACTGGCGCCGTTACTGCCGGTGTTGGTCGTGAGGAGCCAGGTGGCGGTGACGTCGGCGCGGAGCTGGGCCAGGGTCCGGGACTCGCCCGGGCCCTGCAGCGCCCGGGCCGCGGCGGTGGTCCGTTCCCAGATCCCCGCCGCAGTATCGGCCGGGAGCCGGGCCGAGAGCCAGGCCATGCCGTCCCGGTCCGGGACAAACTCCACCCGCCGCTCCGCCACCCCCGTGGCGTGGCGGGCCTCGATGCTGTCCGGGTGGTGGCGTTCGCGCCAGGTGCGTGCCTTGGCCCGGAACCGGCCCGGGGCCAGCTCCCCGGCCGGGCACCCCCGCGCCGGATCCGGCGCGGCAGGGTCCAGGAAATGCGCCTCCAGCCCGGCCGCCCCCGCCCGGTCCAGGTTCGCCGCCTCATCGACCATGATCCGGGCATGCTGCCAGGACAGCTCCCCGGCCTGCAACGCCGCCAACGTCAACGGCAACGACCCCGTCAGCGCCAGGGCGTCCGACAGCAGCGCCGAGGCGGAGCGTTCGCTGACGGTCAGGACGCCCGCGACCTCCGCGAGCACCGCCATCTCCCGGGCCGTCGCTTCCTGCGGGGATGCCGCCGGGCCGGCCAGGTACCCGGCGGCCTGCACGTAGTCGGCGGCCAGGCGCACCTTCAACGCCGCCATCCCGGCCTCCAGCCGCGCCACTAACGCCAACCCGTCCAGGCACCCGTCCGCGAAATCCCGCAACGGATCAGTCCCGGGCTCAGCAGCACCGGCCGAATCGACATCCGCACCGGACGAAGCGGCCCCGCCGGCAAGGGCAGCCAGCGCGGCAACAGACGCGGCGACGGCCGCCAAGGCCTCCCCGCTCTCCCTGCTCCACGCCGCTCTGCCTTCCATACCCACAGTCTCGCAAGGGGGTCTGACATTTTTGACGCCACCGGCAAGAACCGCGCCGGCCCCGCTCAGCCCAGGGCGCGGGGGTGTGCGGCGGCGTAGATTTCCCGCAGGGTGTCGGCTGTCACCTGGGTGTACACCTGAGTGGTGGTGACGGAAGCATGCCCGAGGAGTTCCTGGACCACGCGGACGTCGGCACCGCCCTCGAGCAGGTGGGTGGCGAAGGAGTGCCGCAGGGTGTGCGGCGAGACGGCCTTGGTGATGTTGGCTTTCTCGGCCGCCGACTTCAGGATGGTCCAGGCGCTTTGCCGGCTGATCCTCCCGCCGCGGGCGTTCAGGAACAGGGCAGGGGTGCCCTTGCCTTTCGCAGCCAACAGGGGACGTCCGCGGACCAGGTAGGCGTCGAGGGCGCGCGCCCCGTAGGACCCCAGCGGGACGAGGCGTTCCTTGGAGCCCTTGCCGAACAGCCTGACGATTGCGGGCCCGTCACCGCCGCCCGCCGCCGAAGCCGACTGGCCGGCGGCGAGTTGGGAGATGTCGTCGACGTCCAGGCCCACGGCCTCGCTGATGCGGGCGCCGGTGGAATAGAGGAACTCGAGCATGGCACGGTCCCGCAGGCCGGTGGCCGTATCCGTGCCGGCCGCCTCAAGAATCCTGGTGACCTCGTCGACGCTGATGGCCTTGGGGAGCCGTTTGCCGGGCATCGGCGGGTGGACGTCACTGGCGGGGTCGGTGGGTGTGAGGCCCTCAAGGGCCCAGAACTTGTGCAGGCCACGCACGGCGACAACGGTGCGTGCCGCGGACCGGACGCCGAGGGGACTTCCGCCGTCGGAGCCGTCCGAAAGCGCCTGGACGAATCCGGTGACGTCGTGCCGTGTGACGTCCTCCGGGCGCTGGCGGCAGGAGCCGCCGAGGTAGGCCGCGTACCGGGCAAGGTCACGCCGGTACGCGGCGAGGGTGTTTGCCGCCAGGCCGCGTTCCACCCCCATGTGCTGGAGGTAGTCGGTGATGGCGCGGTCAATCGCCGACTGCGGACGAGCCTGCGGGGCCGGGGCGGCGGCGTCCGCCGGCTGCGGGGCGGCGGGCTCCGGCTGCGGGACGGCAGCCATCGCATCGGCAGTCAGCGCGTCCGTCATTAGCGCTGGCTGGGATGGGCGGGCCAGGGGGCATCGGCCGGACGGAGGTGTTCGAAGTTGTCGGCGCGGGCTGCGGCTGCGGCCAAGATGCCGACGACGGCGGACGGGTTGTGCAGGCGGCCGTCCAGAACTGCCTCCACCGCGGCGTCCAGCGGGGTCCAGTGGAGTTCGATCTCGGCTTCCTCGTCGGTGCGGACGTGCCGTTCGTGACCCGGCACCTCACTGAGGCCACGGGCGAGATAGATCCGGATGGCTTCGCTGGAGGACCCGGGCGAATTGAAGAAGTCCGCCAGCACGTTCCAGCGCTCCGCCACGAGGTCCGCTTCCTCGGCGAGTTCGCGCGCGGCCCCGGTCACGAAGTCCTCCCCTTCGACGTCGAGCAGTCCGGCGGGAATCTCCCACAGGTCCATGCCGACGGGGTGCCGGTACTGCCGCAGCAGCAGGACGTCGCCGGCGTCGTTCATGGGGAGAACGGCGACCGCACCTGGGTGGTCGATGTAGTCACGGACCAGGGTGTCGCCGTCGTCGTTGAGCTGGAAGCTGTCGCTGACAACGTCCCAGATCCTGCCTTCGTACACTTTGCGCGAAGACAAAAGACGGCGCGGGCTCGGCTCATCCGAAACCTGCCGTGCAGCATTGGGGGTCTCAGACTTACCGGGCATCGCGCCGTCCTTTGATTCAGTTGGTAATTACTTCGACACTGCTGCCGACGAGGGCTTGGGGGCAGCAGCCGGGTCTTCGACTTTCACACTGGCCTTGGCAGTGGTGCCGGCCGCTGCAGCGGGCACGGCGTCGCCGTCCTGCTGGTGTGCCAGGGCAGCCTTGATCAGGCCCGCGAAGAGCGGGTGCGGGCGCGTGGGGCGCGAGCTTAGCTCGGGGTGCGCCTGCGTGGCAACGTAGTACGGGTGGACGTCGCGCGGAAGTTCCACGAATTCGACCAGCTTGCCGTCGGGCGAGGTACCGGAGAAGGACAGGCCCTTGGCGGCGATCTGGTCGCGGTACTTGTTGTTGACCTCGTAGCGGTGCCGGTGCCGCTCGCTGACCTTGGTGGCGCCGTAGGTCTCGGCGACGACGGAGCCTTCGTCGAGCTTGGCCTCGTACAGGCCCAGGCGCATGGTGCCGCCGAGGTCGCCTTTGCCCTCGACGATGTCCAGCTGCTCTTCCATCGTGGCGATGACCGGGTACTTGGAGTCCGGCTCGAACTCGGACGAGGACGCCCCCTCGAGGCCGACCACGTTGCGGGCGTACTCGATCACCATGCACTGCAGGCCCAGGCACAGGCCCAGGACCGGGAGCTTGGTTTCACGGGCGTACTTCAGGGCGCCCAGCTTGCCCTCGAGGCCGCGGATGCCGAAGCCGCCCGGGACGCAGATGGCGTCGACGCCGGCCAGGGACTGCACGGCGCCTTCGCGGGTTTCGCACTCGTCCGAGGGGACCCAGCGGATCTTGACCTTGGTGTCGTTGGCGAAGCCGCCGGCGCGCAAGGCCTCCGTGACGGACAGGTAGGCGTCCGGCAGGTCGATGTACTTGCCGACCAGCGCGATCTCAACTTCGTGCTTCGGGTTGTGGACGGCGTCGAGCAGCTTGTCCCAGCTGGTCCAGTCCACGTCCTTGAACGGCAGGTCCAGGGCACGGACGATGTACGAATCCAGTCCCTGGGAATGCAGGGTCTTGGGGATGTCGTAGATGCTCGGAGCGTCCGGGCAGCCGATGACGGCGTCGATGTCGACGTCGCACATGCGGCCGATCTTCTCGCGCATGGCCTGGGGCACGTCGCGGTCCGAACGGATCACGATCGCCTCGGGCTGGATGCCGATGGAGCGCAGCGCGGCAACGGAGTGCTGCGTCGGCTTGGTCTTCAGCTCCTGCGACGGGCCGATGTAGGGCACGAGGGAGACGTGGAGGAAGAACACGTTGTTGCGGCCGATGTCCTGGCGGACCTGGCGGGCGGATTCGAGGAACGGCTGGGACTCAATGTCACCCACGGTTCCGCCGATTTCGGTGATGATGACATCGGGAGCGTTCTTGCCCTCGGAGGGAAGCCGCATGCGCCGCTTGATCTCATCGGTGATGTGCGGGATGACCTGAACGGTGTCGCCGAGGTATTCGCCGCGGCGCTCCTTGGCGATGACGGTCGAGTAAACCTGGCCGGTTGTGACGTTGGCTGAGCCTTCGAGGTTTTCATCGAGGAAGCGTTCGTAGTGGCCGATGTCCAGGTCCGTCTCAGCGCCGTCGTCAGTGACGAAGACCTCGCCGTGCTGGAAGGGGTTCATCGTGCCCGGATCCACGTTCAGATAGGGATCGAGCTTTTGCATAGTTACAGACAGACCGCGGGCCCGCAGGAGATGGCCGAGGCTCGAAGCCGTCAGTCCCTTCCCGAGCGAGGACGCTACACCACCGGTGACGAAGATGTGTTTGGTCGTCTTGGACGAGCCCGGGAACCGGGAATTTACACGAGAGTTTGATCGCTGCACCACGGGATTTGAGCTTATCATCAATTCGGCCTTCCACGGGTTCTTCGGGCTCATCCCGATGTGATTGTTGTCCTACCGGCGGACGGTTTCAGGACTGCGGCAGGAGCTTGGCGTCGTCCAGCAGCTCCTGGGCGTGCGCCCTGGCGGATTCCGAGTCCTCCTGGCCCGCCAGCATGCGGGCCAGTTCGCGGACCCGCTCGGCTTCGTCCAGCAGTTGGACGTCGCTGGAGGTGAAGCCGGTTGCGGTGTCACCGTCGGCGCCACGCACGGAGGTCTTGATGACCCGGATGTGCTGGTCCGCGAAGGCGGCGACCTGCGGCAGGTGGGTCACCACCAGGACCTGGACGTGCCTGGCCAGCATCGCCAGCCGGCGCCCGATCTCCACGGCGGCGCGGCCGCCCACGCCGGCGTCGACCTCGTCGAACACAAACGTCGGGACGGGATCGACGGCGGCGAGCACCACCTCGATGGCGAGCATCACGCGCGAGAGTTCACCGCCCGAGGCGCCCTTGCCGAGCGGCCGGGCCGGGGCGCCGGAGTGCGGCTGGAGCAGGAACGAAATGTCGTCGGCCCCGAAGGGCCCCAACTGTCCGGCGGCATCGACGTTGATGACGAGGGTGGCGTCGGCCATGGCGAGGGCTGTCAGCTCGGCGCTGACCCGGGCCGAGAGGTCCTTGGCGGCCTTCTTGCGGGCTTTGCTGATGGCGGCCGCCTGCTTCCGGAGCTCGGCTTCCGCCTGTGCGACCTCGGCATCCAGCGCCTCAATCCGGGTGGAGTCGTCCTGCAGCTCCTCATAGCGTGCCCGGGCTTCCTCGGCCCAGACCAGGACTTCGTCGATGCTTGGTGCGTACTTGCGGACCAGCTTGGCCAGCACCGCCCGGCGGTCCTCGATCTCGGCGAGCCGTTCGGGGCCCTCGGTGTCCAGGGCGGCCTGGTAGCTGGCAAGTTCCGCGGCGATGTCGTTGAGCAGGAAGCCGACCTCCGCCAGGCGGGCCGCCGCCGCTCCAAGGGCCTCGTCGTGTTCGGCTACGTGCTCGAGGGTGCGCTTGGCTGCGTCCACCAGGGTGGTGGCGTCTGCTTCCTCACCGAAGTCCTCGGCGATGAGTGCCTGGTGGGCCGTACTGGCGGCGATCCGCAGCTCCTCCACGTTGGCGAGCTTCACGGCCTCGGCCTTGAGGGCGTCGTCCTCCCCCGGCTGCGGGTCGACGCCGTCGATCTCGGCCAGGGCGGCCTGCAGCGACTCCGCCTCCCGGAGCCGTTCGCGGGCCGCGCTGCGCAGGGCATCGAGTTCGGCCTGGTTGGCGTGCCAGCGGGCATACAGGTCCTGATACCCGGTCAGGGTCCCCGCGAGGCTCTCCCCCGCAAACTTGTCCAGGGCGCCGCGCTGCGCCACCGGGCTCTTGAGCCGGATCTGGTCCGACTGACCGTGGACCACCACCAAGGTCTCGCCGATCTCAGCGAGCACGCCCACCGGGGCGGCGCGACCGCCCAGGTAGGCCCGGCTGCGGCCGTCCGCACCGACGCTGCGGGCAATCAGCAGCTCCGCACCGGCGTCGAACTCCTCAACCTCCGCTCCGGCCTCACGTGCCCGTTCGACGGCGGCGTGCCCGGCGTCGAGCTTCAGCACGGCCTCCGCGGAGGCGCTTTTCGCTCCACTGCGGACGGCGCCGGCGTCGGACCTGGCGCCGAGGAGCAGCCCGACGGCGGTGACCACCATGGTCTTGCCGGCGCCGGTTTCACCGGTGACGACGCTCAGGCCCGGGCCCAGGGGCAGGGTTGCGTCGGTGATGACTCCGAGGTCTCGGATTCTGAGTTCTTCAAGCATGGTTCACTTCCCGGTTGGGGGATTTGGCGAAGGATCGGGGGCGTCGCCGGGTCCTGCGTGGCGCGGCGACGGCAACGGGGGCATGGGGCGGGGCGTGCGGATGATTGGCAGGGGCCCGGTGTGGATGACCCCGGACTGCGGCACGGGTCCGCGCCAGCCCTGGATGGGCAGTTCGAACTTCCGGACCAGCCGGCCGGAGAAGGGGGTCTGGTGCGTCCGGGCCAGGCGCACGGGCGTGGCGGAGCGGGTCACCTCGACGCGGGCACCGGGCGGCAGGTCCACGGACCTCCGCCCGTCGCACCACAGGACGCCCTGGGCATCGGTCCGGTTGAGGATTTCGACCGCGAGGCGGGACCGGGGCGAAACCACGAGCGGTTTGGCGAACAGGGCATGGGCGCTGATCGGCACGATCAGCAGGGCCTCGACCTCGGGCCACACCACCGGTCCGCCGGCGGAGAAGGCGTAGGCCGTGGAGCCGGTCGGGGTGGCCAGCACCACGCCGTCGCAACCGAAGGACGTCAGCGGGCGTTCGTCGACTTCCGTGACGACCTCGAGCATCCGCTCCCGGTTGCCCTTTTCGATGGCGGCCTCGTTCAAGGCCCAGGTGTGCCAGATCTTCTGCCCGCGGACCCAGACCTGGACGTCGATCGTCATGCGCTCCTCGACCGTGTATTCGCGGCTGGCGATCCATTCGACCGTCTGGGTGAGGTCAGCCCGCTCGCTCTCGGCGAGGAAGCCCACATGGCCCAGGTTCACGCCCAGCAGCGGGACGTCGACTTCGCGGACGAGTTCCGCGGCGCGGAGGATGGTGCCGTCGCCGCCGAGCACCATGACGAGTTCGACGTCGGGCAGCTTCACGTGGTCGTGGAGTACTTCGACCGGGTGGTCCAGCCGGCCGAAGAAGCGCACCATGTCGCCGAGTTCGGTTTTCTGCATCACAGGCGTAAGCCCGGACTCGTGCAGCTGGGCGCACGCTTCCCAGGCAGCCTTGAGGGATTCCTCCCGCCCGGTGTGGGCAAGGATGAGGACACGCCTGCTCATCAGGTTCCGCCTTCTGGTGGTGCTAGTGGTTCGGCCAGATTGTTCCGAGCAACGCAGCCACGGCTGCGTCCCGCTCCTCGATCTTAGGCGGGACTTGCGACAACGCGCGTCTCATCCACAGGAAGTACTCCACATTGCCGTCCTGGCCGGGCAGCGGGCTTTGCGCCAATCCCCTCAGGTCCAGGCCCGCATCCACCGCGGCGGCGGCCACCTTGCCCACGGCCAGACGGCGTTCCCGCTCCGAGGTGACCACGCCGGTCCGGCCCAGCCGCTCCTTGCCGATCTCGAACTGCGGCTTGACCATCAGGACGAGGTCCCCGCCGGGTTCGGTGCAGGCCGCCAGCGGCGCCATGACCAGGGTCAGCGAGATGAAGGACAAGTCCGCGACGGTCAGCGCTGCCGGGCCGCCGATCTCTTCGGCTGTCATGTAGCGGACGTTGAGGCCCTCGTGGACGGAGACCCGTGCGTCGTTGCGGATCTCCGGCACGAGCTGGCCGTGCCCGACGTCGACAGCCACCACGTGGCTCGCGCCGCGCCGGAGCAGGACGTCCGTGAACCCGCCCGTGGAGGCACCGGCGTCGAGGCACCGTTTCCCGGGGACGACGACGGCGGGGAAGGCATCCAGGGCGCCGGCGAGTTTGTGCCCCGCGCGGCTGACGTAGCCGTCCTCGGCGGAGGCGGCAACGTCCAGCACGGCTTCCTCCCCTATCTGGAGGGATGCCTTGGCGAGGACTTCGCCGTCGGAGCTCACTTTGCCTTCGGCGATCAGGCGGGCGGCGTGGGTCCGGGACCTCGCGAGCCCCCGGCTGACGAGGGCCTGGTCAAGGCGGCTCACTGTCCACCCTCCCGCGCAGCGTCCCCGCTGCCGTTCCCGGCAGCGTGGATACGGCGTGCCGCGCCCGCAGGGGACGCCACGTCCTCATTGAGGGCCTCCAGCAGCGCGTCATGGATTTCCGCGTAGACGTCGCCGTGCCCGGCCACCGGTGTCAGCCGCACGTCGTCGAGGCGGTCGAGGACCGCGCTGATGGCGGGGTCTTCGATGTGCGCCTGTTGTGGCAGCTGGTCAAACGCCGGGCTGGGCTGGTGGTCGTGCTCCTGGGCTGGCTCCCGGTTTGGCTCGGTCATGGGTCCAGTCTAGTGATCGAGCCATTCGAGGACCGGCGCCAGTGCGCTGGTTGTCCCGGGGTTCGCGGCCCACCAGGCCGAGCACGCGGCACGCCAGGAATCCAGATCCGCGGGGTCCCCGCTGATGTGGACGGACTCTCCCCGAACGATTGCCGAAGCCGTGCCGCTGCGGAACCTCCCGGCGTCGTGCTCCACCGCGGGGTACGGGGCGTACAGGTCCGTCAGGTCATTGATCAGGTAGTCGGGGCGCTCCACGGAACGGGCGGCCAGGATTGATTCCCTGGTGTCCACGCCGGTCAGGACGGCCACCGTGGCGAACCCGGCGTTGTTGCCGCCCAGGATGTCGGTGTCCAGGCGGTCGCCGACGACGAGCGGCCGGTCCGCCGCCAGGCGCTTCGCGGCGGTATGGAACAAAGGCGCCTCCGGCTTGCCGGCCACCAGCGGGGTCTGCCCGGTCGCGGCCGCAACAGCTGCCACGAGGGTCCCGTTGCCCGGGGCGATTCCGCGGGCCTGGGGAATGGACATGTCCGTGTTGGTCGCCACCCAGAGGGCACCGCCGGCGACGACGTACGCCGCCTCGGCGAGGTCCTTCCACCCGATCTCGGGGCTGAAGCCCTGGACGACGGCGACCGGATTGTCCGCCGCGCTCCGGACGGGAACCAGGCCGACCAGCTCAATTTCCTGAGCCAGCGCGGCGCTGCCCGTGATGAGCACGTGCGCTCCGGCCGGCACCAGTGTGGCCAGCAGCGCCGCTGCGGCCTGAGAGGAGCTCACCACCTGGTGGTCCTCGGCGGGGGCGCCGAGTTCGCGCAGGTGTTGCGCCACCTGCGCGGGAGAGCGGGAGGCATTGTTGGTCACGTAGCCCAGTCCGACGCCGACGCCGGCGAGCCGGCGCAGCGACTCCACGGCGCCAGGGATGGCGTGGGGTCCGGCATAGACCACCCCGTCGAGGTCGGACAGGAGGGCGTCGAAGGTGGAAATCAGTGCGGGTGCGGTCACGAGGCTAGTCCTCCACGCGCTCACGCGCGGCGGCGCCGGAGTTGTCGGCGCTGTCGTGATCGGACTCAAAGCCGGATTCGCTGGCGGTCTCACCGTCGGCGTCATCCAGGACGTCCGCTTCCACGGAATCCTCGTCAGACTCGGCGTCGTCGGACTCGAAGAAGTCGGACTCGGCGTCGTCGGAGCCCTCGTCGATCCCGCTCTGGACGATTCCTGCTGCGGTTCCGGTGACTTCTTCCGCGGCCGCGGCACTTGCAACCCGCGGGGCACGCTCGTCGGTCCCGGCATGCGCGCCGGCGGCTTCCTGTGCGCGGAGCCGGTTTTGGCGTTCTTCCTCGCGGGCTTCTTCCTCGTCCCAGCCGAGGTCGATGATGTCAGGCTCCTCGTCTGCTCCCAGGCCCAGGGCGTCCTCTGCCACGACGGCCTGCTGCTGCCACTTCCCGGCCTCGGCAGCGCGGCCTGCTGCCGTGAGGGCCTCGGCGTAGGCCCGGAACAAGCGGGGGCTGTAGGAGAACGCCCGGTTGATGTCCAGTTGCGGAATCTCAAGTTCGGAAACGGCAGCCTCAAGCTGACCGAGGTCGGTGCGGGCACCGGCGGCGACAATGGCCAGTTCCACCTTGCCCGGGGCGTCGAGGTCCTTGGCCTCTTCGGACCGCGCCATGTCGAGGGCGCGGTCCGGGCGGCCAAGGCCACGCTCGCAGTCCGCCATGACCGGCAGGTGCATGTTGGAGCCGCTGATACGGCGGTACGTCCGGAATTCGCGAAGCGCCTCGCCGTAGTGGCCGGCCGCGTAGGCGGTCAGGCCGACGGCTTCACGGACGGCAGCGAGGCGTCCGCCGCGCCGGCTGGCGGCCAGGGCATGCTGGAAAGCAACCTCCGGCTCTTCGTCCAGGAGGCGTCCGGCCATGACAAGGTGGCGTGCCACCCATTCGGCGTTGTTGCCTTCGAGCGTCTTGATTTGGTGTTGCGTGGCGCGGTCCAACTCCTTGCCCGTCACGTCCTCGTCGATCTGGGGGGAACGCTCGCGGTCGGGACGGTTGGCGCTGCGCAGGTCCCGGGCGTTCGGCACGCGCGCGGGACGGTCCTCGGCGCGGTCGCGGCCGAACTGGCGCGGGCCGGAGTCGCTGCGGTCGTAGCTGCGTGCCGGCCGGTCCTCACGGCTGCCGAACGGCTTGCGGTTGTCGCCGCCGCCGTAAGGCTTGCGGTCACGGTCACCGCTGCCGTAGCTGCGCTGGCCGCCGCCTTCGCGCGGACCACGATCACCATAAGGCTTACGGTCATCNCGGGCNCCATACGGCTTACGGTCACGGTCATTGCGGTCNCCGTACGGCTTACGGTCGTCGCTGCCGTAGCCGCGCTGGCCGCCGCCTTCGCGCGGACCACGATCACCATAAGGCTTACGGTCGTCCCGGGCACCATACGGCTTACGGTCACGGTCATTGCGGTCACCGTACGGCTTACGGTCGTCGCTGCCGTAGCCGCGCTGGCCGCCGCCTTCGCGCGGACCACGATCCCCATAAGGCTTACGGTCATCCCTGGCCCCATAAGGCTTCCGGTCGCCGGCGCCTGCCCCGCCACCGTAACTGCGGCCCGCTCCGCCCTCGCGCGGACCACGGTCGCCGTAAGACTTGCGGTCACCGTAGGTCTTACGGTCATCGCCGCCACCGTAAGGTTTACGATCACGGTCACCGCCACCGTCACGGGCAGAGCGATCGCCATAGGGCTTATGATCGCGGTCGTCCCTGGCCCGATACCCGCGAGGATCTCCGCCCGAGTTGTTCGTGCCGCGGTACGGGCCCCCGCCGGAATTGCGTCCGCCAGAGTTGTGGCGGGAGTTGCCGCCGCGGTTGCCGTCGTTGTGCTCAGCCATGCTGGAGTCCTCCTGTTGCGAGCTGACCACTGGCGCAATCGCAGCCGCTCTATTCCGTGTTTCGTTCCCTACGCAACCCGAAATCAAGCGCTTCGAAGTCCGTACATCTCCCTCAATTCTAGGCGAGCGGCCGGCCACCGGCTAACGACGGGGCATCCATCCGGCCCCGCGGTGGCAAGACTCACAACCCGACCCTCCCTCACGTTTCGCAGTCACGGCTGTGGCGCTCCCTCAGGTTCGGCGGTCCTGAGGGTGCCCCTCCCTCAGATGTCGTACCCGGGGTTGCGGGTCGTGAGGGAGGGTCCGGGGGGGTGCGGGTGGTGAGGGAAGATCCGGCCCGGGGGTGCGGGTGGTGAGGGAGGGTCCGGGTGGGGGGTGCGGGTGGTGAGGGAGGGTCCGGGTGGGGGTGCGGGTGGTGAGGGAGGGTGTGAATGGGTGGTGAGGGAGGGTGTGAATGGGTGGTGGGGGTGGTTAAATGCGGGAGGACCCCAACCTGGTGGTTGGGGTCCTCGACCTGAAATGATGTTCCGGCGGTGACCTACTCTCCCACACCCTCCCGGGTGCAGTACCATCGGCGCTGTGGGTCTTAGCTTCCGGGTTCGGAATGGGACCGGGCGTTTCCCCCACGCTATGACCGCCGTAACCCTGTGTCCGCCACCGGCCCGGCCCTTTGTGGGGGCGGGGGTGGGGAAAACTTTGTGGTTACAACACGCTGCACCTGTAGTTATAGCTGGTGGTGCAGTTGTGGTGTTATTCAGTTGTTGGTTCTCAAGCAACGGGTTTGTTGGTTGGGAACCACATAGTGGACGCAAGCAG
>NZ_CP022314.1:3065030-3173631 GCF_003352915.1 Arthrobacter sp. PM3 | reverse complement strand
TACTCACGTGTTACTCACCCGTTCGCCACTAATCCACCAGCAAGCTGGCTTCATCGTTCGACTTGCATGTGTTAAGCACGCCGCCAGCGTTCATCCTGAGCCAGGATCAAACTCTCCGTTGAAAAATAACAGACACAACCAGGAACCACGGGAAAACGCGGAACCAGGCTGCACAAAATTTGAAACCAGCTGAAAAACCAGACCCGACACGGGGTGACGGGCCCGGCAAAACAACCAATCCATAATAAATTGGTATCAACAAACTTGGCACACTATTGAGTTCTCAAACAACAGACACATTCGAATACTTGTCGAAATAAAATTCATTTCAATGAATTCTTTTGTTTCGCTTTTCTTCGCTGCGATGTTTATAGCTTATTTCATTCATTACCACTTTGCAAATTCAGGATTTTCATCCGGAATTCACTCTGTGGAGCGAATCCGCCCAGCAGAATTGAAGCAATTCTTCCGATCCGCACCTGGCGCATGAAGAATTGCTTCTCATTTGTGGGGGTTTGTCACCGCTCAGCGGCGGCGACTCAGAAAACAATACACGCCCCTGCGCCGCCGTGCAAATCGGCGGGACAGGGGCGTGTAGTTGGCATGCAGCGGCGAACCGGGATCAGGACACGGCGACTTCGACTGTTGCAAGGTTCTTCTTGCCGCGGCGCAGGAGCAGGTACCGCCCGTGCAGTAGTTCGCCGGGGGCCACCACGGCGTCGGGGTCCGTCACCTTGGCATTGTTCACGTACGCTCCGCCTTCACCGACGGTACGGCGGGCAGCGGACTTGCTTTCCGACAGACCGGAGGCCACCAGCAGTTCGACGATGCCCAGCGCGCCAGCGTCGACTGTGGCAGAAGGGAGCTCGGAAGTCGCTGCCTTCAACGTCGCCTCGTCCAGCACGGAAAGGTCACCGTTGCCGAACACGGCGGCCGACGCAGCAATGACCTTTTCCGTCGCATCCACGCCGTGCACCAGGGAGGTGACCTCGTACGCGAGTTTCCGCTGGCCCTCCCGTGCGAACGGACGTTCGGCAACGGCGGTTTCGAGCGCCTCGATCTCTGCCCGGCTCAAGAACGTGAAGACCTTGAGGCGGTCCGCCACATCGGCATCGGCCGTGTTGAGCCAGAACTGGTAGAAGGTGTACGGGCTGCACATGGCCGGATCCAGCCAAATGGCATTGCCCTCGCTCTTGCCGAACTTGGTGCCGTCGGAGTTGGTGATGAGAGGCGTGCCCAGGGCGTGGACGTGCTTACCTTCAACCTTCCGGATGAGTTCGGTTCCGCTGGTGAGGTTGCCCCACTGGTCCGAGCCGCCGGTCTGCAGCACGCAGCCGTAGTCACGGTAGAGCTGGAGGTAATCCATGCCCTGCAGGATCTGGTAGCTGAACTCGGTGTAGCTGATGCCCTCGTCGGAGCCGAGACGGGACGCGACGGCGTCCTTGCGGAGCATGGTGCCAACTCGGAAGTGCTTGCCGATCTCACGAAGGAAGTCGATGGCGCTCAGCGGCGCCGTCCAGTCGAGGTTATTGACCATCCGGGCGGCATTGTCACCCTCAAAGCTCAGGAAGCGGCGGACCTGGGCCTGCAGGTAGCCGACCCATTCGGACACAGTGTCCTTGGTGTTGAGGGTGCGTTCCGCCGTCGGACGCGGGTCACCGATCAGGCCAGTGGAACCGCCGACGAGTCCGAGCGGTTTGTGCCCGGCCAGCTGGATCCGGCGCATGAGCAGCAGCTGGACCAGGTTGCCCAGGTGCAAGCTCGGTGCTGTCGGATCGAAACCGCAGTAATACGTCACGGGGTCGCCGGCGAGGAGCTTCTCGAGCTCCACCTCATCCGTGGAGACGTGGACAAGTCCGCGCCATTTCAGCTCCTGCCAGATGTTGGCGAAGCTGGGGTCGTTCTGCTGGGCATCGAGATTATTTTGCTGGGACACGGAATCTAAGTTAGCAGGATCGGCAGATCAGCAGCGCAGGTGACGCCGCGGCGACAGCGCCGGCGACTACCCCTCGATGCCGGCCGGGATACCGGCGGAAGCGATCATGCGCAGGCGCTGCGTGGGCCGCGTCATGGCCACGTACAGGTCGCCTACCCGGCCGTGCTCGTGGTTGAGCATGTCCGTCGGTTCCAGGACCACGACGCCGTCGAACTCCAGTCCCTTGGCCTCGCGGGGGCTGATCACCACGATGTCCTGTTCGTAGCTCCCGGCCCCAGTGCCGATGCGGTGGCCGTACACGGCACGCAAGGCCGTGTTGGCCGCCGGGAGGAGCCCGCCGTCGGCGATGACCGCCAGCAGGCCGCCTTCGACGGCGTCGAGTTCTTCCGGCAGGACCTCGATGAGTTTGTCGATGATGCCTTCCTTGGCGACCTGGTCGATGACCGGGGACCAGCGGCCCTCCCGGACGGCCTTTGGCGCCGAGACCACCAGTCCGGCCGCGTTGGCCATCCGGGCCGCGGCTTCGGCGATCTGGGACGGCGTGCGGTAGTTGACGGTCAGCTCCTCGAGCTGCCACCGATCCCCGAACATGGGGGCCAGTGCGCTGTGCCAGGACTTGGCCCCGGCGACCGAACTGGTCTGTGCGATGTCGCCCACGATCGTGAAGGACTTCAGCGGGCAGCGGCGGACCAGCAGCCGCCACTGCATGGGCGAGAGCTCCTGCGCCTCGTCCACCACGATGTGCCCGAAGGCCCAGGTGCGGTCCGTCGTCGCGCGCTCGGCAGCGGTCAGCCGGGCCTCCCGCTCCTGGTTCTGCTCCACCAGGTCTTCAGCCGAGACAAGGACGTCGACACCGGCGGTTTCCATGTTGATTAGCGTCTGCTTGGCGTTGGCGAGGTCGCGGGCGTGGTCCTGTTCCTGCTGCGCCAGGCTCCGGCCGGCGGCGGCGTCCAGCTCGCCGAGCAGCTCGGCTGCCTCGTCGAGCAGCGGGACGTCGGCCTCGGTCCAGGGCGAGCCGGCCGGGCGGAGCAGCAGGGCGCGCTCCTCCGGGCTGAGGTTCGGCGTGCAGGCCTCCAGGATGGCCGGCTTGCTCAGCAGCTCCCCCACGAGTTTCTCCGGGGTCATCGGCATCCAGCACAGGTTCAGCGCGATCCGGACATCCCGGGCGGACCGGACGTCTTCGGCCAGGTAGGAACGGTCGGCGTTGTTGCCGATGTTGCCGGCCTCCACCAGCTCCGTCATCTGCTCGGTCAGCTCGCGGAGCAGGATCTTGACGAAGGAGACACGGGCCTCGTTGTGCGGTTTGCCGGTGGCGCGCGCCCGTTCCTTGGCGCGGCGGACCTGCCGCGGCGTCAGTACGAGTTTGCGGCCGTCCACTTCCAGGATCCGGTTGGCGGCGGGGATGCGCTGCCGGTTGGCCACGGCGTTGGCCACGACCTCTGCCATGTCCAGCCGGCCCTTGATGGCAGCGACGGCGGCGTCGTCCTCAGCGACGGCGTGAATGCCCGGCATGAGCCGGCCCAGGCTCGCCATGACGACGCCGGTCTCGCCGAGCGAGGGCAGCACGCGTTCGATGTAGTTCATGAACGACGACGTCGGGCCCACCAGCAGGACGCCGGCGCTCTTGAGCCGCTCCCGGTGCGTGTACAGCAGGTACGCGGCACGGTGCAGGGCGACGGCGGTCTTGCCCGTGCCGGGGCCGCCCTGGACCACGAGGGCCCCGGAGATGGAGGAGCGGATGATCCGGTCCTGTTCGGACTGGATGGTGCCGACGATGTCGGACATCCGGCCGGTCCGCTTGGAGTTCAGGGCGGCCAGGAGGGCGCCCTCGCCCTGGAGGGAGTCGGAGTCGGCGAGCATGTCGGCGTCGAGCACGTCGTCCTCGATGGCCTTGACCTCGCGGCCCTGCAGGATCAGGTGGCGGCGGCGGCGCACGCCCTGCCGGTCAAAGGCCGTGGCCTGGTAGAAGTGGCCGGCCTCGGGCGCGCGCCAGTCCACCATGAGCCGCTGCAGGTCCTCGGTGGTCAGGCCGATGCGGCCGATGTACTGGGCCTCGCCGGAATCCAGGTCCAGGCGGCCGAAGACCAGCCGGTCATCGACGGCGTCGAGCTGGGCCAGGCGGTCCTCGTACAGGGCCGCGAACGCGTCGCGCTCGGAGACGTTCTGCATGGTGCCCACCGCACCGGCACGCCGGACCTGGGCCAGCTGGGCGCGCTTTTCCGCCCGCAACTCATCCAGCCGGGCGTACAGGCCGGCCACATAGTCGCGTTCATGGGCCAAATCAGCGTCGTGCATCGAACGTTCCCCTATCGAAAAAGACAGACCCACCATTCTACAGCCAATTCGGCCGGCGCATCGAAGATGCGTTGGCCGAAAACTGTCAAGGCAGTCTTCGTCAGGGAATTCTACCCACACGGTCCGCGGGGTCCAGTTTCTGCGTTCCCTTCGCGGCGTGCCCGTTACGGCGTTCGGCTACAGGCGCAGCAGCGACCGGACGGGGTGTCCGGCCAGGGCCTCGCGGCCGCCGAGCCCGTCGAGCTCCATAACGACGCCGACGCCGGCGACGTGGATGCCGCAGCGTTCGAACAGCCGTGCCGCGGCGCCGAGCGTGCCGCCGGTGGCCAGAACGTCGTCGAGGATCAGCACGCGGCTGCCCGGGGCAAGGTCCGTGGTGTGCAGTTCGAGGGTGGCGGTGCCGTACTCAAGGGCATAGTCCTCGGCGACCACTTCACGGGGGAGCTTGCCAGCCTTGCGGACCGTGATCACGCCGGTGTCCGTGGCGTAGGCGGCGGCCGCGGCGAGCAGGAAGCCGCGGGCTTCCACCCCGGCCACGGCGTCGAACCGGCCCCGGAACGGCTCCACCAGGGCGTCAACGATCGCTTTGAGTGCCGGGCCGTGGGCGAAGACCGGGGTCAGGTCCTTGAAGCTGATGCCGGGCTTGGGGTAGTCCTCGATCGTGGCGCACAGGCTGTTGATCAGCCGGTCCACCGAGTGGGCCGGGCCGTCAGAGGCCGGGACGTTGAGTTCTGCGGGGTTGTGGGCTGGGATGTTTTGGTCCGGGTCGCTTTCATTCACCCGTCTACTTTACCGGCCGGTAGTAAATACTCCCGGCCCGGGCTGCCGGCCATCTGCCGGTCATCCAACGTTCACCGGCGCGGCACCTGATGGGCGGGACGGCCGCCCCGGCACGGTGATTAGATGCTCCAATGCGACACGATATTGTCCTGGACGGCCACGGAATCCGCCTGGTTCCGCTTTCCCCGGAGCACAGCGCCGGGCTCTTCGATTTCGTCGACCCCGGGATGTGGGCAGGCATGGCTGCGGCGATGCCTGCAACCCCGGCCGAACTGGCATCCCTCTTTGCATCCAGGCTGGACGATCCCGCCACACTGCCGTTCGCAGTGACGGACCGGCGCACGGGTGCCCTCCTGGGAACGACGTCCCTGCGCGAGCACGTCCCCGCCCAGCAGCGGCTGGAAGTGGGCGGGACGTTTTACGGGCGGCAGTTCTGGGGCAGCCACGTCAACCCGGCGAGCAAGCACATGCTGCTCGCCTACGCTTTTGGCGGGCTGGGCGTCCGGCGCGTGGGGTTCCGGTGCGATGCCCGCAACACGCGCAGCGCCGCCGCGATCGAGCGGCTGGGCGCGCGGCACGAAGGAACGCTGCGGGGCCACCGCACGGCACCGGACGGGGGCCGTGCGGACACCGCCGTCTTCTCGATCCTTGCCGAGGAGTGGCCCGGAGTGCGCGCCGGGCTCCGGCGCCGGCTGGCCCCGTTCGACGTCGGCGACTCCCCCGTCGCCGCGGACCGCCTTAGTGCCGCGCACGCTCCTGGGGGCCAGGCGCCGGCGGCATGGCATGCCCGCCCGCCGCTGGCGGCCGCAGGAGTCCATGGGCGAGCCCGTAGCTGACCACCTCCAGTGCTTTGGCGAGCGCGTGCTCGGCCTCAAACCGGGCGGCCGCCGCCGCACTCATCCGGGTGTAGTCGTCCGCCCAGCCGGAACGGCGGAACCGGTCGGCGTCGCCGTGCAGCAGCCGCCCGTAGAGCACGTCGTCGAAGACGTCCTGCGCCTCGGCGTCGTTGGTCAGCGCGCCGCCGGCAAACGCACCGGCGGATGCGGTGCCGGGCGGCTCGGGCCGGCGGCCCTGGAGCATTTCGGGCGTGAAGAGGCGCACGACGGCGTCGGTCCCCTCCGCGACGGTGGGATCGGCCGGGATATTGCACAGGCGCAGCGCCCTGACCACGAGTTTGAGCGAGACGTGCTCATCGCGCACGATGAATTTGCGCAGCAGCGCCGCGCGGAAGAGTTCCACCCAGTGCCGTCGCTCGGCCCCGGCAGGGTCCGCAGGGGCAGGGCCGCCGTCGGGGGCAAACAGCTCAACCATGCGGAAGTATTCGGTGGCCAGCGTCTCGAAGACCCGCAGCCGCTCCAGTTCACCGGCCGGCTTCCCGCGCTTACCCTCACCCATGCGGCGTCACTTCCTGCGCACCTTCGCGGCCTTGTACCGTGACACCGTCGGGTCGCCGCTGAGCCAGTAACGCCACGGGTAGTCGTGGCTGCCGCCGGCGCCGGACACACCGACGCGCGGGCCCGAACTGATCTGCGCGGCGGCGCTGCGCGGGCTGTCCGGCAGCTCGAGCCGGAACGGCGGGCCCAGCGCGTCCCTGCCGCTGTCCGCCGTCGTCAGTCCCAGTGCGGTGGCAAGCCGGGCGGGTCCGCTGGCGAGGTCGGTGTCGGATTTCGACGTCGGGCGCCTGGTCCTGGCCAGCTCGACGCCAGCCACCACTTCGCCGGCGCGCAACAGCAGCGCGGAGGCGACGCCGTCGGGCCCGCACACAATGTTCGCGCAGTGGTGCATGCCGTAGGTGAAATACACGTACAGGTGGCCGGCCGGGCCGAACATGGGCGCGTTGCGCGGCGTTTCGCCACGGAAGGTGTGGGAGCCGGGATCGGGGTGCAGCGAATCGTGCGGACCCAAGTACGCCTCCACTTCGGTCAGCCGCACTGATACCGTTCCGCCGCGCCCGTCGTGCGTCAGGACGGCGCCGAGTAACAGCGGCGCCACGTGCCGGGGGTCCGCCGAGAGCAGTTCCCGGAGTGCCGGGCCGGCGTCGGATCCGCCGTCCGGTCGCGTGCCGGGCCCCGCGGGCAGTGGGCTGGACGTCATGCTGAGACTTTAACAAATCCGCGCGCGACCGCCCACGGCCGTGTCCGAATTCCGCTAGCAGGGGCCGGGGGAAGCTGGCAGGATGGGGGCATGGACTTCTGGCAGCGCTACCGGGCAATCGACGCCCGGGACACCCGGTTCGACGGGCAGTTCTACACCGCTGTCCGCACCACCGGCATCTACTGCCGGCCGTCGTGCCCGGCACGGACCCCCAAGGCGGACAACATCACGTTCTACGAAACGTCGGCCGCGGCGCACGATGCCGGCTACCGCGCTTGCAAGCGCTGCCTGCCGGAGGCTGTCCCGGGCACCCCGGCATGGAATGTCCGCTCGGACGTCGCCGGCCGGGCCATGCGGCTCATCAACGACGGCGTGATCAACCGCGACGGCGTGGAAGGCCTGGCCGCGCGGCTCGGCTACTCCTCGCGCCAACTCAACCGGATCCTGAGCCACGAGCTCGGGGCCGGTCCCCTGTCTTTGGCCCGAGCGAGCCGCGCCCAGACGGCCCGCACCCTGTTGGTCTCCACGGACATGTTGGCCTCGGACATCGCCTTCGCCGCCGGCTTCAACAGCGTGCGCCAGTTCAACGAAACCATCGGCGAAGTCTTTGCCATGACGCCTTCCGCGCTCCGGGCGACCGCACGGCACCCCCGGGCGCATGCCACCGCGGCGGTGGCATCCACCTCGCTCACCCTCAATCTCCCGTACCGGGAACCGTTCGACCCCGGCATTTTCGAGTTCCTCGCCGTGCGTGCCGTCCCCGGCATTGAGGAGGGAACGTCCGGGTCCTACGCCCGGACCCTGCGGCTGGCCCACGGCGACGCCCGGTTCAGGGTCGACTACGACGCCGGCGCGGCCGGCCGCCCGCTGGTCCTGACGATCGGCGCCGTGGACCTGCGGGATCTTGCCTCCCTGCTCAGCAGGGTCCGCCGGCTCCTGGACCTCGACGCCGATCCTGTCGCCATCGACGGGACCCTCGGCGCCGATCCCCGGCTGGCCGCCACGGTGGCGCGCACGCCGGGTATGCGCATGCCCGGCGCCGTGGACCCGCAGGAGCTGCTGATCCGGGCCATGGTCGGCCAGCAGATCACCGTGGCGGCCGCCCGGACTGCCCTGGGCCAACTCGCGGCGGCCGGCAGCGAGAGCCTGGTGCCCGGCGACGGCCTGCACCGGCTCTTCCCCACCGCGGCGCAGATCGCGGAGACCGGCTTCGGGTTGCTCCGCGGCCCGCAGCGCCGGATCGACTCCGTCCGTTCGGCAGCGGCGGCGATGGCCTCGGGCGATCTGGACTTCGGCTACGGCGACGACCTGCCCGGGCTGGAGTCCAAACTCCTGCCGCTGGCCGGCATCGGGCCGTGGACGGTGGGGTACGTCGCCATGCGCGTCATTGGTGCTCCTGACGTTTTCCTCGCCAACGACGCCGCGGTCCGCAACGGCATCCGGTCCCTCGCCCCGGGCGGTGCCGGTGGCGCTTCAAGCCGCGGCGCTGCCGACGGCGGTACCGGCGCCTCCCCCGAATTCCGTGAGGTCAGTCCCTGGCGCTCCTACGCCACGATGCACCTGTGGCGGGCGGCAGCGGCCGCCCAGGCTGCGGCGCGCAGCCCATCTTCGATGTCGGCACAGACGGCAATACAGACTCCCAAGAAAGCGAACCCATGAAAGCCCAGCTGTTGACCATGTCCACCCCGGACGGCCCCTTCACGATCATTGCCCGCGACGGCGCCGTGCTGTCCTCCGGCTGGACCGCCGGTCCCGGCGCGCTGACCGGCCAGATCCACGCGGACCTGCTGCCGGCCGGATTCGAGACCGTCACCGGGCTCGGCGCCATCTCCGAGGCGGTGGAGGCGTTCTACGCCGGAACCCCTGGCCCGGCCATGGAGGTGCCGGTCCTGCAGAAGTCCGGCCCGTTCCGCAGCCATGCCTGGGACGTGCTCCGGACGGTGGCGCCCGGCCACCCCGTGACGTACACGGAATATGCGGAGCTGTCCGGGAACGCCAAGGCGGTCCGGGCGGCGGCCAGTGCGTGCGCGTTCAACGCGGCGGCCCTCTTCGTGCCCTGCCACCGCGTGGTCCGCTCCGACGGCTCCCTGGGCGGCTTCCGCTGGGGGCTGGCGGTCAAGGAGCGCCTGCTGGACCGGGAACGGGAGTTCGCCCTCGCGGCACGGCCCTGAGGGCCGGTCCGCGGCCAAGGCCATGCCGCGAAACAGCCCGGCGGGCCCGCCCGGCAGCCTCAGTTGGTGACGGGCACCCCGGCCGGCCAGGGCAGCAGCGCGGGGAGGTCGACGCCGTCGGCTGCCGCCGTGGCGCGAAGGCTCCCGAGGCTCGGGGTGCGCCCTGCCAGCCACGCCGCGATGTCCGTGAGCATGCCGCTGATGACCGTGGATTGCCCCCCGTTGCCGATCGCCCGGCCGGGCAGGCCAAGCGGCTGCAGGACGAAACGCTGGCCGTCCGGCACCCTGGCCGAGAGGAAATCGAAGAGGTGCTCGCAGAAGGGCCGGCTCCAGGTTTCCGGGCCGCGGCCGGTGCCGAGGTCGGCGGCGTGAATGACGAGTTCGCGCCACAGCGCCAGGCCGCCGTCGAACACCACTCCCCCGCGGTACGTGATGGGCTCGCGCCAGCCGGCGGACTCCAGCGAGTCAAAGGCGCGCAGGGCGCGCTCCAGAGCGGCGTCGACGTCGGCCCGGTGTTCCGCGGCGCTGTGCCCGGCGGCTGCCTCGATGGCGCGGGTGCGGCCATCGTAGCCGCCGTCGTAGAGCTCAATGGCCTGGCCCCGGGCCGCGTATTCCAGCTGGCGTGCCATGGCGTTGGCGATCCCGCCGATGTGCGCCAGCACGTGCCCGCGGGTCCACCCGGGCAGTTCCGACGGCGCCTTGATGTCCGGGTCCGTGAAGGTGGCGGCGATTCCGGCCACGGCGTCGGCCGCGCGGTGGAGTTCTTCCAGGAGCTTGTCCGGTGTGATGTCGGTCATGGCGCCTATCCTAACGGAGCCACCCGATTAACACCGATTAACTGAACAGGATCCGATCGGCAGGGCTCGATCAGCCGCTCGTGTAGCGGTGCCGGATGTGCCGGCGGTCGTGCCGCGCCTGCCAGAATTCAATCTCCCGCGGGCGCACGGCGTAAAGCTGCCAGACGGGGTTCTCCGTGCCGTCCCCTCCGGGCCGGGCCTGCCAGTCGGCTGCCGAGGCCGCCGCGGACAGCTGCACGACGTCCCCTGCCACCCGTACCTGCCGGCCCTGCGGCTGCCAGAAGAAGTTCAGCGCCGCCTGCGGGTTCACCGCGAGTTCCTGCCCTTTGCGGGATGCCCGGGACGTGGCGAAGTGCCAGCCGTCGGCGTCGATGTCCTTCAGGATCAGCATCCTTGACGACGGCCGGCCCTGGGCATCGGCGGTGGCCAGGCTGCAGGCGTTGGGCTGCGGCACCCCGGCCTCCAGCGCTTCGGCGAGCCACTGCCGGAAGAGTTCGGCCGGATCCGCAGGCGCTGCGGCCGGGTCAAACGCCGGGAGGACATCGGGGAAATCGGGCAGCGCACGCAGGAACTCGCGGAAGGATTCGCTCATGCGATGACACTACCCGGGCGGTCCCGGCGGCAAACGGACAACGCTCCCTCACCTTTGGCAGGAAATCCGCCGACGCTCCTGCGGGCAGTGCGGGAGCGTCGGCGGAAAGCTGCCGGAAGTGAGGGAGCGTCTGTGGCTACCCGGCGTACGCGCGGACGCCGTCGAGCTCGGCTTCCAGGGCCAGCAGCTGCCGTTCGACGGCGGCCGGCGCCGTGCCGCCCTGGGAGTTGCGGCTGTTGAGCGATCCTTCGGTGGACAGGACCGTGCGGACCTCCGGCGTCAGGTGCTCCGAGATGGCGGCGTATTCGGCGTCCGTGAGGTCCCAGAGCTCGACGTCGCGGCTTTCGGCCTGCTTCACGGCGGCGCCGGAGAGCTCGTGTGCCTCCCGGAACGGCACGCCCTGGCGGACCAGCCATTCGGCGATGTCCGTGGCCAGGGCGAAGCCCTGGGGTGCCAGCGATTCCATCCGTTCGGTGTTGAACTTCAGGGTCGCGATCATCCCGGAGACAGCCGGAAGCAGGACTTCCAGCGTGTCGGCGGCGTCGAAGACCGGTTCCTTGTCCTCCTGCAGGTCGCGGTTGTACGCGAGCGGCAAGCCCTTCAACGTGGCCAGGAGCCCGGTGAGGTCACCGATCAGCCGGCCGGCCTTGCCGCGCGCGAGCTCGGCGACGTCCGGGTTCTTCTTCTGCGGCATGATCGAGGAGCCGGTGGAGTAGGAGTCGTGCAGCGTCACGAAGGAGAACTCCTTCGTGGCCCACAGGATCACTTCCTCGGAGACGCGGGAGAGGTCCACGCCGATCATCGCCGTGACCCACGCGAACTCGGCGAAGACGTCGCGGGAAGCGGTGCCGTCGATCGAGTTGTGCGTGGCCGAGAAGAAGCCCAGCTCCGCGGCCACGGCCTCCGGGTCCAGTCCGAGCGAGGAGCCCGCCAGGGCGCCGGAGCCGTAGGGCGAGACGCCGGCGCGCTTGTCCCAGTCCGCCAGCCGCTGCACATCACGCAGCAGCGCCCAGGCGTGGGCCAGCAGGTGGTGGCCGAGCAGCACCGGCTGGGCGTGCTGCAGGTGGGTCCGGCCGGGCATGGCCACGCCGCGGTGGGCTTTGGCCTGCTCCACGAGCGCATCGATCGTCGCAAGGACGCCGCGGGCAATGATCCGGGCGTGGTCGCGCAGGAACATCCGGCCCAGCGTGGCCACCTGGTCGTTGCGGGACCGGCCGGCGCGGAGCTTGCCGCCCAGCTGCGGGCCGGCACGTTCGATCAGGCCGCGTTCAAGCGAGCCGTGCACGTCCTCGTCGGACTCGGCCGGCAGGTACGCGCCGGAAGCAACGTCCTCGTCCAGCTGCGTCAGGGCGGCGAGCATGCCCTCGAGTTCGGCGTCGTCCAACAGGCCGGCCTTGTGCAGCACGCGGGCGTGCGCCTTGGACCCGGCGATGTCGTAGCGGGCCAGCCGCCAGTCGAAGTGGGTGGACTTGCTCAGCGCGGCGAGGGCGTCGGCGGGGCCGCCGGCAAACCGGCCGCCCCACAGCGCACCCGTGTTGGTTGCCTCCGCCTTGGTCGTTGCGGGTTGCTGCTCAGCCACGCGGGCTACTTCCCGGCGACGCGGATGTCGCGGCCGGAGGCAACTTTGGCGGACATGCCCCACAGCTCGATGAAGCCGCGCGCCATCGACTGGTCGAAGGTGTCGCCGGTGTCGTAGGTGGCGAGGTCGAAGTCGTACAGCGAGGTCTCGGAGCGGCGTCCGTTGACGATCGCCTGGCCGCCATGCAGAACCATGCGGATGTCGCCGGAGACGTACTTCTGGGTGTCCTCGATGAAGGCGTCCAGGGAGCGCTTGAGCGGGGAGAACCACTGGCCGTCGTAGACCAGCTCGGCCCAGCGCTGGCCGACGGTGGCCTTGAAGCGGGCCTGCTCGCGCTCGATCGTGACGTCCTCGAGGTGCTTGTGCGCGGTGATGAGGGCCATCGCACCCGGAGCCTCGTAGATTTCGCGGGACTTGATGCCCACCAGGCGGTCTTCGACGACGTCGATCCGCCCGACGCCCTGGGCACCGGCGCGGCGGTTGAGTTCCTTGATGGCCTGCAGCGGGGTGACCTTGACGCCGTCGATCGCGACCGGGACGCCGGCTTCGAAGGAGATGGTGACTTCATCCGGTGCCGGCGGGAACTCCGGGGTGGCGGTGTAGTCGTAGATGTCCTTGGTGGGGGCGTTCCAGATGTCCTCGAGGTAGCCGGTCTCGACGGCGCGGCCCCAGACGTTCTGGTCGATCGAGTACGGGTTCTTCTTGGTGGTCTCGATCGGCAGTCCCTTTTCCTCGGCGAAGGCGATGGCCTTGTCACGGGTCAGGGCGAGGTCGCGGACCGGGGCGATGCACTTCAGGTCCGGGCCGAGGGTCTGGATGCCGACCTCGAAGCGGACCTGGTCGTTGCCCTTGCCGGTGCAGCCGTGGGCCACGGTGGTGGCGCCGAATTCGCGGGCGGCCTTGACCAGGTGCTTGACGATCACCGGGCGGGAGATGGCGGAGACCAGCGGGTAGTGGCCCTGGTAGAGGGCGTTGGCCTTCAGCGTGGGGACGCAGTACTCGTTGGCGAACTCGTCGGACGCGTCGGCGACGTAGGCCTCGACGGCGCCGCAGCCGAGGGCGCGCTGGCGGATGGTTTCCAGCGATTCGCCGCCCTGTCCGACGTCGACCGCGACGGCGATGACCTCGGCGCCGGTGGCTTCACCGATCCAGCCGATGGCGACAGAAGTATCCAGGCCACCGGAGTAGGCCAGAACAATACGCTCAGTCACTTCAAATGCTCCTTAGTTGTTGGGTTCTTGGGTCTCTGGTGCAAAGTCATTCGTGAAAAATCATTGGCCGGCTTCCTCGGCGAACTGCAGGAAGCGGGCGGCGATGTCCGCGCCGCCCTGCGGGTCCCGGGTGACGAGGAGGACGGTGTCGTCCCCCGCGATAGTGCCCAGGATCGAGGGCATCACGGAGTGGTCGATCGCGAGGGCCAGGAAGTTCGCGGCACCGGGCGGAGTGCGCAGCACCACGAGGTTGGCCGAGGCCTCGGCGGTGACGAGCAGTTCCCCGCACAGCCGGGTCAGTCGCGCGTCGAGGATCTCCTGCGTGACCCCGCTCCTGGCCGCGCGCTCGCCGCCCTCTCCCGGGACGGCATAGACCAGCACGCCGTCCTTGCCGCGGACCCGGACCGCGCCGAGCTCCACGAGGTCACGGGAGAGCGTGGCCTGGGTGACCTGGACCCCGTCGTCCGCGAGCAGGGCCGCGAGCTCGGCCTGCGAACGGACCGATTCGCCTGTCAGGATGGCCGTGATCCGCGCCTGCCGGGCCGTTTTGGTGGCCGGGCTGGCCCCCGGGGAGGCTGGCTGGACGGACATCAGGCCGGCGCCAGCCCATCAACAGCCAGCGCCAGCCCATCAACAACAGCCAGGCCCGAGCGGTGCATGAGCCAGGCCATGAGCGCCTTCTGGGCGTGGAGCCGGTTTTCGGCCTCGTCCCAGACCACGGACTGCGGGCCGTCGATGACGTCCGCAGCGATCTCGTAGCCCCGGTACGCGGGCAGGCAGTGCAGCACGACGGCGTCCGGTGCGGCCAGCTTCATGGCTTCGGCGTCCACGGAATAGTTGCGGAACAGCTTCAGCCGCGCTTCCTTCTCGGCTTCCTGCCCCATAGACACCCACGTGTCGGTGGCGACGACGTCCGCGCCGAGGAGGGCCTCGGCGGCATCGATCGTCACCAGCACCGAGCCGCCGGTTTCCGCGGCACGGTCCTCGGCCGCGGCGATGATCTCCGGGGACGGCAGGTAGCCTTCCGGGCCGGCGATGCGGACGTTCATGCCCGCCGTGACGCCGGCCAGCAGGTAGGAATTGGCCATGTTGTTGGCGGCGTCGCCCAGGTACGCCATGGTCAGTCCCTTCAGTGCACCCTTGTGTTCCTTGACTGTGAGGAGGTCGGCGAGGAGCTGGCACGGGTGGTAGTCATCGCACAGGGCGTTGATGACCGGGACGCGGGAGTTCGCGGCCATCGCGACGAGGCCGGCGTGCGCGCCGGTGCGCCAGACGATGGTCGACACCATGCGTTCGAGCACTTTGGCGGTGTCCTCGACCGATTCCTTGTGCCCGATCTGCGCCTCGCCCGGGTTGATGATGAGCGCGTTGCCGCCCATGTCCGCGATGCCGGTGGCGAAGGAGACCCTGGTGCGGGTGGAGGTCTTGTCGAAGATGACCGCGACGGTCTTGCGGCCGCTGGCCTCGGCGGCGAAGGGCTGCACGCTGTAGGGCGCGGCCTTCATCCGGGCGGCGAGGTCGAGGACCTCGGCCTGTTCGGCAGGGCTGAGGTCCGTGTCCTTGAGGAAGTGGCGGGTGGCAGTCACTGGGCGTCCTTTGCGGTCTGGAGGAGGGCGGGCAGCGCGGCCAGGAAGCGGTCGGCCTGCTCCGCGGTCAGGATCAGCGGCGGGGCCAGCCGGATGGTCCGCGGGCCCGGGCTGTTGACGATGAACCCGGCGTCGAGGCCGGCCTGCACGACTCCGGGTGCGACGTCGGCGTCGAGGTCGAAGCCGATCAGCAGCCCTTCGCCGCGGACGTCGGTCACGCCGTCGATCCCGGCGAGGCCGGCGCGCAGGTGCTCCCCCACGGCCCGGACGCGGGCCAGGACGTCCTGGTTTTCGACCACGTGCAGGGTGGCGAGGGCGGCGGCGGTGGCCACCGGGTTGCCGCCGAAAGTGGTCCCGTGCTGGCCGGCGGTCAGCAGCGCAGACGTGTCGGGGCCGAAGGTGATGAGGGCACCGATCGGGAAGCCGCCGCCCAGGCCCTTGGCCAGGGTCACGGCGTCGGGCACGATCCCGGCGTCCTCGCTGGCCAGCCACTTGCCGGTGCGGCCGATCCCGGTCTGGACCTCGTCGAGAATCAGCAGGGCACCCGCGGCGCTCGTGGCCTCGCGGGCTGCTCTGAGGTAGCCGGCGGGCAGCGGCCGGACCCCGGCCTCGCCCTGGATCGGTTCGAGGAACACGGCCGCGGTGGTGTCGTCGACGGCGGCGCGGAGGGCCTCGATGTCACCGAACGGGATGTGCACGACGCCGCCGGGCAGCGGCGCGAACGGCGCCCGGTAGGCCTCTTTGGCGGTCAGCGCCAAGGCACCCATGGTGCGGCCGTGGAACGCTCCTTCGAGGGCGATGATCTTGGTGCGCGGCTGCGCTGAGTTGTCCGTGCCGGCGGTGTCCGTGCCGGCGCCCGAATTCCGGCGGGCCAGTTTGAAGGCGGCCTCGACGGCTTCGGTGCCGGAATTGGCGAAGAACACCTTGGAACCGGCCGGCGCCTTGGACAGTTCCAGCAGTTTTTCGGCCAGGGCGATCTGGGTGGGGCTTGTGAAGAAGTTGGACACGTGGCCCAGGGTGGCCAGCTGGCTGGAGATCACCGAGGTGACGAACGGGTGGGCGTGGCCCAGGGCGTTGACGGCGATCCCGCCGAGCAGGTCCAGGTATTCCTTGCCGTCGGCGTCCCACACGAGGCAGCCGGCACCGCGGACCAGGACCCGCTGCGGGGTGCCGAAGACGCCCAGCAGCGAGGAGGAATAACGGGCCAGCCACTGCGCGCCGGTGGCGTGCGAAGCGACGAGCTCACCGACCGCCGAGTGTTCGAGGTCCGTGGATGATGCTGTTTCGGTCTGGTTCATTTGCTTTCCTCGTCCGGGACCACCTGGGTCCCGATTCCCGCGGTTGTGAAGGTTTCCAGCAGCATCGAGTGCGGCAGCCGGCCGTCCACGATGTGCGCTCGTTCAACGCCGCCCTCGACGGCTTTCAGGCAGGCTTCCATCTTCGGGATCATGCCCGATTCCAGCCCGGGCAGCAGCTCGCGGAGCTCCGAAACCGTCAGGGAGGAGATGAGCGAGGACCGGTCCGGCCAGTTGGCGTAAAGGCCCTCGACGTCGGTGAGGATGACGAGTTTGGACGCACCCAGGGCCTCGGCCAGGGAGGCCGCGGCGGTGTCGGCGTTGACGTTCAGGACCTGGCCGGTGGTCTGCCCGCGCTGGGTGCTGTCCGCGGCGCCGTCGCCGTGGATTTCGGGGGCGACGGTGGAAATCACGGGAATCCGACCCGCGGCCACGATGTCCAGGATGCCCTCCGGGTTCACCCCGACCACCTCGCCCACGAGGCCCAGGTCCACCTCCTCGCCGTCCACGACGGTGCCGGTGCGGACGGCCCGGAGCAGGCCGCCGTCTTCCCCGGACATGCCGACGGCGTAGGGGCCGTGGGAGTTGATCAGGCCCACGAGTTCGCGGCCCACCTGTCCGGTGAGGACCATCCGCACCACGTCCATGGCCTCTGGGGTGGTGACGCGCAGCCCGCCCTTGAACTCGGATTCGATCCCGAGCCGGCCGAGCATGGCGTTGATCTGCGGGCCGCCGCCGTGCACCACCACTGGGTGGATGCCCACGTGGTGCAGGAAGACGACGTCCTCGGCGAACGCGCGGCGGAGTTCGTCGTTGACCATGGCGTTGCCGCCGTACTTGATCACCATGGTGGTGCCGGCAAAGCGCTGGATCCAGGGCAGCGCCTCGACCAGCGTGGCGGCTTTGTCCCGGGCATCGGCCATCGAGGTGGTCTCGCGTGTCTGGGTGTTCATGCTGCTCGTCGTTCCTTACTGTGCATCCCTCTATGCATCCCTTCGGGGGTTAGCTGGAGTAGGCGCTGTTTTCGTGGACGTAGTCGTGGGTGAGGTCGTTCGTGAGGATCGTGGCCTCGGCGTCGCCGGCCTGCAGGTCGATCTCGACGAGGACCGCGCGCGGTTCCAGGTCCACGAGGTTCCGGTCGTCGCCGATGCTGCCGTTGCGGCAGATCTGGACGCCGTTCATGGACACGTTCAGCCGGTCCGGCTCGAACGCGGCGTCGGTGGTGCCGACGGCGGACAGCACGCGGCCCCAGTTGGGGTCCTTGCCGAAAATCGCGGTCTTGAACAGGTTGGAGCGGGCGACGGCGCGGCTGACGACTTCGGCGTCGCGCTCGCTCGCGGCGTTGAACGTCCGGATCGCGATGTCGTGGCTGGCGCCCTCGGCGTCGCCGATCAGCTGGCGGGCCAGGTCCGCGCAGACCTCGGTCAGTCCGGCACCGAAGGCGGCGGCGGACGGCACGGCGCCGGAGGCGCCGGATGCCAGGAGCACCACGGTGTCGTTGGTGGACATGCAGCCGTCGGAGTCGGCCCGGTCAAAGGTAACCCGGGTGGCGTCTCGCAGGACGACGTCGAGCATGTCCGCCTGGACGTCGGCGTCCGTGGTGATGACCACCAGCATGGTGGCCAGGCCCGGGGCCAGCATGCCGGCGCCCTTGGCCATGCCGCCGATGGTGAATTCCTTGCCGTCGGCGTCGGTGCCGGTGAAGACGGCCTGCTTGGACACCGAGTCCGTGGTCATGATGGCGGTGGCCGCCGCGGGGCCGCCGTCGGCGGCCAGGCCGGCGGTGGCGGCCCCGATCCCGGCGAGGATCTTGTCCATGGGCAGCTGCTCGCCGATCAGTCCGGTGGAGCAGACGACGACGTCGGTGGCGGAGACGCCCAGCGCTTCGGCGGTCTTTTCCGCGGTGGTGTGCGTGTTCTGGAAGCCCTGCGGGCCGGTGCAGGCGTTGGCCCCGCCGGAATTGAGGATGACGGCGTCCACGCGGCCGTCCTTGACCACCTCGCGGGACCAGTGCACCGGCGCCGCGGCGACGCGGTTGGAGGTGAACACGGCCGCGGCCGCCTTGGCGGGCCCGTCGTTCACGACGAGGGCGAGGTCCGGTTTCCCGGAGGCCTTCAGGCCTGCCGTGACGCCGGCGGCGCGGAATCCCTGCGGTGCGGTGATGCTCAAGGTGCGACTCCCTGGAGGTTGAGGCCCGCGGTTTCCGCCAGGCCGAGGGCAATGTTCATGGATTGCACGGCGCCGCCGGCGGTTCCCTTGGTCAGGTTGTCGATCGCGCAGCAGACAATGACGCGGCCGGCGTGCTCATCGAAGGCGAGCTGAATGGCGGTGTGGTTCGAGCCCTGCACGGACTTGGTCGAGGGCCACTGGCCCTCGGGGAGCAGGTGGACGAACGGTTCGTCGTCGTAGGCGTCGGCCCAGGCGCGGCGGAGTTCCGCGGCGGTGACGCCAGCGCGCACTTTGGCCGTCGCCGTCGTGAGGATGCCGCGGCTCATCGGGGCCAGGGTCGGGGTGAACGAGACGGTGACGGGCGCATTCAGCGCCTTGGACAGGCCCTGTTCGATTTCCGGGGTGTGCCGGTGCCCGCCGCCCACGCCGTAGGGGCTCATGGAGCCCATGACTTCGGCGCCGATCAGGTTGACCTTGGCGGCCTTGCCGGCGCCGGACGTGCCGGATGCGGAAACGATCACGACGTCGTCGGCCTCCAGGAGGTGGCTGCTGAAGCCGGGCGTCAGGGCCAGCAGGGCCGACGTCGGGTAGCAGCCGGGCACGGCGATCCGGGTGGCGCCGCGGAGGGCCTCGCGCTGGCCGGGCAGTTCGGGCAGGCCGTACGGCCAGGTCCCGGCGTGCGCCGAACCGTAGAACTTCTCCCAAGCCGCCGGGTCTTCGAGCCGGTGGTCCGCTCCGGCGTCGATCACGACCGTCCCGGCCGGCAACTGGGCCGCGATCTCCGCGGACGCGCCGTGCGGCAGGGCCAGGAACACGACGTCGTGCCCGGCCAGGTTCTCCACGGTGGTGTCTTCCAGGATCCGGTCCGCCAGGCCATGGAGATGCGGCTGCAATTCGCCTAGTCTGGAACCGGCGTTGCTGTGGGCCGTGATGGCACCGATGGTGACGTCAGGGTGACCGGCGAGGAGCCGCAGGACCTCGCCACCGGCATAGCCGCTCGCCCCGGAAACGGCAACAGAAATAGTCATAAGCACGACTATACAGCAAGAGTATGCATAGATGCCGATATTTATGCATCCATGTGTGCGTGTCCGAACCAGGTGGGCCGCCGGGCGGCATCCGGAATTGCGCCGGCAGAGGATTCAGGTGCGGGCCGGCCCTCCGGAAAAACCGGGGGCGTATGCTGGGTGGAGGGTGATCCAGACCGTGCAGCTGCGAATGTCAGTTGCAGCGTTGCCCGTAACCGTGACGAGGCCAGCGCCCCATGACTGCCACTTCCACCCTTCCCGCTCAAACGCCGGGGCGTCCGCCAGCCCGCGTGCGGCAACCGAACGCCGTCGTCCTGAGCTATTCGGAACTCCTGAAGAGCGTGAAGACGGCCGGCCTCCTTGAACGGCGCGTCGGCTTCTACATCACCCTGTTCGCCAGCCTCGTGCTGCTGATGGCCGCCACCTGGTTCGGCTTCGCGCTCATCGGTGACAGCTGGTTCCAGCTCCTGATCGCTGCCGCCCTGGGCATCCTGTGCACGCAGCTGAGTTTCCTGGCCCACGAGGCCGGCCACCGCCAGATTTTCGCGTCCCGCCGCGCCAACGACTGGGCAGCCCGGCTGCTCGCCACGTCCGTGGCCGGCATCAGCTACTCCTGGTGGGAGCAGAAGCACGGCGCGCACCACAACCACCCGAACGTCATTTCCAAGGATCCGGACATTGCGCCGGGCCCGATCGCCTTCCACACTCAAGCCGTGGCCGACCGGAAGGGGCGCTTCGCCTTCCTGACCCGCAAACAGGGCTGGTTCTTCTTCCCGCTCCTGTTCCTGGTGGGTTTGGGGCTGCAGATCGATTCGGTGAAATTCATCGTCCGCCGGGCCAAGGTCACGCACCGCTGGGTTGAAATCCCCATCCTCGCGGTCCGGCTCAGCCTGCTGCCGGTCCTCGCCTTCAGCTTCCTGCCCCTGGGCATGGCGTTCGCCTTCATCGGCGTCCAGCTGGCCGTCTTCGGCTTCTACATGGGGGCGTCCTTCGCGCCCAACCACAAAGGCATGCCCGTCCTGCCGGCGGACAGCCGGGTGGATTTCTTCAGCCGGCAGGTCCTGACGTCACGGAATATCTCCGGCGGCCTCTTCATGGACATCCTGCTCGGCGGCCTGAACCGCCAGGCGGAACACCATCTCTTCCCGGACATGGCCCGTCCCCAGCTGGACAAGGCCGCCAGGATCGTCCGCGAGTACTGCGCCACGCACCAGGTTCCCTACACGGAAACCACCCTGATGCAGTCCTACGCCATCATTGTCCGCTACCTCAACGACGTCGGACTCGCCGCGGGCCGCCACTTCGAATGCCCGATGGCGACCGTCACCCGCCGGTACTAGACGCCGGCACGCGCCTGCCGCTCACACGCCTGCCGTCACGCCGGGCGGGAGACGCAGCACGTGACGACGGGTTACGAACCGCCCCTTCATGGTTGTCACTGGTGTCCCTAGGATGGTTCGTGGGACCAGGACACAATCCCGGCCCGGAATAGGAGACACATGATGCACGCGATCGTCGCCCGCCGCGCCGGTGGACCTGAGGTCCTGGAGCTCACCGAAACGGAGCGTCCCGTCCCCGGGCCCGGCCAGTTGCTGATCAAGGTCGCCGCCGCGGGTGTGAACTTCATTGACACCTACAAGCGCGGCGGAGTCTACAAGGTCAGCTACCCCTTCACGCCGGGCTCCGAGGCCGCAGGCACCGTGGAGGAAGTCGGCGACGGCGTCACCGGGTTCGCGCCCGGCGACCGCGTGGCGACGGCGGAAGGCATCAACTGCTACGCAGGCTACGCCCTCATCGACGAGGACAAAGCCCTCCCGGTGCCGGACGGCCTGGACGATTTCACCGCCGCCGCGCTGCCGCTGCAGGGCGTGACGGCGCACTACCTGATCAATTCCACGTTCAAGGTGGAGCCCGGCCACACCGTGCTGCTGCACGCTGGCGCTGGCGGCGTCGGCCTGCTCATGATCCAGCTGCTCAAGGCCCGGGGCGCCCGCGTCATCACGACGGTCTCCACGGACGCGAAGGAACAACTGGCCCGCGGAGCCGGCGCCGACCACGTGCTGCGCTACGTCGGCTTCGCCGGGCGGGTCCGGGAACTGACGGACGGCACCGGCGCGGACGTGGTGTACGACGGCGTCGGCAAGGACACCTTCGATGCCTCCCTGGAGTCGCTGCGCGTCCGGGGCATGCTGGTGCTCTTCGGCGCGGCTTCGGGTCCGGTGCCGCCGTTCGACCCGCAACGCCTCAACGCCGGCGGCTCGCTTTTCCTCACACGGCCCACCATGGGCCACTACCTTCGCGACGCCCGGGAACGGCGTTGGCGCTCCGACGAGGTCTTTGCCGCTGCAGCAGCAGGCAGCCTCAACGTCCGGATCGGCGCCCGCTACTCCCTGGGCGAGGCAGCCGACGCCCATGAGGACCTCGAACAGCGCCGCACCACCGGCAAAGTCATCCTGGTCCCCTAGGCCGCACGGCACTACCTTCCGTTCATCTCCTGCAGGGACAATGCGCCAGTGACCGAGCAACAGCTGACCCCGAGTAAGACCCCCGACGCCGCTGCGGCGCAGCCCGCGGAAGCCGCCGGGATCCCCGTCCACGCGCCCCAGCTCCCGGGCTCGCTGGCCGCCCCGCCGGAGCGGACGCTCATGAAGATCCTCCATGAGACCGCCGCCCGGTTCCCCGATGCGTCCGCGCTCGACGACGGCCACCGGTCCCTCAGTTACGCCCAGCTCATGCACGAGGTCCGGGCAACGGGACGGAAGCTGCACGCGGCGGGGCTGGGCGCCGGCGACAAGATCGGGATCCGCATCCCGTCCGGCACCAATGAGCTCTACATCTCGATCCTGGCGGTGCTGCTGGTCGGTGCGGCCTATGTTCCGGTGGATGCCGACGATCCGGACGAGCGCGCCAAACTGGTCTTCGGCGAGGCCCGGGTCTCCGGCATCCTGCGCGCCGGCGGGAAGATCGTCACGGACAGCAGGCATCCCCGGCCGTTCCCGGCGGCCAGGCCGGCAGGTCCCGACGACGACGCCTGGGTGATCTTCACGTCCGGATCCACCGGGACGCCCAAGGGCGTTGCCGTGCAGCACCGTTCGGCCGCCGCGTTCGTGGACGCCGAAGCCCGCCTGTTCCTCCAGGACGAACCGGTGGGACCGCAGGACCGGGTGCTGGCCGGATTGTCCGTGGCGTTCGATGCCTCCTGCGAGGAGATGTGGCTCGCCTGGCGCCACGGCGCGTGCCTCGTGCCGGCGCCCCGGGCGCTGGTCCGGACCGGGATGGACCTCGGGCCGTGGCTGATCAGCCACGGCATCACCGTGGTTTCCACCGTCCCCACGCTTGCCGCGCTGTGGCCCGTCGAGTCGCTGGAAAGCGTCCGCCTGCTGATCTTCGGCGGCGAGGCCTGTCCCCCGGACCTGGCCGAGCGGCTCGCCGTCGAGGGCCGGGAAGTGTGGAACACGTACGGCCCCACCGAGGCCACCGTCGTCGCGTGCGCCGCCCGGCTGGGCGGCCCCGGCCCCGTCAGGATCGGACTGCCGCTGGACGGCTGGGACCTCGCCGTCGTCGACGCCGATTCCGTGCCCGTGGCCGAAGGTGACGTGGGCGAACTGATCATCGGCGGTGTGGGGCTGGCCCGGTACCTCGATCCGGCCAAGGATGCCGAGAAGTACGCCCCCATGCCGTCGCTGGGCTGGGCGCGTGCCTATCGCTCCGGCGACCTCGTGAAGTACGAGGCCGAGGGCCTGATCTTCCAGGGCCGCGCCGATGAGCAGGTCAAGCTGGGCGGCCGCAGGATTGAACTCGGGGAAATCGACGCCGCCCTGCAGTCGCTGCCGGACGTCGCCGGGGCCGCGGCCGCCGTGCAGACGACGGCGGCCGGCAACCAGATCCTTGTCGGCTACCTGGCCTCCGCCTCGGGCAATGACATCGACCTCGCGGCCGCCCGCGAACTGCTGGGCGAAAGCCTTCCGGCTCCCCTCATCCCGCTCCTGACGCTCGTGGACTCGCTGCCAACCAAGACCAGCGGCAAAGTGGACCGGCACGCCCTGCCCTGGCCGCTCAGCGGCGCCGGAGCCGCCGAGGCCGAGGGCGCCCCGCTGAACCTGCCGGAGGACGCGCAGTGGATCGTGGAGCAGTGGAGCGCTGTGCTGGGCAGCCCGGTCACCAGCCTCGACGCCGACTTCTTCGCCTACGGGGGCGGCTCGCTGGCCGCCGCGCAGCTCGTCTCCGCCCTCCGGGTCCGCTACCCCACCATCACGGTGGCCGATATCTACGCGACCCCCCGGGTGGGTGCCCTGGTGGATGCGGCGCGCCAGTCCCTGCCCGAAGGCGGCCCGGTCCCCGCGCAGGAGCGCACCGTCCGGCCGACGGCGCGCAGGTCACAGGCGTTCCAGACCCTCATGGGTATCCCCCTGCACATCCTGGTCGGCATGCGCTGGCTGACGTACCTGATGGCTGCCAACAACCTTCTGGCCGCCTTCGCCGGATTCAGTGCCGCGCCGACCATCTCGTGGTGGTGGATCGGTGCGTCCTGGCTCGTCTTTGTCAGTCCCGCCGGGCGGATGATGATCTCCATTGCCGCGGCCCGCATCCTGCTGCGCAACGTCGGACCCGGAACGTATCCTCGCTCCGGCAAGGTGCACATCCGGCTCTGGCTCGCGGAGCAGATCCAGGACCTCGCCGGCGCGATCAGCCTGGCCAGCGCGCCCTGGGTGCCCTACTACGCCAAGGCGCTGGGCGCGAAGATCGGCGAGAACGTCCAGCTGCATTCGCTGCCGCCTGTCACGGGGCTGCTGACCCTGGGCGCCGGGTCCAACATCGAACCGGAAGTGGACCTCTCCGGCTGGTGGATCGACGGCGACCGCGTCCACATCGGCGCCATCCGGATCGGCCCCGGTGCCAGCGTCGGGGCGCGCAGTACCCTGATGCCGGGAGCCACGGTGGGCGCCGGAGCGCAGGTGGAGCCGGGGTCCGCGGTGATGGGCAAGGTCAAGGCCGGGCAGCTGGTGGCCGGGTCGCCGGCGGAACGCCGGGGCAAGGCCCGACGCTCGTGGCCGGAGCCTCCCGCCGCCGGGCATCGGCTGACCGGCCGGCTGTGGTTTGCCGGGTTCGCCGCGGCGTCGGCGGTGCTGGCTCTCATTCCCTATGTTTCGGCCGCCGCAGCGGCCCTGGTGATCTTCGCGTTCATCCGGGGCAGCTCCTCCTTGTCCGCGGCCCTGCCCGGCCTGGTGCTGTCGGTGCCCCTGGCGGCCCTGGTGTGGTTCCTGACCAATCTGCTGTTGGTCCTGGCCACGACGCGCCTGCTTAGCATCGGCCTCGCCGAAGGCTACTACCGGGTGCGCAGCCGGATCGGCTGGCAGGTATGGGCAACCGAGCGGGTGCTGGACCTGGCCCGGGACCTGCTGTTCCCGGTCTATGCGAGCCTCTTCACCCCCGTCTGGCTCCGGCTCCTTGGCGCGAAAGTGGGCCGCAACGTCGAGGCGTCGACCGTGCTCCTGATCCCCCGGATGACCACCGTGGGCGAAGGCGCGTTCCTGGCTGACGACACCATGGTGGCCTCCTACGAACTGGACGGCGGCTGGATGCGGATTGCGCCGGCAAAGATCGGCAAGCGGTCCTTCCTGGGCAACTCGGGCATGACGGCTGCCGGCCGCAACGTGCCCAAGAACTCCCTCGTCGCGGTCCTCTCGGCGACGCCGGCCAAGGCAAAGTCCGGCACCTCGTGGCTGGGCAGCCCGCCGGTCCGCTTGCGGCGCACCGCGATCGCCTCCGACGACACCCGGACCTACCAGCCGCCCGTGCGGCTGAAGGTCGCGCGGACCCTGTGGGAGCTGTGCCGGTTTGTCCCGGTCATGCTGACGGTGGCGATCGCCGTCGGCGTGATGGTCGCCTTTGACACGCTGGCGGCAACCTTCAGCTACGCGGTGGCGGCTGTCCTGGGCGGAGTGGTGGTCCTGCTGGCCGGGGCGACGGCCGCCGCCAGTGCGGTCGTGGCCAAGTGGCTCCTGGTGGGGCGGATCCACGCCGGCGAGCACCCGCTCTGGAGTTCCTTCATCTGGCGGAACGAAGTGGTGGACACCTTCATCGAGATGGTCAGCGCACCATGGTTCGCCCGCGCGGCCACGGGCACCCCCGCGCTGGTGTGGTGGCTGCGGGCGCTCGGCGCGAAGATCGGCGCCGGCACCTGGTGTGAGAGCTACTGGCTGCCCGAGGCCGACCTTGTCACGCTGGGCCGGAACTCGACCGTCAACCGCGGGTGCGTCGTCCAGACCCATCTGTTCCACGACCGGGTGATGAGCATCGACACTGTTACGCTCGATGACGGAGCCACCATGGGCCCGCACGGCGTGATCCTGCCGCAGGCGAGGATCGGCAGCGGCGGCACGGTGGGGCCGGCTTCCCTCGTGATGCGGGGCGAAACCGTCCCTGCCGGGACGTACTGGATGGGCAACCCGGTCAGCCCGTGGGACGGGCCGGCCCCGCCCGCCGGCCCCCGCTAGGCCCGGTCCGCGCACGTCCACCAGCACCACGACCCGAAGGTTTTTCTCCATTGAGCACCAGCGCAACCAGCAGCAGCGCACCCAGCAGTGGCACACCAGACAGCGGCGCGCCGGATCCGTACATGCCCGGCCACGGCACCAACGCGTACCGGGTCTCCCGGTACGAACTCGATCTGGACTACCGGGTGAGCAGCAACCGCCTGGCCGGCCACGCCGTCCTGCACGCCATGACGCAGCTTCCGACGTCGGCGATTGTGCTGGACCTGACCGGGCTGCGGGCCACCAAGATCCAGCTCGACGGCCGCAGGGTGCGCAGGTTCACCCAGCGGGCCGAGCAGCTGGTGATCTACCCCGACGTGCCGCTGCTGGCCGAAGAGGCCTTCACGCTGGACATCCGCTACGAGGGTTACCCGGCGCCGCGCCGCGGCCTGTGGGGCGAAGTGGGCTGGGAGGAGCTTTCCGACGGCGTGCTGGTGGCCGGGCAGCCCAACGGCGCCGCCTCCTGGTTTCCGTGCAACGACCATCCGCGGGACAAAGCAAGCTACCGCATCACGGTGACCACGGATGCGAACTACCGGGCGGTCTGCAACGGGGTGCTGCTCTCCCGCACCCGCAGGGCCAGCCGCGAAACGTGGGTGTACGAGCAGGCCGAACCGATGGCCACGTACCTGGCAACAGTCCAGATCGGGCGCTACGAACTCCTGACGCTCAATGCCGAGCGGCCGTCGGGGCACGTGCCGCAGTATGTGGCGGTCCCGGCGTCGCTCGCGGCGAACGCCCTGGCCGGGCTGGCCCGCCAGCCCGGCATGATGCGGACCTTCACGAACTGCTTTGGGCCGTATCCGTTCCCGGAGTACACCGTGGTGGTCACCGGGGACGTGCTGGAAATCCCCCTGGAGGCACAGACGCTGTCCATCCTGGGTCCCAATCACCTGCGACAGGACTGGGAATCACAGCGCATGGTCGCCCACGAACTCGCCCACCAGTGGTTCGGGAACTCGCTCACCACGGCCACGTGGCGGGACATCTGGCTGCACGAGGGCTTCGCCTGCTACGCGGAGTGGCTCTGGTCCGAGGAGGCCGGGGTGATGACGGTGGACGGCCGGGCCCGCGCCGCCTGGCGCAAACTTTCCGGCATCGCACAGAACCTGGTGGTGGGCGACCCCGGGCCGGCGCTGATGTTCGACGACCGCGTCTACAAGCGCGGTGCCCTGGCCCTGCACGCACTGCGGGTACGCTGCGGCGACCTTGCGTTCTTCGCCCTGCTCCACGACTGGACGGACCGATTCCGCCACGGCACCGTGACCACGGCCGATTTCATCATCGCGGCCGGCCACACCACGGGTATCGACGCCGAGGCGCTGCTGCACCCGTGGCTGTTCGAGGAGCGGCTCCCGCCGTTCCCGCATCCTGTGCCGGGAGTGGCCGGCTAAGCCTGGGGACGGACTGTCAGGCTCGTCTGTTGAAGCTCGTCTCTCAGGAATTGACCGCCAGGGCGACGGCGGCGACCAGCTCCGCCGGCAGTCCGGTTTCAGACCCCGGGAGGTCCCGAAGTCCGGGGCGGCCGGCGGGACCGTCCTGGCCGTCCTGCCGGACGTCGACGGTGTTCGGAGCCGTCCGCAGGCCCGTGCCGGTCATCTTGAGCCAGGCCTCCTTGCGCGCCCACAGCCGGGCGCGGCCGCGCAGCAGTGCGGCACCGTGCAGGCCGGCGAGGTCCGCCTGTTCCGCCGGGGTCAGCACCACGGCATCGAATCCCTCGAAGTCCGTCCGCGCCGGGTCCTCGGCGTCGATGCCCAGGCGCAGGCCCGGGTCCGGGTCCACGACTCCGGCCAGCAGGGTCCATCCCGCCGCGCGGGACAGGCTGAGCAGCAGCGGGGCGGGCGCGCCCCGGAGCAGGTAGCCGGGCCGGCCGTGGGAGATCTCCGCGCCCGTGCCGCAACGGGGACAGCTGTAGCAGGCGGTGAGGTCCGACGCCTCCACGCCCAACAGCCCGGCAGCGAACCGCCGCTGCGCCACCCGCCCGGCGAGGAAATCCTCCCGGGTCCGCGCCGCCATGGCCTGCGCCCGCTCCAGTTCCGGGCCGTCCAGCAGCGCCCGCTCGTCGCCCGGGACGCGAAAGGGCGGGCAGGCCCGCACAACGAGGTGTGATGCCATGGCCCGCCCTTTCAGTTCCTTGGCGCGGTGTTCAGCGCAGCAGTCAGCGCTGCACCGCCCCGAAGCGTTCGTAGGCAACGGCCACGGCACCCTCACGTGCCGCCGATGCCTCGTCCGCCGTCAGGGTGCGGTCGGCGGCGCGGAACCGCAGGCTGAACGCCAGCGACTTCTTGCCGTCCTCGATGCCCTTGCCGGCGTAGACGTCGAACAGGGCGACATCCTCGAGCAATTCGCCGGCGCCGTCGCGCAGCGCCGTGAGCACCTCTTCGGCCGGGACATCCTGCGGCACCACGAGGGCGACGTCCTGGGTGGCCACCGGGTACGTGGAGATGTGCCGGGCGACGATCACGTCGGCAGCGGCGTCGAAGAGCGCATCGGCGTTCAGCTCCAGCGCCACGGAGCGGGCCGGCATGTCGTAGGCCGCCAGCAGCTTCGGGTGGAGTTCACCGGCGTAGCCCACCACTTCGCCGGTGCGCAGTTCGATTTGCGCGGCCCGGCCCGGGTGGAACGCCTGGTGGCGGCCCTGCGTGACGAGAAGCTCGACGCCGAGTACGTCGCCGGCGAGCCGGGCAACGTCAAGGGCGTCCGCCCAGTCCCAGGCCCGCGGAGTGTGGCCCGGGGCGGCCGGCGAGTCGTGACCCGTGAACACCGCGGCGACGTGCAGCGGCTGGTCCGGAACGCCGTCGTACAGGGCCTCCAGCACCTCATCGCCCGGCTTGACGCCGAGCGGCGGGATCGAGGCCGTTCCCAGCTGTTCGCCGGGCAGGAACACGCTTCCGGCCTCGAAAAGGGCGAGGTCGCGGAACCCGCGGGAGTGGTTGCGCTTGGCCACCTCGATCAGGCCCGGCAGGATCGAAGTCCGCAGGAAGCCGTGCTCCTCGCTGATCGGGTTGGCCAGCTTGAGCGCCGTCCGTTCGGCGCCCTCGGCCGGGACACCGAAGGTGTCGTTGGCGGCCTTGGACACGAACGGGTAGGCGAGCACTTCGGTGAGTCCGGCATCGGCGAGGGCCTGGATCAGGCGGCGGCGCTGCTGCTGGATGCGGGTCAGGCCGCGGCCCGGCGGTGCCACCGGCAGGGTTGCCGGGATTTTGTCGTAGCCGACCAGGCGGGCGATTTCCTCGGTGAGGTCGTCCCGGGTTTCGAGGTCGTTGCGCCAGCTCGGGGCGGTCACCGTGTGGCCGGTGCCGTTTTCCTCGACGACGGCGCCCAGGTCCTCGAGGGCGGTGACGATGTGGTCCTCGGTGAAGTCGATCCCGATCCGGGCTGCGGCGTATCCTGCCGGCAGTTCGATGGTGACGGCGTCCGGCGCCGTCCCGACGTCGGTCCCGGCCTCGTCGGCCGTCCCGCCGGCGAGCTCGACCAGCAGGTCCACGACCCGCTGGGCTGCGACTCCGGCCACCTGCCAGTCCACGCCGCGTTCGAAGCGCTTCGACGCCTCGGACGGCAGTTTGTGGCGGCGGCGCGAGCGGGCGATCGAGACTTCGTCGAAGTGCGCGGCCTCGACCAGGATGTTCGTGGTGGAGTCCGAGACCTCGGTGTGGGCGCCGCCCATGACGCCGGCAATCCCGATGGGTCCGGAGTCGTCCGTGATCAGCAGGTCCTCGGCGTCGAGCGTGCGCTCCTTGTCATCCAGGGTGGTGATCTTCTCCCCCGCGGTGGCGCGCCGCACCACGATGTCGCCGGCCAGCTTGTCGAGGTCATAGCAGTGGTTCGGCTGCCCGAGCTCAAGCATGACGTAGTTGGAGATGTCCACCGGCAGGGAGATCGAGCGGATGCCTGCGAGCCGGAGCCTGGCGGTCATCCACGGCGGGGTGGGCCGGGTGGCGTCCACGCCGCGGACGGTGCGGGCCACGAAGCGGTCGCAGCCGGGCTTGCCGTAGATGGGGGCGTCGTCGTTGAGCTTGACGCCGTAGCCGCCGGAGAGCACGTCCGGGGCCTGCACCTTCGATGCGGGGTCGGTGAACGCGGTGCCGGTGGCGTGTGCGTATTCGCGGGCCGCGCCGCGAATAGAGAAGGCATAGCCGCGGTCCGGGGTCACGTTGATCTCGGCGGCCTGGTCGTAGAGGCCCAGCAGTTCCATGGCGTCGGTGCCCGGCTCGGGGTCCAGGCCGATCCGGGACAGCACCAGGATGCCGTCGTGGTCCTCCCCGATGCCGAGCTCACGCACGGAGGCGATCATGCCGGCGGAGAGGTGGCCGTAGGTCTTGCGCGCGGAAATGTGGAAGTCGCCGGGCAGCACGGCACCGGGGAGGGTGACCACCACCTTGTCGCCTTCGACGAAGTTGTGCGCGCCGCAGATGATGCCCTGCACGCCGGAGGGGTCGATGCCGTCGCCGGTCAGGGTCTGCTCCCGGCCCTCGGGGACCACCCGGACCTGGCACCAGTTGATGGTCTTGCCGTTGGACTGGGGCTCCTTGACGATGCTGAGCACCTGGCCCACGACGATCGGGCCCTGGAGGGTGTCCGTAGGGCGGTGGACTGCTTCTTCTTCAAAACCGACTTTGACGAGTTCGGCCATGACGTCCTCGGCGCTCGCGCCGGCCGGGACCTGCGCGAATTCGCGCAGCCAGGAAAGGGGGATACGCACTGTTAGATCTCCATCCCGAAGTGCTCGCTGAAACGTACGTCGCCTTCAATCATGTCGCGCATGTCGCCGACCTCATTGCGGAACATGAGGGTGCGCTCGATGCCCATGCCGAAGGCAAAACCTGAATAGATGTCCGGATCGATCCCGGCGGCGCGCAGGACATTGGCGTTGACCATGCCGCAGCCGCCCCATTCGATCCAGCTGGGGCCGCCCTTGGCACCGGGGTGCCAGATGTCCAGCTCGGCGGACGGCTCGGTGAACGGGAAGTAGTTCGGGCGGAGTCGGATCTGGGCTTCCTCGCCGAACATCTGCCGTGCGAAGTGTTCCAGGGTGCCGCGGAGGTCCGCCATGCTCAGGTTCTTGTCGATGGCCAGGCCCTCGAACTGGTGGAAGACCGGGGTGTGCGTCGCGTCGAGCTCGTCCGTGCGGAACACCTTGCCCGGGCACAACACATAGATGGGCAGTTCGCGTTCCAGCATGGAGCGGACCTGCACCGGCGAGGTGTGCGTGCGCATGAGCAGGTGCGCCTCGGGAGGCTCGACGAAGAACGTGTCCTGCATGTCGCGGGCGGGGTGGTCCGGCTTGAAGTTCAGGGCGTCGAAGTTGAACCATTCGGACTCGACCTCGGGTCCTTCGGCGATTTCCCAGCCCATGCCGACGAAGATGTCCGCGACGCGGTCCTGCAGCGTCGAGAGCGGGTGCCGGGCACCGGCCCGGCGCCGGCGGGGCGCCGCGGTGACATCCACGGTCTCTTCGACGAGGATCCGCGCGTCGTTCTCGGCTTCCAGTTCCGCCGTGCGGTCCGCGAGCGCCTTGTTGACGCGTCCCCGGGAGGCTCCCATGAGTTTGCCGGCGGCGGCCTTCTGGTCCTTGGGCAGCGCACCGATCTCACGGTTGGCGAGGCTCAACGCGGACTTCTCGCCGGTGTGCGCCAGGCGCACGGCTTTGAGTTCGTCGAGGGTCGCGGCGGCGGCGATGGCGGCAACCGCCTGGTCTACGGCGGCGGTGATGGCGGCTTCATCCAGAGGATTCGGGACGGCGGCGCCCGGCAAAGTTTCAGTCATCTACTGTTCTTAGCTACGAGTCGGATCATGCCGGCGGCACCGGGACGAGCACGCGGCACGGTCACGGGTTGTCGGCAAGGCTTATGGTCACAGGTCGTGGTGCACTGCCGGCGAAAACGCTCCGGCGGGCACCGCCTCCAGTCTAGTAGACGGCTGCCGACGGCGAGTCAACGCCCGCCGGAACGTGACGGCGCCTGCGACTGGGCTCCCCTGCCGGAGCGGCAGCCCGGCCGCCTGCCCCGAGAGCACCCCCGGCTACCATGGCCTCATGACGTCCGGACAACGGCTGCGGCAGGTCGCCAACATGCTCAACGGGTCCACCCTCCTGGGCCTGCTGATAGCCGGCTGTGCCGGGACGGACATCAGGCCCGGTCCGCGGGGACTGCTGATCGCGGCCCGCTACGGCTGGCGGCTGCCCTTTGCCGCGGCCTTTACGGTCGGGAACGTGGTCCTGTTCCGGGCCGGCCAGGAGGCGGCCCGCGCCAATCCGGTGCTGCTGGGGCACGAAGAGCGCCACAGCACCCAATACGCCTGGTGCCTGGGGCTGCCGTTCCTGCCCCTGTACCTCATTGCCGCGGGCTGGTCGCTGTGGCGTACCGGCAACCCTGGCAGCGCGAATTTCTTCGAGCGGCAGGCGGGGCTGGAAGCAGGCGGGTATCCCCGCGCCGGCGGTCGTGGGGCCGTTCCCCGGACACACCGAAAAACGGGCGGCACCGCCGCCCCCGAACGTTACGAGGCCTGAAATGACAGACAGCCCCAGAAGCATCTCGGTCACCGGAACCGGCAGCGCGGAGGCCGTGCCGGACCTCCTGACCCTGTCGATCGGAGTGGAGTGCCGCCGGGAGACCGTGGCCGGGGCCTACGGCGACGCCGGGATCCGGTCCGCCGCAATCACCGCGGCGCTGCGGCAGCACGGGGTGGACAGCGCGGACATGTCCGCCTCCGGCCTCAACGTCCGGGCCGAGGTCAACTGGCAGGACGGAAAGGGCCAGGTTGTGACCGGCTACGCGGCCTCGAGCACCCTCACCGTCAGGATCCGCAGCCTGTCCTCGTCCTCGGAGATCCTGGCCGCGGCCGTTGCCGCCGGCGGCGACGACGTCCGGCTGAACGGGCTGAGCCTCGGCTTCACCGATCCCGCCGCCGTGGAGGCCCAGGCCCGGGAGGCCGCCTGGCAGGATGCCCGGACCACGGCGGAGCACTACGCCGCCCTGTCCGGGGCGAGCCTGGGCAAGGTTCTCACGCTCACCCAGCAGTCCGGATTCCAGGCGCCCGTCCCCGTGGCGAAGATGCAGCGGGCGGTGGCGGCGGAATCACTCACGGTCGAGGCCGGCGAGTCGAGCGTCACCGCCACTCTCGGCGTCGTGTGGGAACTGCTCGGCTGAGGGTCAGTGCGTCGCGCCGGCGGCCAGCCTCAGGTCCGCCGTCGTCCTGAGCGCAGTACGGACGACGACGGCGAGCGCCGCCGCCAGCTGTGGCGCCGGCAGGGACGGCGCGCTGCTGCCGGCCGGCAGCTGTGAGTCTTCGTAGGGGACGTGCACGAAGCCGCCCCTGGTGTCCGGGTACCTCCGCAGGGCGTGCATGAGCGCGTAGAAGACGTGGTTGCACACATACGTCCCCGCACTCTGGGACACCTCGGCGGGGATCTGTTCCGCGGCCAATGCCGCGAGCGCCGCCTTGACGGGCAGGGACGTGAAATAGGCCGCCGGGCCGCCGGCCACCACGGGTTCATCGACGGGTTGGTTGCCGGCGTTGTCGGGGATCCGGGCGTCGTCACAGTTGATGGCGACGCGTTCGAGCGAGATCCGCGCCCTCCCGCCGGCCTGCCCGGCGCACAGCACCAGCTCGGGCCGGAAGCGCTCCACAGCGTCCTCGAGCGCGCGGGCTGAGGCCCCGAAGACGCAGGGCAGTTCCACGGCCTGGACGTCGTGCCCGTCGCCAGCGAGAAGCCGCGCCGCCGACCGGGCTGCGGCCCAGGACGGGTTGATCGTGGCGCCGCCAAACGGTTCAAACCCGGTCAGGAGGATCATCGCCCCAGCCTAACAAGACGCTCCCGCTGGACTGCCTTCCTACGGCGTCCCCCCCCGGGAGGGATCACCGAGACCGTGCCCTCGCCCTGGTTTGTCACGTACGCGGCGCCGTCCTTCGTGTCCGCCACTTCCACCGCGCCGGCCCCAACGGTGACAGTGCGGTCCACCGTCGATCCCTGGGGCGCGATGACGGACACGGTGCCCTCAGCAGGGTTCGGAACGAAAACCGTGCCATTCCCGCGGCCGCGGCTCCCAGGCTTCGATGCTTCACTGTTTCCTACCCCCATAGATGTGCCCTGCGTCGCGTCGCTGCAAGGCCAGTTCGCGAAGCGTACACCGCGCCGGCGGCGGCTTCCGGTCAATCGTCAGGGCAACGGTCAGGGCAACGGTCAGGGGATCCTTGACATCTAATCGAACATACATTCGAATATAGGGATGAGATGGGACGCACAAGCACTGGAGCGCGACTCTCCCGGCACCCCGGCCGCGGAGTCTCCGCGTCCTGATTCAGCGGCTGCAAAGTCCCCGGCGCCACCGCGCCCTGACGCGCTGCTCCCGCTGGCCGGCCTGGTGCGGTCGGTGTCCACCCCTGAGTTTGCCGGCATCACTTTCCATGAGGTCACTGCCAAATCGGTGCTCAACAAAGTGGTGGCCGGTTCCAGGATGCCGTTCGACTGGACCATCAACCCGTACCGCGGCTGCAGCCACGCCTGTGTGTACTGCTTTGCCCGCAAGAGCCACACCTACCTGGACTTCGATGCCGGCCTGGACTTTGACAGCCAGGTGGTGGTCAAAGTCAACGCGGCAGAGGTCCTGCGCAAGGAACTGGCCAAACCGGGCTGGCGGCACGAGCACGTGGCCCTCGGCACCAACACGGACCCCTATCAGCGCGCCGAGGGCCGCTACCGGCTCATGCCCGNCATCATCGGCGCCCTCGCCGATTCCGGCACGCCCCTGTCCATCCTCACCAAGGGCACGCTCCTGGCCCGCGACATTCCGCTCCTGAAGCATGCCGCGGCCCAGGTGCCCGTCGGTGTGGGCATCTCGCTGGCCATGACGAACGAGCAACTGTCCGAGGCCGTGGAACCGGGAACGCCCGGGCCGCGGGCCCGGCTGAAGCTCATCTCGCGGCTGCGGGAGGCTGGCCTTCCCTGCGGCGTCATGGCCATGCCCATCCTGCCCTGGCTCACCGACGGCGACGACGCCCTCGATTCCCTCTTCGGCGCCCTCGCAGCCGCGGGCGCCACCGGGGTCACGGCCGGCGCGCTCTACCTCAAGCCGGGGACCCGCGAATGGTTCATGCAATGGATCGCCCGCGAACACCCGCACCTTGCCGGCAAATACCGCCGCCTCTACGGCGGCGGATCCTACGCATCCAAGGAATACCGGACCTGGCTGGCCGGGCGCATCCGCTACTTCAAGGATCGGCACGGCTTCTCCGGCTCACAGGGCTTCAGCCACCGGGACCTTAGCGCCGATGCCCGGGAGGAGGAAGCCCAGTACCCCGCCGGAAGCATCCCGAACACGGCCGGACATGCACCGGCCCGGCATGCCGGCAACGCGGCCCAGCCCACACTCTTTTGAAACGAGCGGGCCTCAGAGTGCCTTGACGGCGCCGAGCACCCGGGACAGGGAATCCTTTGCGTCCCCGAACAGGAGCGTGGTCTTGGGGTCGTGCAGGAGATCGTTCTCGATGCCGGCGAACCCCGGCCGCATGGACCGTTTGAGGAACACCACCTGCTGGGCCTGCACCACGTCCAAAATCGGCATCCCGTAGATGGGCGAGCCGGGCGAGGACTTGGCGGCCGGGTTGACGACGTCGTTCGCGCCGACCACCAGCACGATGTCCGTGCTCGCGAACTCGGGATTGATTTCCGCCAGCTCCCGCAGGGACTCATACGGCACATCGGCCTCGGCCAGGAGCACGTTCATGTGGCCCGGCATGCGTCCGGCCACGGGGTGGATGGCGAACACCACGTCGATGCCGCGGTCGGCCAGGGCTGTGGCGAGCTCGGCCACGGTGTGCTGTCCCTGCGCCACGGCGAGCCCGTAGCCGGGAACGATCACCACGCGCTGGGCGTAGCCGAGTTGAACGGCGACGTCCTCCGGCGAGGACGAGCGGACGGGCCGGTCGCTCACGGCGGTGGAACCCGCCGTCGAGCCGCCCTTGAAGGCGCCGAACATGATGCCGGTAACGCCGCGGCCCATGGCCGAGGCCATGACCTTGGTCAGGATCGTGCCGCTCGCCCCGACGAGCGTTCCGGCGACGAGGAGCAGCACGTTGCCCAGGACCACGCCGGACGCGGCCACCGCGAGCCCGGTGAAGGCATTCAGCAGCGAGATCACGATCGGCACGTCAGCCCCGCCGACCGGCAGCACCAGGAGCAAACCCGCCGCGAGCCCCAGGCCCAGCAGCGCCAGCGACCAGCCGGCAGACCCGGTCATGACCACCATCGCCCCGGAGACGACCGCCCCCAGCAGCGCGGCACCCATGACCCAAGGCATCCCGGGAAACAGCATCGGACGGGTGCTGATGACATCCTGCAGCTTTCCCACGGTCACCGCCGAGCCCGCGAAGGACACAGCGCCCACCAGCATCGTGAAGACGACGGCGAGCCGGACCCAGGGATCCGCGCTGTGGCTCAGTTCGAGGGCGGCGACCAGGGCCGCGGCGCCGCCACCGACGCCGTTGAACAGGGCCACCAGTTGCGGCATCTGGGTCATCTGCACCCGCCGGGCGACGGGAACCGCTACGGCGCAGCCGACGGCGATCGCGGCCACGATCAGCGGGATATTCTCCAGCCGGGCCGAGAAAAACACCGTGACAACCGCCACGAGCGCGCCGGCGGCACCGATGGTGTTGCCGCGCCGGGCGGTCTTCGGCGAGCTCAGGCCCTTCAGCGCCAGGATGAAGCAGACGGCGGCCACCAGGTAGAGCAGGGCAGTCCATTCCGGGGTCAGGAGGCTCACCGGGCCTCCCCCGTGACGCCGTCGCCCGACGATCCCCCGCCCGGCGGCCCCCCGCCCGCCGCGCCGCCGGCCGGGGCGGGACCCGTCTCCGGCGCGTTGGGCGCGGACGTCCGCGCGGGCTTGTGCGGCTTGTGCAGGGAGAACATCTCCAGCATCCGGTCCGTGACCACGAAGCCGCCCACCAGGTTGACGGTCGCCAGGACGACGGCCAGGAGCGCGATGCCAAGCACCCAGGGATCGCCGGCCTGTCCGGCCACAATGATCGCACCGACGAGGATGATGCCGTGGATGGCATTGGCGCCGGACATGAGCGGTGTGTGCAGCTTGCTGGTCACCTTGGAGACGACCTCGAAGCCGACGAACACCGCCAGCACGACCACTGTGAGCAGGGTGACCGGCCCCATCATGCGTCCCCTGCCAGTGCCGCCGCCGTGGGGGCGTGCCGCACGGCGCCGCGGTGCGTCAGGCAGGTTCCGGCGACGACGTCGTCGCCGAAGTCCGGGGCGACCTGGCCGGCGTCGGTCATGAGGGCCAGGAAGTTGCTGACATTCCGGGCGAAAAGCCGCGACGCATCCGAGGGCATCGCGGATGCCGCGTCCTGCAGGCCCACGAGAGTGACCGTGCCGCCCTCGACCGGCACCTGGATGTCCTGCCCGGCGACCACGCCTTCGACGTTGCCGCCGGAGTCCGCGGCGAGGTCGACGACGACCGACCCGGCCCGCATGCCGGCCACCATGTCGGCGGTCACAAGCAAGGGGGCGGCCCGTCCCGGGATGGCTGCAGTCGTGATCAGGACGTCGGCCGCGGCGACATGCGGGGCCAGGAGACTGCGCTGGCGTTGGGCCCGGTCCTCGCCCAGTTCCCTGGCGTAACCCCCGGCGCCTTCGGCCGCCGCATCGAGGTCCAGGTTGATGAACGTCCCGCCCATCGAGGCGACCTCGTCGGCGGAGGCGGCACGGATGTCGTTGGCGGAAACCCGGGCACCGAGGCGTTTCGCGGTGCCGATCGCCTGCAGCCCGGCAACCCCGGCCCCGAGGACCAGCACCCTCGCCGGCGGGATGGTGCCCGCCGCCGTCATGTAGAGCGGGAAGAACCGCGGGTACCGGACCGCGGCTTCGAGCACGGCGCGGTAGCCGGTAACCAGGGACTGCGACGTGAGCGCATCCATGGATTGGGCCCGGGAAATCCGCGGAAGGAGTTCAAGGGCGAAGGCGGTGACCCCGGCGGCCGCCAGGGCGCGGACGGTCGGCAGTTCCGAGGCCGGCGACGCCAGGCCTACCGTGACGGCGCCGGGACGAAGCCTGGCCACCGTTTCCGGGGTGAGTGGACGGACATGCAACAGCACGTCCAGGTCTGGGAACGGGAGTTCTGAAATCACTGTGGCGCCGGCCTCTTTGAACGCCGGGTCCGCGAACCCGGCCTCGGTTCCGGCGCCGCTCTCCACCAGGACGGCGAGGCCGACGGAGGTCAGCTGACGCACCGTCTCGGGGGTGGCCGCGACCCGGCGTTCTCCGGCGCGTTGCTCTCGTCCGACACCGACCTGCACGGGCCACTCCTCTCGATTGCGTTCAGAGTAGGCACATGCCCGGGGATTTGGCGAGAGGCCGTAGGACGGGAATGCCCGGGGTGTCCGCCGTCAGCGCACCAGGCCTGCGCCCGCCCCGCGCGGTCCGGCGGCACCGACCGCCGCCAGGAGGGCCTCAACAATCGGAAAGTCCGCCGGGATCCAGGGCAGGCCGCGGACGGCGTCGGGGGTGCGGAGGTCGAGCCAGCGAAGTTCGTCGTGGTCCTCGAGGGGCCGCGGCTCGCCGTCGGCAAGTTCGGCGAACCAGACCCGCATCGCCGCCTTCGCGTTGAGCGGCCAGCCCGCGGCGGATGCCCCCGGCAGTTCGGGACCGAGCCGCACCAGCACCCCCAACTCCTCCTGGAGCTCACGGTGCAAGGCGTCCTCGGCGGCTTCGCCGGGTTCCACCTTTCCGCCGGGGAATTCCCACATTCCGGCGAACTGCGGGGGTGCCGTGCGCCGCGCCGCCAGGAGCATCGTTGGTTCGGCCAGGGAGTCCACTACTGCGCCGCCGACGACGCTGATGAGTCCAGTCACGCACCCCAGTCTAAGTCCGGCGCGGCGGCCGGGGCGGGGTAAGGGAGAATGGTGGAGGTGCTGCCTGACCGCTCCCGGAATATCCGGCGCGCCCTCCCCGTTTTATAAAGCAGGTTTTTCTTGCCGATTCTTCCCGGCACGCCCGGACATCACCGACGAAAAGACGAATGACAACCACTACACACGCCCCGGCCCAGTCCGAAACCGGCACCCGTCACCTTGCCCTCGCCATCATTGCGCTGGCCATGGGCGGCTTTGGCATCGGTACCACGGAATTCACCATGATGGGCCTGCTCAAGGAGATCGAGCAGGGCCTGAACATCAGCACTCCCGAGGCCGGCCACCTGATTTCGGCCTACGCCCTCGGCGTCGTCATCGGTGCACCCGTGCTGGCCGCAGTCGGGGCAAGGCTGCCGCGCAAGCATCTGGCGCTGGGGCTGATGCTGTTCTTCAGCATCGCCAACCTCAGTTCGTTCCTCGCCCCGGACTACGGCTCCATGCTGGTCTCCCGGTTCGCCGCCGGGCTGCCCCACGGCGCGTTCTTCGGTGTTGCCGCCGTCATTGCCGCGTCCCTGGTGGCGCCGACCAAGCGCGGCTGGGCGATTTCGATGGTCATGGCCGGATTGACGGTGTCCAACGTGATCGGCGTACCGTTCGCCACCTGGCTGGGCCAGAGCTACGGGTGGCGGCTCCTGTTCCTGTTGGTCGGCCTGATCGGCGTCATCACGCTCGCGATGCTCTGGAAGTTCGTCCCGTTCCAGAAGCCGCACGCCGATGCCAGCTTCCGCCGCGAACTTGGCGCGCTGAAGCGGCTTCAGGTGTGGCTCGCCATCCTGGTCGGCATCGTCGGCTTCGGCGGGTTCTTCGCGACCTACACGTACATCTCCCATACCATGACGTCGGTCGCGGGCCTGCCGGCGCCCTGGCTTCCGCTGGTCGTGGCCCTCTATGGAGTCGGCATGGTGGTGGGCAACATTATCGGCGGCCGCATCGCTGACAGGTCCGTCATGGGGACCATCTACCGGGTGCTTCCCGCCACGGCCGTGGCCCTGGTGGTCTACGCCGTCGCCGTCCACTGGGTGTGGTCGGCGCTGGTCATGGTCTTCGTGGTCGGGGCCGCAGGCTCCATGCTGGTTCCGGCGCTGCAGACCCGTCTCCTGGATGCCTCCCCTGACGCGCCCTCCCTGGCGTCTTCGCTCAACCACGCGGCGCTCAACGTCGCCAACGCCCTGGGCGCTTTCCTCGGGGGCCTCGTCATCGCGTGGGGCTGGGGCTATGTCGCGCCGGCGCTCGTGGGGGCCGTGCTCGCCGTCCTCGGACTCGGCGTCGCTGCCATCAGCGGCGTCGTGGAGCGCAGGCGGCCGCTGGCCGCTTAGGCGGCCGGCGGCGGCCGGTCAAGAGGCGGCCGGTCAAGAGGCGCTGACCCGCTGCACATCCGGTTCGAGGTAGATGACCCGGGCAATCGGGACAGCCGCGCGGATGCGGACCTCGGCGTCGTCAATTGCCTTGGCGATGTCCTGGCCCGAATCCGAGCGGCCGATGCTGATCTTGGCTGCCACCAGCAGTTCCTCGGGTCCAAGGTGCATGGTCTTCAAGTGGATGATGCCCGTGCCGCCGGCTTCGATCGCGGCGCGGATCTTGGCCACGTCATCGCGGGTGGCCGACTCGCCCAGGAGCAGGGACTTCGTTTCCATGGCCAGGACCACGGCGATCGCCACGAGCAGCAGGCCGATCATGGCGGTGCCGAGCGCGTCCCAGACGCCGTTGCCGGTGATGAGCGTCAGGCCCACCCCGAAGAGCGCGAACACGAGGCCCACCAGGGCGCCGAAATCCTCGAGGAGAATCACCGGGAGTTCGGGCTGCTTGGCGTTACGGATGAATTTGACCCAGCTCTGCTTCCCGCGGAGGGGGTTGGACTCGGCGATCGCCGTCCGGAAGGAGAACGACTCGGCGATGATGGCGCCGACCAGGACAGCCAGGGGCACCCACCAGAAGTCCCCTTCGATGCCGTGCGGGTGTTGGAGCTTGCCCCATGCCTCGTAGAGCGCGAACAGGCCGCCGACGCTGAAGAGCACGATTGAGACGATAAAGGCGTAGATGTAGCGCTCACGCCCGTACCCGAAGGGGTGCTCCTGGCTGGCCTGCCGCTGCGCGCGCTTGCCGCCGAGCAGGAGCAGCAACTGGTTCCCCGAGTCGGCGATCGAGTGGATGGCCTCGGCCAGCATCGACGAGGACAGCGTCAGGAAGTAGGCGACGAACTTCAGGACGGCGATGGTCAGGTTGGCGGCCAGCGCCGCGAGTATTGCCTTGGTACCGCCATTTGCAGCCACGTGTGCTTCTCCTCAAGGGTTTTTCCGGGGTCTTACGAAATTTATTCCGGGCACCGGAAAAGTCCGGCGTCCGCAGGAATTACCGTACCTGTTTCCGGGCGGCCGACGAACCGCGGCAGGGACCAATCCGGCCACGTAACGATTGGGCACTCCCCTGCTGACAAGTAATCCGGCCTATGTTAGCTTGAAGCCATATTCGGGATCCACAATTTGGATGCCGACGAATATGTAGGAGGAGACATGGGCTTTCTTGGCTGGATCATTCTCGGACTCATAGTAGGTGCAATCGTCAAGGCAGTCATGCCCGGCAGGGTCGGCGGCGGCTGGGTTACCAGTCTCGTCCTCGGCGTGGTCGGAGCGGTTGTCGGTGGCTGGATCGGTGATCTTCTGTTCGGCGGCGGCACGATGCAGTTCTGGAACCTCGGTTCCTGGCTTCTGGCCATTGTCGGCGGTCTCGTCGTTGCAGGCGTCTACGGCGCCATCACGGGACGCAACAAGAAGACCACCACATAACTCTGCACAGCTGACCGCGCACCTCGCGTGAAGCCCTACGGACAGCGCGAAGCCCAACGGACGAAGCCCAACGAACACTAGGGCCAAAGACAAAGGGCGGCGGCAAGTAGGACAGAAATAGAACGACAGAAGACAGCACGACGGCGGAGCCCACCTTTAGGCGGGCCCCGCCTTTTTTGTGCCCTCGTTGTGTGCTTGTTGTCCGTGCGGGCTGCCTGGCGCGCCTTCCGCGTAGGGCGGGCCGCCGGAGCCTATCGGGGCTGCTGGGACCGGGCGCTGGCGTAGAGGCAGACCGTCGCGGCGGTACCGAGGTTGAGGCTTTCGGCTTCCCCGTAGACCGGCACCGCCACGCGGTGGTCAGCCAGGGCGATTTCGTCCTCGGACAGGCCCTGGGCCTCATTGCCGAAGAGCCACGCGGTGGGATTTTCCAGCGCATAAACCGAACCGTCGGTGGAGGCCCCCAGCCGGCGGGCCGCGTTCTCATCCTGGAGGCGGTCCAGGTTCAACTGGCCGTAGCCATCGGCGGCGAGCACACCGATCCCCCGTTCCTTGCAGCGGGCCACGAGTTCCGCCACATCGGCGCCGAGGACGATCGGGAGGTGGAAGAGCGAGCCTGCCGTCGAACGGACCGCCTTGGGATTGTAAATGTCCACGCTGGAGTTGGTGAGGACCACGGCGTCGGCACCGGCGGCATCGGCGGCGCGGAGGACGGTGCCGGCGTTGCCGGGGTCCCGGACCTGGCACAGGACGGCGATCAGCCGCGGTGCGGCGTCCAGCACCTGGTCCAGGCCGACGTCGACAAAGGTGCATACGGCGATGATCCCCTGGGGATTCACGGTGTCCGCCATGGCGGCCAGCACGTCGTCGGTGGCCATCCGGGCATTGGTCCCCTCGGCCAGCCTCTCCAGTTCCGGGTGCCGGTCCAGGCACGCCTCGCTGGCGAACACCTCGCGGACGATCCCCGGCTCCCCCGCCGCAATCCTTTTCCGGTGCAACACCAGCGCCTCGCGCACGGCCTGGGGGCCTTCGGCGAGGAACTGCCCGCGCTTTAAACGGGCCGGGCGCCCGGCAAGCTTTGCCACATCCCTCACCCGATCGGCTCGGGGATTGGAGAGTGGAAAGTCTTGCGGGCGCCCGGTTTCGTTCATATAAGAACCTTAGTTGCTCTCGCAGCCTGTTCTTGAACGGCGCAATGCCTGGACGGCTGCGGGTGCTACTTTGCGGCCTCGGCCGGAGCCTTCTTGGCGGCAGGCTTCTTGGCCGGAGCCTTCTTGGCAGCCTTCGGGGCCTCGGCCTGGGCAGCCGGAGCGGACGTGTCAGCGGGGAGCGCGTCCTTGGCAACGTTGACCAGCGCGGCGAAGGCGGTGGCGTCGGAAACGGCGAGCTCGGCCAGCATGCGGCGGTCAACCTCGACCTCAGCGGCCTTCAGGCCCTGGATCAGGCGGTTGTAGGTCAGGCCGTTGGCGCGGGATGCAGCGTTGATGCGCTGGATCCAAAGGCGGCGGAAGTCGCCCTTCTTCTTCTTGCGGTCGCCGTAGCTGTACACAAACGAGTGCAGCAGCTGCTCTTTGGCCTTGCGGTAAAGGCGCGAACGCTGTCCGCGGTAGCCCTTTGCGCGTTCAAGGATAACCCGGCGCTTCTTGTGGGCGTTGACCGCCCTCTTCACACGTGCCACGTGCGTACTCCTTCGAAAATTCTGATCCCAAGCATCTACTGCCGGAATGCTCCGGCCGGCCTGAGAAGGCTTTTTGGTAGTTGACCGCCGCCAGGTGGCTGACGGTCAGTGAACTTGGAACTTAGATGCCCAGCATCTTCCGGATGACCTTGGCGTCGCCCTTGAAGACGATCTTGTCGCCGGCGAGGCGACGGGTCAGACGGCTGGACTTGTGCTCGAGGTAGTGACGGCGGTTGGCCTGCTGACGGCGCAGCTTGCCGCTGCCGGTCAGCTTGAAGCGCTTCTTAGCACCGCTGTGGGTCTTCATCTTCGGCATGGGAACCGATCTCCTTACGTATCCGCAGAAAAGTCTGCAGCTCTTTCGTGCAGCCGCCCCTGCGGGCGGCGTGCTGGTTGCCTGCTGCCGGACATTGCTGTCCGGCAACCGTGAACTAGTTCGTCTTTTTGCTGCCGGGCTTGGCGGCAGCCCGGGGGGCGGCCGGCCGTGCGGCGGGCTTCGGAGCCGAAGGCCTCGGGACCGGCTTCGGGGCGGCAACAGGCTTCGGCGCAGCGGCCGGAGCGGCCTCCTTCAGTGCTTCCTGGACCGGGGCCTCTTCGGCCTTGGCTTCTTCGGCCGGGGCCGCTTCGGCCTTGGCTTCTTCGGCCGGGGCCGCTTCGGCCTGGGCTTCTTCGGCCGGGGCCGCCTCGACCTTGGCTTCTTCGACCGGAGCCGGTTCGACCTTGGCTTCTTCGACCTTGACCTCTTCGGCCGGGGCCGGTGCTGCTGCGGGCTCGGCAGCCTCGGCCGCGGGAGCCTCCGGCGCTGCGCCGAAGCCTTCCGGCAGGAGGTCTGAGAGCGACTGGGTCAGCGGTGCGTTCCCGCCGGAGACGTCGACGCGGGCGGCTGCCTTGGCCTCGTTCTCCGCCTTGGCTTCAGCGCGCTGCGTTGCACGGCGGGCTTCTGCCTTGGCTTCGGCCTTGTTCTTCAGCGGGCCCACCACCATGACCATGTTGCGGCCATCGATGCGCGGGCTGGACTCCACCACGCCGACTTCGGCGACGTCATCGGCGAAGCGCTGGAGCAGGCGGATGCCCATCTCGGGGCGCTGCTGTTCGCGGCCACGGAACTGGATCATGGCCTTGACCTTGTCACCGGCACCGAGGAAGCGGAGCGCGTGGCCGCGCTTTGTCTCGTAGTCGTGGGTGTCGATCTTCAGGCGGAAGCGGATTTCCTTCAGGACCGTGTTGGTCTGGTTCTTCCGGGCCTCGCGCGCCTTGACAGCGGCTTCGTACTTGTACTTGCCGAAGTCCATCAGCTTGCACACCGGAGGCTTGGCCTGCGGTGCAACTTCAACGAGATCCAGATCGGCTTCGGCAGCCAAACGCAGGGCATCCTCAATACGGACAATTCCTACCTGTTCGCCTGCAGGGCCGACCAGCCGCACCTCGGGGACGCGGATACGCTCATTGATTCTTGGCTCGCTAATGTTAAAGCTCCTGTGTTCGTGAGGGGTATTCCACCGGCAAAAAGAGAAGGCCCCCAATTGCCGGAGCAATCGAAGGCCTCTAGATCGGAGCTGCCGCCCCAACGGGGTGGCATGCACGTCCGCCGGACCGGAGTCCGGAGTCGTGCCCGACCAGGTACCCGGCAACCTTGACTCCTGCGAAGGAGGGGCTCCCCGAAGGGAGTTTCGCGGCTGACGCGGGTGGGAGAGAACTCCGCTTGCAAACTAAAGCCGATTCTACAGACAGATACCCGTTCAACGCACATATGAGTCTCAACGCATACACGCGCGACCGGGCACCAACCTCAAACCGAGGCCTTCGCTGGAAGGCATCAACCGGAAGCACTGCAAAATAACGACATTCAGTCGGTCTGTGACAAGCTTACCAGCATGAGCACTTCAGACAGTAATTCCCACGTCTTCGAGCCCGCAGCCGCCCAGGCCGACGTCTCGCAGCAGATCCGCGACATCTCCGAAGTTCCCGCCATCGAGGTCATCACCACGGCCGCCGTGCACCTGATGAGTGCCGCCGCAGTGAAGCTCGGCCTCGCCGCCGAGGACAACGCGCAGGAACTCAAGGACCTCGACGAGGCCCGCAAGCTGATCACCGCCCTGGCGGGCCTGGTCACGGCCGCGGCACCGGAAATCGGTTCGCAGCACGCGGGGCCGTTGCGTGACGGGTTGCGCTCGCTCCAGCTGGCTTTCCGCGAGGAGTCGATCATCCCGGACCCGCCGGGCAAGGGCCCGGGCGAAAAGTACACCGGCCCGGTCAACTAGGGCCCGGTCAACTAGGGCCCGGTCAAACTCAGCACCATCGCCAGCCACCACGCGGCGGCGGGCGGACCACAGCGGTCCGCCTGCCGCCGTCGTCGTTAAGCGCCGTCAGACGTTGGCCAGGCGGCGCCGCCGCACCTGCTGCAGGGACAGTCCCACGAGGCAGAGGGCGACCCCCGCGATTCCCACGGACAGGAAGCCGGCCGACGGGCCGATGACGTCGATGAACAGGCCCGCCAGCGGGGCGCCCAGCGCCACTCCGCCGGTCAGCGAGGATCCGTACCAGCCCATGGCCTCGCCGCGCCGGCTCTCGTCAACAAGCTCAGCGACCTTTTCCGAGGCTGCGGACAGCACGGGCGCGCACAGCAGCCCGGGCAACAGCGAGAGCAGGCTGAGGGTCCAGGTGTCGGTCGCGAAGGCCATCGGGATGGTCAGGGCCGACATGCCCAGCAGCAGCAGAATCGGCGAGACGGGCCGGTGCATGGCCCCGTAGAGCAGCCCGCCGACCACTGAGGCCGCGCACCAGAAGAGAAAGACGATTCCGATCTCGGACTCGTGGCCGCCGGTCTGCAGGGCCGCCACGATCCCGACGTCGGTGCCGCTGAGGACCATGCCGGCACCGGCTGCGACGGCGAAGACGGCGGCTACGGCGGGGGTGAACCAGCTGAAGTTGTGGACCATGCGGTGCCTCAGGCCCGCGCGCCGCTGCCGCTCCTCGGCGGCGGCCGCCAGGGGCGCGAGTTCGGCCGCGGCCTCCTGGACGTGTGCCGGGGCTGCGGCGACGACGGCGGCCTCCGCGCACTCCAGCTCCTCCGCGTCGAGTCCGGCATCCGGGGACGCGCTCCGGGTGGGCGGGTTGAACCACATGAGGAAGAGTCCGGCGACGGATGTGGCCACCCCGACGACTGTCAGGCCCAGGACGGACTGGCCGCTGGTGGCAACCACGGCACCGACCGCGGGGCCGATCATGAAGACGAGCTCGGTGGCGATGGCGTCCAGGGCGAATGCAGTGCGGCGCCGGTCTCCGGTCGCCAGGACACCCAGGGACTGGCGCACCACGCTGAAGATGGGCAGTGTCAGCAGGCCGCCGATGAACACCAGCGGCAGCAGGACCTCGTAGGACACGTGCGGCACGACGGACCAGATGACGGTCTCGGAAATGACCGAGGGGATCAGAGCTTTGCGCAGCCCCACGGTGTCCACGCGGCGTCCGCGCCAGGGCGCGCCCACTGCGATGCCGATGGTCATGACGGCGGCCGCTGCCCCGGCGGCCGCGTAGCCCTGCCCGAGCGACAGGACAATGTGCAGGGTCAGCAACACGCCCGCTGCCGAGTGCGGGATGCGGGCGATCATCCCGACCAGCAGCAGCCTGCGGACGGGCCGGACAGCGAGCAGCTCCCGGTAAAGCGCGAAATTCACGGACAACTTCCTTCTGGTACTGCCCACGGCAGCACCGGGAAGTTCCCCCGTCGGACCGTCAGCTATGGTGCTGCGCGCTGCAGCTTGACCTCGATCGAATCAACACGCTCGGCAAAAAGTTCATTCCTTGCCCAGCCGTCGTTGAGGCCCGCAACGATGGACTGCACGCCGGCGGCGTCGAGTCCGTCTTCAAGGTACAGGACCACGCGGAGTTCCGGGCCTGCTCCCCCGCCGGGGAGCCTCCTGCCATCGGCCGTAGCCGAGGCAATTCCACCCCCGGGATGAATTTCAACACGGCGGACCGCCGGAAAGCCAACCGCACTTTCCCCGACGGCCTGCGCGAGTTCCGGATCAGCGTACGAAGGCGTCCACTCCTGCTGCCGGGCAAGGGCCCAGACGGCCGGCCGGCGCACGACGAACGTCACGTCGGCGCCAGGGTCCAGCACCAGCAGTTCGGCACCCTCCGCGACGGCGGAAAGGGCCGCCCGGGCCGCGTAGACGGCGACGGGCCGGGCGTCAGGGTGCCAGGCCTCCAGCGCCGCCGCCGAGGTGAAGACGGGCATGGCCGTGCGCCCGTCCGGGGCCTTGAGCGTGACCAGGGCCATGTCGGCCTGCTTGTCTGCATGGAGGCCGCCGGCGCCTTCGCCCTCCTCGGCGAGCTGGGCGAGGATGGGCACGAAGACCCGGGCGGTGGCCAGCGCGGCCACGACGGCGGCTTCGTCGCCCGCGCCGTCGGCGAGCCGGGCCACGGCGGCCAGATAGCCGGCGTCGGCGGCACCGTCGTCGTCCTCGAAATTGTGGATCTTCGCGTCATCCCCGGCCAGGCTGCGTCCTGCCCACGGTTGACCGGCGGAGTCGGTCGGGCCGCCGGCGCCGGCGAGGGCCGCCGCGATGTGTCCTGGCAGGTGCCGGACGGGAGCTGCGCCCGTGTCCGGCTGGGCTGTGCCCGGCTGGGCTGGGTCCGGGCTGGCCTCGGAGTCGCCGGGCTCGTGGGTGGGCGTCATGACCGGGGACCGCCTAGCGGCGGCCGGCGACGTCAAGGGCCTGGGGCAGGGTGAAGTTGCCGTTGTAAAGGGCCTTGCCGACGATGGCCCCTTCAACGCCGAGCGGCACCAGGGAACGTAGGACCTGCAGGTCCACGAGGCTGGAAATGCCGCCGGAGGCGACCACGGGCTTGCCCGTCTTCTCGACCATCTGGCGCAGCAGTTCGACGTTGGGGCCCTGGAGCGTGCCGTCCTTGGTGACGTCGGTGACGACGTACCGGGCACAGCCGGCATCCTCCAGGCGGCCGAGCACCTCCCAGAGGTCCCCGCCTTCCTTCGTCCAGCCGCGGCCGGCCAGGGTGGTGCCGCGGACGTCCAGTCCGACGGCGATCTTGTCGCCGAAGCGGTCGATCACCCGGGCCGTCCATTCGGGGTTCTCCAAGGCCGCGGTGCCCAGGTTCACGCGGGCGACGCCGAGGTCGAGCGCCTTCTCGAGGGACTCGTCGTCACGCAGGCCGCCGGAGAGCTCGACCTTGATGTCCAGGCGCCCCACGACTTCGCGGAGCAGTTCCGCGTTGGAGCCCCGGCCGAAGGCGGCGTCGAGGTCCACCAAGTGCACCCATTCGGCCCCCTGCTGCTGCCAGTTCAGGGCCGCCTCCAGCGGGGTGCCGTAGCTGGTCTCGCTGCCGGCTTCGCCCTGCACGAGCCGGACGGCCTGCCCGTTGACGACGTCGACGGCGGGCAGGAGCTCGAGTACGGGCAACGGGGTTTCGGTGGTCATCGTGGAGTCCTCAGCTTGGGGATGGGTGATGGGGAGCGGCGGGCTGTCAGGACGCCGGCAGGGTCAGGAGATAGGCGGCCAGCAGTGACATGCCGGCCAGGATGTAGAACACGATCTGCACCCAGCGCGGACTTTTCTGCTGCCGGAAGGAGATTGCCCCGCCAACGAGCAGGCCGGCGAGGCCCATGAGCACCAGGGACCACATCTAGGCGGTCTGTCCCGGGGCTGCGGCGTTGGGACCGGCCGGACGCAGGCTCCCGACCCAGTTGCGCAGCAGCCGCGCGCCGGCGTCGCCCGACTTCTCCGGGTGGAACTGCGTGGCGCAGAGCGGGCCGTTTTCCACGGCCGCGATGAACGGGGCGCCGTGCTCGGACCAGGTCACCAGGGGCGCGGCCATGCGCGGCTGGATGACGTCGAAGTCCCAGTGCTGGACGCCGTAGGAGTGCACGAAGTAGAAGCGCTCGTCCTCGACGCCGGCGAACAGCGTGGACCCTTCCGGGACGGAGACGGTGTTCCAGCCCATGTGCGGCACGACATCGGCGGGCAGCAGCTCCACCTTGCCGGGCCACTCCCCCATGCCTTCGGCTTCCGTGCCGTGTTCGACGCCGGCCTCGAAGAGCACCTGGAGGCCGACGCAGATGGCCAGCACTGGGCGTCCGCCGGCGACCCGGCGGCCGATCAGGCGGATGGCGTCCACGGACTTGAGTTCGCGCATGACGGTTTCGAAGGCGCCGACGCCGGGAACCACGAGGCCGTCGGCGTTCAGGACATCCTCCGGCTTGGAGCTGAGGATGACTTCCGCGCCGGCCCGCTCCAGCGCGCGGACCGCGGACCGGACGTTTCCGGAGCCGTAGTCCAGGACCGTGACGGTGGGCTTGCCCGCCGGAGATGCCGGCCGGGCGCCTGCCGAGGGGTCAATGATGGCCCCGTCGCGGAGGATCGGCCCGGTCACAGGGCGCCCTTAGTGGACGGGATGCCCTCGACCCGGGGATCGGGCTCGACGGCGGCGCGCAGGGCGCGGGCAAAGGCCTTGAACTGGGCCTCGACGATGTGGTGCGGGTCCCGTCCGGCGGTGACATTCATGTGGAGGCAGATTCCGGCGTGGAGCGTGATCGCCTCGAAGACGTGGCGGGTCAGGGAGCCCGTGAAGTGGCCGCCGATCAGGTGGTATTCCTGGCCGGCAGGCTCCCCTGCGTGGACCAGGTACGGCCGGCCCGAGACGTCGACGACGGCCTGGGCCAAGGCTTCATCCAGGGGTACGGTCGCCTCGCCGAAGCGGCGGATTCCGGCCTTGTTGCCCAGGGCGGTCTTCAGGACCTCGCCGAAGGTGATGGCAACGTCCTCGACGGTGTGGTGGACGTCGATGTGGGTGTCGCCGGTGGCCTTGACGGTCATGTCAATGAGGGAGTGCTTGCTCAGGGCCGTGAGCATGTGGTCATAGAACGGCACCGAGGTGCTGATGTCGGAGACCCCGGTTCCGTCCAGGTTGATCTCGACCAGGACGGACGACTCGCTGGTGGTCCGTTCCATGCGTGCGGTCCGGGTCTCGACAGCTGTGGCTCCGATGTTGCTCATGTACATGTGTCCTTTGGAAGACGGCCGGCGGAAGTCGGCGATTGAAATGCGGCAATTCAAAGACGGCAGGGTGCCGGCAACCTGGCGGGGCGCTCCGGGCTCCCCCGTCAAGTTTAGGCCTGCCGTGTTGAGTTGCTGGTCAGGATGCGCTCAAGGGCCTCAAGGAACGCTGTGGTTTCCGTCTCAGTGCCCGCAGTGACCCGCAGGTGCCCCGGGATGCCGACGTCACGGATGAGGACCCCGGCGTCCAGGAGGCCCTGCCAGACGTTGTGAGGGTTCTTGAGACCGCCGAAGAACACGTAGTTCGAATCGGAAGCCGCGGGCTTGAGGCCCATGCGGGTGAGTTCGGAGACAATCCGGTCCCGCTGGCGCTTGATGTCCTCAACGTCCGCCATGAGCGCCACTCGGTGCTGCAGAGCAGCCAGGGCGGTGGCCTGGGTGATGGCCGAGAGGTGGTACGGCAGGCGGACCAGGCGCAGGGCGTCGGCGACTTCCGGCGCCGCGGCCATGTATCCGAGGCGCGCCCCGGCGAGGGCAAACGCTTTGCTCATGGTGCGCGAGACGATGAGCCGCTCGCGGCCCGGCAGCAGGGTGAGCGCGCTGGGCGTGCCGTCGTGGGCGAACTCGTGGTAGGCCTCGTCGACGATCACGATTGTCTGGCTGGCCTCACCGGCGTCGTAAACGGCCTCGACGACGTCAAGCCCCAGGCCGGTGCCGGTGGGGTTGTTCGGCGAGCACAGGAAGACGATGTTCGGCTGCAGTTCCCGAACCTGGCGGGCCGCCGATTCCGCGCTGAGGCCGTAGTCTTCCGCGCGGGCGCCGGTGATGTACGCAGTGTCCGTGCCGGAGGCCAGCAGCGGGTACATCGAATACGTGGGAGGGAATCCGAGGGCGGTCCGGCCGGGGCCCCCGAACGCCTGGAGGATTTGCTGGAGGACTTCGTTCGAGCCGTTCGCGGCCCAGATATTGTCCGCATCCAGGCCATGGCCCAGGTATTCGGCGAGGGCCTCACGCAATTCGGTGAACTCCCGGTCCGGGTAGCGGTTCAGCCCGGTGGCGGCAGCGCTGACGGCTTCGGTAATTGCCGCACGGACATCGGCCGGGACGCCATGGGTGTTCTCGTTGACGTTGAGGAGGATGGGGACGTCCAGCTGTGGCGCGCCATACGGGCGCAGGCCGCGAAGGTTGGTCCGCAGGGGCAGTCGGTTGAGGCGCTCAAGCTGGTCAGTCACGTCAGTCACTTGTCCAGTTTAAGTGGTTGCGGGACGGGCGCTGAAACTGTGACGCCCGGGACGGCAGGCGGCTGCCTCCCTGGGCGGCCGCTACCTGGTCGGGACGAAGAGCTGCTGGCCGGGCATTACACGCGCATCGCCGAGGTTGTTCAGCTGCACGATATCCGCCACGACGTCACGGGGATCGCGCTCCGGCGCGACGGATCCGGCAATGGCCCACAGGGATTCTCCCGGCTGGACGGTGACGGAGAGTGCTGGGGTCGCCGAGAGCTGGTCCGCGGCGTCTGCCGCCTTCGCGGGCGCGTTGATGAATCCGCTGAACGACAGGACGAGCCCGGCCAGCAGGATCAGGGGCAGACCGAAGAACACGAACCGTCCGCGCCGGGTGAGCCGCAACGGTGCCTGCTGCCGCCGGCCAGTGACGCCCTGCGGGGCAACGACGTCCCGCCCGGCAGCGACCTTGGGCCGGGCGGGGGCGTTGCGGTTCGAAATGCGGTGATCAAAAGTGCCGTGAATCGCGTTTGCTGCTGACATGAACTGTGCCCTCCTGGACCATACGGTGCCGCCCGGCGTACTCCACCTACTCGCCAACCGGCCAAACTTTCCGACAAAACTTCGAACAAAGAACCTCGGATAACGATCTTCGAACATAGAGCCGAACGACGGGCCCGGCCCCCGAATCCTTAAATCGAACACATATTCGAATCCCGCTTGTTCTGTTTTAGCACTTAGTGACGAACGATGTCGAGACTCGCTAGAACAAATGTTTGAAAAAGCCCTGCAGCTGGCCTAGTTTTGAGGGAAAGGACCACCTGTGAACTTGTTCACCGGTAGTCGATCAGGAGGGTCTGACATTTCAGGCCGGAAGTTCCCGCGCCGCAGCCGCCACGGCAGCCGCGCGGCAAGGAAAGGCGTTGGCGAACATGGCAGCACAAGCCACCGGCGGCAGGGCCACCCCACGGAACTCCCAGCCTGCCCGGGCACCCAAGAGCCTCACCGTCCGGCAGAAAAAGATCCTGGAAACCATCCAGCGGTCCGTCACGGACAACGGCTACCCGCCGTCCATGCGCGAAATCGGCGATACGGTCGGCCTGGCCAGCCTGTCCAGCGTCACGCACCAGCTCTCCCAACTGGAGAAGCTCGGCTACCTGCGGCGGGACCCGAAGCGGCCGCGGGCCATGGAAGTACTCATGCCGCTGACCCTCGATGAGGGGACCACTGCGATTTCCGGCGTCGAAAAGTCCAGCGGACTCCGCGCCGTCGGAGGCCTGTCCGTGACCGAGCTCGCCAGCGCCACGGACACAGCTATGGTGCCGTTTGTGGGGCGCATCGCCGCCGGCGGCCCGATCCTCGCGGACCAGGTGGTGGAGGACGTCATGCCCCTGCCCCGGCAGCTGGTCGGACACGGCGAACTCTTCATGCTCAAGGTCGCTGGCGACTCGATGATCGATGCCGCCATCTGCGACGGCGACTGGGTAGTGGTCCGCCGCCAGGGCGACGCCGTGAACGGCGACATCGTGGCCGCACTGCTGGATGACGAGGCAACGGTCAAGACGTTCCGCCAGCGCGACGGCCACACGTGGCTGCTGCCGCAGAACACCCAGTACGAGCCCATCCTCGGCGACCACGCCGTCATCATGGGCAAGGTCGTCTCGGTACTGCGTTCCCTCTAGCCCGGCCTTAGCCTTGGCCGGACCCGGTGCCGGATTCGTTTCCGGATTCCGTGGCGGACTCCTTCGCGAGGCGCGTCAGCGCGGCCACGGCGATCGACGGATCGGTGGTGGGCCAGAAGGGCGGGAGCGCGGCGCGGAGGAATCCGCCGTAGCGCTCCGTGGACAGCCTCGAATCAAGCACCGCCACCACCCCCTTGTCCGATGTGGAGCGGATGAGGCGCCCGGCCCCCTGCGCGAGCCGGATTGCCGCGTGCGTGGCCGAGACAGACATGAAGCCGTTGCCGCCGGCCTGCGCCACGGCCCGTGATCGCGCCGTCATGAGGGGGTCGTCCGGCCGCGGGAACGGAATCCGGTCAATGACCACCAGCCGGCAGGACACGCCGGGAACATCAACGCCCTGCCACAGGGACATCGTGCCGAACAAACAGGTGTTAGGTTCGTCGGCGAACTGGCGCACCAGCGCCGTCATGCTCGACTCGCCCTGGCACAGGATGCTCAGGCCCAACCGGGGCCGCAACGCGTCGGCGGCCTCCTCCGCCGCGCGCCGGGACGAGAAAAGGCACAGGGCACCGCCGCCGGAGGCCCGGATCAGCTTCTCGAGTTCGTCCAGGGCCTCTGCGGACAGCCCCCGGCCCGGCTTGGGCAGATGCCGCGCGACGTACAGGATGCCCTGCTTCGGATAGTCGAACGGGGATCCGACGTCGACGCCGGTCCAGCTCGGCGCGCCGTTGCCGACCAGTCCGAGGCCGCCGGCCGCGGGCTCGAAAGCCGCTCCGATGGCCAGGGTGGCCGATGTCAGGATCACGGTGTGGTCCGCGAACAGCCCCTCCCGGAGGCGCCCCGCGACACTCAGGGGTGCGACGTTGATCAGGGCAGGCGCGGACTCGTCCGGCTGGGAGTAGCCCTGGGCCGGGTCGAAGCTGCTGTTGCGGGAAAACCACACCACTTCACCGTTTTCCCGCGCGGCCAGGAGTCGTTCGCAGAGTTCCAGTATCACCATGAGGCGTGAGCGGGCCAGTTGCCGGCCGCCGTCGGCCGTGGTGGAACTGTCCCCCTTGGAGTCTGAGAGCGCGGCACGGCAGGCGTCGCGCAGCTGGTCGACACAGTCCAGCTGGTCGCTGTTCAGGCCGTTGGGCATCAGGCCGCTGGGGACGCCGGCGATGGCCAGCTCGAGGTGCGAAGCGGCGTTGTTCAGCGCGTCCACGGTGATGCCGGTGTGCTTGCGGGCCCCGGACGCGGCGGCGTGCACCATCGCCACGGAGAGCTGGCCGGAGACGGCGCCGGTGACGCGGTCCTGCAGTTCGTGGGCCTCGTCCACCACCACGACGTCATATTCGGGCAGGACTGCCAGGCCTTCGAACGCGCTGACGGCAAGCATGGCATGGTTGGTGACCACGACGTCGGCATCGGCGGCGTTCTGCCGGGCCAGTTCGCTGAAGCATTCGGCCGCGTGCGGGCACTTCTGCGCGCCGAGGCACTCCATGGACGTAACAGAGACCTGGCGCCAGGCGCGGTCCGTGACGCCGGGCATGAGCTCGTCGCGGTCCCCGGTGGCCGTGTCCTCGGCCCACTCGCGCAGCCGCACCACTTCCTTGCCGAGCTGCGACGACGGTCCGCCGAGCGCGGCGGCAAAGTGCGGCACGGACGTGTCCTCGCCCAGGGAGAACAGCTGCCCCTCGGAGGGCTCCTCGGACGGGAAGCCGCCTTCGAGCTTGTGCCGGCAGACATAGTTGGCCCGGCCCTTCACCAGGGCCACCCTCACGGGACGCTTCAGGGCTGGCGTGAGGGTCTTGAGGAGCCTGGGCAGGTCCCGGCCGACAATCTGGGTCTGCAGCGCCAGCGTGGCCGTGGAGACCAGGGTGGGCTTGTTGCTGGTCAGCGAGTGGGCGATCAGCGGAATCAGGTAGGCCAGGGACTTGCCGGTGCCGGTGCCGGCCTGGACCAGCAGGTGGTCGCCGCTCTCGATTGCGCGCGCCACCTGCCGGGCCATTTCGTGCTGGCCGGCGCGGCTCTGGCCGCCCATCCCGGACACGGCACGGTCGAGGAGCTCAATGACGAACTCCTCGCCGGCCGCATCCGGGTCGGCGCCGGCTGCATCCGGGTCGGCGCCGGCCGCTTCCGGGTCGGCTGAATCAGCGCCCGCCCCGGTCACCGCGGCCTCAGTCATTGCTGATGAAGGGATCCAGCTCGGCGGCGAGTCCTTCGCGCACCATCACGACGGCACGGGTTCCGGTTTCCTCGTGGTCGAGGCTGAGGATCTCGGCGTCGGACTCGTGGAGCTTGCTGAGCAGGTCGCCGCGGTTATACGGAATCAGCAGCTCAAGCTTCACGCTGGGACGCGGGATGCCCTCGCTGATGGCCCTCAGCAGCTCCGGGATGCCTTCACCCGTGCGGGCCGAGACCACCACGTGGCGCGGTTCGCGCTGCTTGAGCCGTTCGACCACGAACGGGTCGGCGGCGTCGGCCTTGTTCAGGACAATGATTTCCGGCACCTTGCGGGCGTCGACTTCGCTGAACACCGTCCGGACGGCGGCGATCTGGCCCTCCGGATCCGGGTGCGAGACGTCCACGACATGCAGGATCAGGTCCGAGTCCGCCACTTCCTCCAGGGTGGAGCGGAACGCCTCCACGAGCTGGGTGGGCAGGGAACGGACGAATCCCACGGTGTCGGCCAGGGTGTAGCCCAGGCCGTCGGCGGTCTCCGCCTTGCGGACGGTGGGGTCCAGGGTGGCGAACAGCGCGTTCTCCACCAGGACCCCCGCGTCGGTCAGCCGGTTCAGCAGCGAGGACTTGCCGGCGTTGGTGTACCCGGCGATCGCCACCGACGGAACGGCGTTGCGGCGGCGGTTGGCCCGCTTCGTTTCCCGGGCCGGCTTCATGGCGGCGATTTCGCGCCGCAGCTTCGCCATCCGGGTGCGGATGCGGCGGCGGTCCAGTTCGATCTTGGTTTCACCAGGACCGCGCGAACCCATGCCGGCACCGGCACCGCCCACTTGGCCACCGGCCTGCCGGGACATCGACTCGCCCCAGCCGCGCAGGCGCGGAAGCAGGTATTCCAGCTGGGCCAGTTCAACCTGGGCCTTGCCTTCACGGCTCTTGGCGTGCTGCGCGAAGATGTCCAGGATCAGCGCCGTGCGGTCGATGACTTTGACTTTCACGATGTCTTCCAGCCCGCGCCGCTGCGACGGGGCCAGCTCGGCGTCAACCACCACGGTGTCGGCGCCGGTGGACATCACGATCGACTTCAGTTCCTGTGCCTTGCCCGAGCCCAGGAACGTTCCGGGGTCCGGTTTGGTCCGGCGCTGCACGATCCCGTCGAGGACTTCGGAGCCGGCCGTCTCGGCGAGGGCTGCAAGTTCCCGCAGGGAGTTCTCGGCGTCGGCGAGGGTGCCTTCGGTCCAGAGGCCGGCCAGGACGACGCGTTCTAGGCGCAACTGCCGGTATTCGACCTCGGTGACGTCTTCGAGTTCGGTGGACAGCCCGGCCTTGCGGCGCAGCGCGTGCCGCTCCTCAAGGTCCTGCTGGTCGCCGTCGAAGTTCGTGTACACCTCGTCGAGGCGGGAGATTGCCTGCGCCTTGCCGAGCAGCGGCTTGGGGCCACCGGTACTGTCACCGGCTGCGTCGCTGCTGCCGGTTCGGGAACCGGTGCTGCGACCTGCTCCGGAGGCGGGGGTGTCCTTGGAGAGGATCCGGTCGATGACAGCCTGAATCTCCTCAGGGCTCATGTCCTGGGCGGCTGAATCGGGTCCGGTGTTGGGCTGGCTGGTCATGGTCTCCTTTAGGGGTTCGGCTCTTTCAGAATAGTGCCGATTGCTGCCCTGTGGGGCGGTATTCGCGCTGGGCTGACGGGGCGGGGTCATGCAGGCCTCCTGGAGTGCCCGCGGCAGCGGTGCCGGGGCGGGGCGTGCTCCGTGCGGAGCGGTGTCTGGGTGAGGAGAGAGGCGCCGGGGGCGTCTGGCTGTGGGGGCCACCGTAAAAAAGTGGGGCACAGTGAGGTCGTGGCTTCCGCCGGGCTTGGAGGCAGACCGCGAAAACGCACCGTCGCGGAGGGACGGATGCCGGGGCTTGATTCCAAGTGGTTCGTGCGCCTGGGAATGCGAGGGCACCAGCTGTGATGGCGCGTTCACTCGGTTCGGCGTACGGGCGGAAGGTATTTACCTGCGTCGCTGCGGGGCGCGGTCAGACCGCATTCGGACCCGCACTGGCTACTGCGGTGCCAGTTACTTGAAAATCAAGATCATGGTTTTAAGCCTAGCAGACAGTTCTGTCCGGTTTCCCATTCCACCCGGCTGCGAACTAATCTGGCCCATTATGGAGTCTGCACACTATTTCAGCGCCCAACCCTCCGGGCCCTTCACCCGCAAACCGCTCACCGTGGAACTGGCCGGTGAGACGCGGCGGCTGCAGACCTCCACAGGGATCTTCAGCCCGGACGGGATCGATAAGGGAACTGCGGTCCTTCTCGCCGATGTCCCGTCACCGGCTCCGCAGGGCAACCTGCTGGATATCGGCTGCGGCTGGGGTCCGATCGCCCTGACCATGGCGTTGCGGGCGCCGCATGCCCGGGTCTACGCCGTGGACGTGAACGAACGCTGTGTGGCGCTGACGAATGAAAACGCCGCGCTGCTGGGGCTGGACAACGTCACCGCCAGCGCACCTGAGGCCGTGGACCCGGAGCTGCGTTTTGACACCATCTGGTCCAACCCGCCGATCCGGATCGGCAAGGACGAGCTCCATGCTTTGCTGCTGCTGTGGCTTCCCCGGCTGGCGCCGGGCGGATCGGCGTGGCTCGTGGTGCAGAAGAATTTGGGCTCGGATTCGCTGCAGCGCTGGCTGGCGGCGGAACTTGATTCCAGCTACGCCGTCACCCGGGAGAGCACGTCGAAGTCGTTCAGGATCCTCCGGGTCAGGAAAGCGTCCCGGTAGCGACGATCACGGCCGGGCCGCTGAGCTCGACGTGTTCGTGCCCCTCCGGGCCGACGAAGAACTTCACCCCGACGACGCCGCCGGGTACGTTCACGTTCCAGGCGTCCGGGGCGCCTTGGCCGGCCCAGTGACGGATCGCGACGGCGGCGGCGCAGGCGCCGGTGCCGCAGGACTGGGTCTCCCCCACTCCCCGTTCGTGGACCCGCATGGTGATGGTTCCGGTCCCTTCGTGGACCAGCGGCTCGGCCGGCACCACGAATTCGACGTTGGTGCCGTTTGGCGGCGTCGGGTCCACGCGCGGTGCCGTGAACAGCATGGTGGCCGCAAGTTCGGCGGCCTCGGCCAAAGCCACGACCGTGTGCGGGTTGCCCATGCTGACCGAAAGCGCAGGCCTGGCCACCTCCAGCCCGTCGGCGCTGACCAGCGAGTCCATGGCCCGTGCGGTCGCCTCGCCGGGATAGATGAACTCCCACGGGCCCATGTCCACCGCGTAGCCGGCAGCGGTCCGGACGATCGTCTTGACGCCGCCCCGGGTGCCGATGACCAGGGACTCGCCGGCCGGAAGGTCCACGAGGCCTTCGGCGATGAGGAAGTGCACGAAAACCCGGACGCCGTTGCCGCACATCTCGGACAGCGAGCCGTCGCCGTTACGGTAGTCCATGAACCACTCGGCGTCGGGGTGGACGGCCAGCAGTTCCTGCCCCTCGGGCAGGAACCGGGACGGCACGGCGCGGATCAGGCCGTCGCCGCCGATGCCGCGGTGCCGGTCGCAGAGGCCGGCCACGTGTTCGGGGTCAAGCGACAGGGTGCCGTTGGGGTCGGCGATCAGGACAAAGTCATTTCCCGTTCCGTGGCCTTTGGAAAACTTCAGGCCGCTGAGGGCGGCGGTGTCGCCGGCAGTACGGTCAGCGGTCACGGCGTGGGTTGAGTCCATGCTCCAAGGTTACCGTTCCGCCCGGTCAGCTCAGGCACCGTGACCGCACGCTAAGCCAGCGGCTGAACCGGCACCGTGCGGCACAACCCGGTAGCCCGGGCCACGAGCCCGGGATCCTGCCAGTCCAGCCAGCTGACCCGGGGGTCGGCCCGGAACCAGGTCAGTTGCCGCCGCGCGAACTGCCGGGTGGCCACGACGGTTTCCTCCGCGGCCTCTGCCACGCTGGCGGTGCCGTCGAGCACTTTGAGGAACTGCGCGTAGCCCAGGGCCCGCGGCGCAGTCCGGCCTTTGCGGAGCCCTGCGGCGTCCAGGCGCCGGGCTTCCTCCAGCAGCCCGCGGTCCACCATTGCATGGACGCGCCGCGCGAGGCGCTCCCGGAGCAGCTCCCGGTCCACGTCGAGTCCGATCTGGACGGCGGGCTGGTAGTACTCGCGGGCCGGCATGAAGGAACTGAACGTCCGTCCGGTGAGTTCGAAGACCTCCAGGGCGCGGATGATCCTGCGGGCATCGCCCAGCCGGCCGGCCGACACCGGGTCCACGGCTTCCAGCCGCTGCCGCAGCGGCGCCGGACCCGCCGCCTCCAGTTCGGCCTCCAGGCGGCGCCGGATTTGCGGATCCGTGCCGGGAAACTCGAGGACGTCTAGCGCGGCGCGGACGTAGAGGCCGGAGCCGCCGGCCAGGATGGCCCGCTTGCCGCGGCCGTGGATATCGGCGATCAGGGCGCGGGCCTGCTGCTGGAAGTCCGAGACGCTCGCTTCCTCGGTCACGTCCAGGATGTCCAGGAGGTGGTGCGGCACGCCCCGGCGCTCGGCCTCGGTGATCTTGGCGGTGCCGATGTCCATGCCGCGGTAGAACTGCATGGAATCGGCGTTGATGACTTCGCCGTCGAGCTCCAGGGCGAGCGACACGGCAAGATCGGATTTACCCGAGCCGGTCGGCCCTACGACGGCTATTACCGGCGGCGCTTCCAGCACTGCCGGCACTGCCGGCGCCGGCGGGGTGTCCTGCTGTCCCGGCACGGGCTAGCGGCCGCGGACCGGGAGGGCGGGCATGCCCAGGGAGACCCCGGACTGGCCCGATCCGCCGGACTTGCCCGACCGGTCGGACGGGGCGGGAGCACCGCAGGAATCGGCCTGCGAGCGGTCCCAGGCGTCGCCGGCGCGGGACCGTCGCAGGATGTAGTCCTCCGCCGAGGCGGGGTCGGCGATGAGGTGGAACGCGGCCGCCTCCGTGATGGTGACCGTCACGAGGTCGCCCGGCCGGGGCACCTCGGCCCCTGCCGGCACGGAGAAGTGCACGAGCCGCTGGTCCTGGGAACGGCCGGAGAGGCGGTGGGTTTCCCCGGCCTTCCGACCGGACTGGGCGGTGACCATGACCTCGACGCGGCGGCCGAGCTGGCGGGCGTTTTCCTCGGCCGCAATCCGGTCCTGCAGCGCCGTGAGCCGCTCGAAGCGTTCCTGGACCACGGCCTTCGGGAGCTGGTCCGGCAGGTCCGCGGCGGGGGTGCCGGGCCGCTTGGAGTACTGGAACGTGAAGGCAGTGGCAAAGCGGGACTTTTCGACGACGTCGAGCGTGGCCTGGAAATCTTCCTCGGTTTCGCCGGGGAAGCCGACGATGATGTCCGTGGAGATGGCCGCGTGCGGGATCTTGTCGCGGACTTTGTCCAGGATGCCGAGGAACTTGGCAGAGCGGTAGGAACGTTTCATGTCTTTGAGGACTTTGTCCGAGCCGGACTGAAGGGGCATGTGCAGCTGCGGCATGACGTTGGGGGTCTCGGCCATGGCCTCGATGACGTCGTCTGTGAAGGCTGCGGGGTGCGGGCTCGTGAAGCGGACGCGCTCGAGGCCCTCGATGTCGCCGCAGGCGCGCAGGAGCTTGGAAAACGCCTGCCGATCACCGAACTCGACGCCGTAGGAGTTTACGTTCTGCCCCAGGAGGGTCACTTCGATGGCGCCGTCGTCCACCAGGGCCTGGATTTCGGCCAGGATCTCGCCTGGGCGGCGATCCTTTTCCTTGCCGCGCAGGGCAGGGACGATGCAGAAGGTGCACGTGTTGTTGCAGCCGACCGAGATGGACACCCAGCCGGAATAGACGGAGTCGCGCTTGGTGGGGAGGGTCGACGGGAAGACGTCCAGCGATTCGAGGATCTCCAACTGGGCCTCGTTGTTGTGGCGGGCCCGGTCCAGCAGCGCGGGCAGGGCGCCGACGTTGTGGGTGCCGAAGACGGCGTCCACCCAGGGTGCCTTCTTCAGGATGGCCTCCCGGTCCTTTTGTGCAAGGCATCCGCCGACGGCGATCTGCATGCCGGGGTTGGCCGCCTTGACCGGGGCCAGGATGCCAAGGTTGCCGTACAGCTTGTTGTCGGCGTTCTCCCGGACCGCGCAGGTGTTGAACACCACGACGTCGGCCAGTTCCCCGGTGGACCGGACGTAGCCGGCGGCCTCCAACATGCCTGACATCCGCTCGGAGTCGTGCACGTTCATCTGGCAGCCGAAGGTACGCACCTGGTAGGTGCGGGCCAGCTCCGGCCCGGGGCCGACGCCAGCGGCATCAGTACCGGCTGCCGGAGCGTGCGTCGGAGAGGTGGAGCCGGCTGCTGGGGAGGGAATGGTAAAACTCACCTGTTAAGGGTACCGGGTTTGCAGGTGCCCGATTGATGGCAGGGGTGCGCGGCCTGCGCGGACCTGCGGCGGGGACAGCAGACCTAGTCCTCGTCCCCCGCATGGCCGCCGACGGCATCGAGCGCTTCGCCAACGATCCGGAAGGCGAGCGAGGGCTGGTATCCCTTGCGGGCAAGCATCGACGCCAGGCGGCGGGTGGTCTTGTCGCGTTCGGCGCGGTCTTCGCCGCCGGTGAATCCCCGCAGCTTCCGCTCCACGAGGTCGCGGGCGGCGGCTTCCTCGTCCGCGTCGCTGAGCTGTTCCAGCGCCCCGGCCGCCGTGTCCGGGTCGATGCCCTTGTCGGCGAGTTCGCGTCGCAAGGCCCCTTTGGCGAGCTTGCGCGTCTGGGACCTGCTGCGGACCCACATTTCGGCGAAGTCGGCGTCGTCGACGAGCCGCACTTCCTCGAAGCGGTCCAGCACGGCCTCGGCGACGTCCTCGGGGACGTTCCGCTCCGCGAGCTTGCGCGAGAGCTGCATCCGGCTCTTGGGTGAACTCGTCAGCTGCCGCAGCACGATGGCACGGGCCACCGCCGCCGGATCAGCGTCCGGATCCACTTCCGGAGTGCGCGGGTCCGGTCCGGACGCGCCCGGGTTGGTGCCCGGGCCGGGGGTCCGCCGGCGGACCCCCGGCCCGCGGGCGGCTCCGGCGTTAGAAGCCGTCAACGGCCTTGAGCTTCGGTGACGCCTCGGTCTCGGCCGGGGCCTTGACCCCGACGCCGAGCTTTTCCTTGATGAGGCGCTCAAGTTCGGCAGCCAGCTCCGGGTTATCACGCAGGAAGCGGCGGGAGTTCTCCATGCCCTGGCCCAGCTGGTCACCGTCGTAGGTGAACCACGAGCCGGACTTCTTGATCAGGCCGTGCTCCACACCCATGTCGATGATGCCGCCCTCACGGGAAATGCCCTGGCCGTAGATGATGTCGAACTCGGCAACCTTGAAGGGCGGCGCCATCTTGTTCTTGACGATCTTGGCCTTGGTGCGGTTACCGACCGAGTCCGCGCCCTCTTTGAGGGTCTGGATGCGGCGGACGTCGATGCGGACGGAGGCGTAGAACTTCAGCGCCTTACCACCGGTAGTGGTTTCCGGAGAGCCGAAGAACACGCCGATCTTTTCGCGCAACTGGTTGATGAAGATGGCCGTGGTCTTGGTCTGGCTCAGCCGGCCGGTGATCTTACGCAGCGCCTGGCTCATGAGGCGTGCTTGGAGGCCGACGTGGCTGTCACCCATGTCGCCTTCGATTTCGGCGCGCGGGACGAGGGCTGCCACGGAGTCGATGACGACGATGTCCAGCGAGCCGGAGCCGACCAGCATGTCCATGATTTCCAGGGCCTGTTCGCCGGTATCCGGCTGTGAGACGAGCAGGGCGTCGGTGTCGACACCCAGCTTGGCTGCGTACTCCGGGTCCAGGGCGTGCTCGGCGTCAATGAACGCCGCGATGCCGCCGTTGCGCTGCGCGTTGGCCACGGCATGCAGGGCAACCGTGGTCTTACCGGAGGACTCAGGGCCGTAGATCTCGACGACACGGCCCCGGGGAAGGCCGCCAATGCCGAGCGCGACGTCCAGGGCAATGGAGCCGGTCGGGATGACCTCGATCGGGGCGCGCGTTTCATCGCCCAGGCGCATGATCGATCCCTTGCCGAACTGCTTGTCAATCTGGGCAAGCGCTGCTTCAAGCGCCTTCTGGCGATCCGGGGCTGCGGCCATGGTTCACACCTCTAATGCTTTCTCGCTGTGGAGTGGCCGTTTAGGCCCTTCGTCTGTCATCCCTGACGCTACCGGCCCCCTCCGACAAAGTTGCCGAGGGAACCGCCTATGTGGAAAACCACTTATGGAAAATGCTGTTGTGGAATCCACCGACGGGAAGACACCTTACGTGGAAAACGCTCTGAAAAAAGCATATCCCTATCCGAACAGATATTCGAACAATGCCGGCGGCGTGTCAGGGTCCGGCCCGCGCCGGCACATGCCGAATGCCCGCCGGTTGGCGTGCCGCCGGCATACGGGCATAGGCTCGGGCGCTTACTCCGGCCCGGCGTTGTCGCGGGGTTTGATGTCCCGGCCGAGCCGGCGTTCCGGCGGGACGTCCTGCACATCGCACAGGGCGAGCCACACCTGGCGGGGCGGGACGCCGGCGCTGAGGGCCTGGTCCGCCGTGCGGCCGCCGACCCCTGCCAGGACCAGGGAATTACCCAGGACACGGGAATAGCCGGCACCGAATTCGTCGTCCATGAGCCGCCAAAAGTCACTGATTCGCACGAGTAAAGTCTCTCACGGCCCGGGACTCTAGAATGGTTGCCATGAGCAACCCCTCCGAGGCCGCCGGCGAATCCCTCCCCGGAACCTCACCCGGAAACCCCGCCGCAGATGCAGATGCCGATGCAGCCCTCAACGCCGTCGAGAATCAGCTGAGCCTCCTCTGGCGCCGTGCCCGGTCCATCTCGCATCAGCTCTCCCGCCAGGTCCACCCGGACATGGAACCAGCCGCCTACGGCCTGCTCAGCGTGATCCGCAAGCAGGGGCCCATTCGGCTGACCGATCTCGCCTCGTGCATCGGCGTCGGCAAGCCCTCGGTGAGCCGGCAGGTTGCCTTCCTCGAAGGCCTCGGCCTGGTCTCGAAAGAAGCGGACCCCCTCGACGGCCGGGCGCAGTCGATCCTGCTGACGCCTGAGGGCGAGGCGCGCATGCACCAGGTCCAGGATGCCCGGCGCGAGGTGTTCCGGGAGCGCCTGGCGGAGTGGCCCGCCGAGGAACTGCAGGCGCTGGCCATGTACATGGCGAAACTCAATGCCACCTATGAACGCGACGGCTTCCCCCGCGACGAGCACGCCTGAGACGCGAAAAGGACCCCCGGCCGGGGGTCCTTTTCTTATGCCGTGCGGGTTGGCCTCTAACGGGCTCCGGACAGGAGGCCCTTGGCCAGCTCGTCGTTGAGGTCGGAGTTAAGTTCGCGGTCGAGGTCGCGGCCATAGCGCTGCGCGAACTCCTGCGGGACGGTGTCCGGAACTGCGACACCCTCGGCGACAGCGACGCGGTCGCTGACTTCGCGGAGCATGCTCGAGAGCGGAACATCGAGGGCCGAGCAGATCGAGGAAAGCAACTCCGAGGAAGCTTCCTTCTGGCCGCGTTCCACTTCGCTCAGGTAGCCCAGCGAAACACGGGCACTGTGCGAGACTTCGCGGAGGGTACGGCCTTGGCGCTGGCGGACATCGCGCAGGACATCACCGATTTCGTGACGAAGTACAACCATCTTGCGCTCCTTCTGTTCGCTCTTTGCCTGATCGGCGAGGCCCACATCCTTCCAGCGGACAACGCCGTTTACGGATACGGGCTGCTTTACCATCTGTATCGCCTTGCTCCTCGTACTGTCGAGTCCGCCTGTGGGGCGGACTCTGCTGATGTTTTCATCCTAGGCGCCTCCTTCATTTGGAAGCGACACAATGTAACAACTATTCGGAATCAACTTTTGTTCCCGGCAACTTTACGCCGGGTAGCCTCACGATGGTAGGGCCGCAAGCAGGCGTTCCAGGGCAGCACCGCAGGCGAGTGCGCGGATCTCGGCGCGACTCCCTGCAAAGAAATAGGGGAACGACGTCGAGCCCTCCGCCGTGGCGATCCCGATGAAGACCGTGCCCACCGCTTTGCCGTCGTGAGGTTCCGGCCCCGCCACCCCGGTGGTGGAGACGCCGATATCTGCACCGCAGACCCGGCGGGCCCCGTCGGCCATGGCGGCGGCGACCTGCCCGTCGACGGAGCCGACGGCGTCGAGCAATTCGCCGGGAACGCCCAGGACGCCGGACTTGACCGAGTTGGCGTAGGACACCACGCCGCCCTGCAGCATCGCGGAGGCGCCGGGCGTGTCGGCCAGCACCGCCGCGACCATCCCGGCCGTCAGGGATTCAGCGGTGGCGGCAGTCACGCCGCGGTCGATGGCTCCGCTGACAGCCCGCTCAGCCAGCCGGTGAAGGTTGGGGTGCAGGCCGGGGTGCGGCTGATGGGTGTTCGGATCAGTCATGGCTTCTTCTCCCCTACCCGTTCCTTCTCTGCCCGGATGCCGGCGGCCCGCAGCTTGAGGGCCTCGATGACGTATTCGCCACCGGTCCACAGCGTGATGGCCAGCGCCGCCATCATGACGACGAACGCCACGATGCCGAGCCATGGGGCGAGGGATGCCAGCGGCAGGACGTACAGGAAGATGGCGACCGTCTGCACCACCGTCTTGAGCTTGCCGCCGCGCGAGGCCGGGATGACGCCGTAACGGATCACGAAGAACCGCAGCGCGGTGATGCCCCACTCCCGGAGCAGGATCAGGATGGTGACCCACCACGGAAGTTCCTGGAGCAGCGAGAGCATGACCAGCGCGGAGCCGGTGAGCAGCTTGTCGGCGATCGGGTCCGCGATCTTGCCGAAGTCGGTGACCAGCCCCCGGGACCGGGCGATGTCGCCGTCGAGCTTGTCCGTGTAGATGGCGACCGCGAACACGAGCGCGGCCGCCCAGCGCCAGATGCCGTTCTGGGCCTGCAGCCCGGGGGCGTCGAGGATGAGGAACCAGACGAAGAATGGCACCAGCACGATCCGCAGCATCGTCAGGACATTCGGCAGGTTCCAGATCCGCGAGGCGGATCCGGCGTTGGCTTCGGCGCTATTCACCTTCCTAGGCTACCCGGGTTCCCGGGCTAGCGTCCGGTGAGCGACCAGGCGTCCTCGGAGCCGTCCTCGTCGTCAGAGCCGCCGTCGGCGCCGTCGTAGTAGTCAACGGCCTGCGTCCGGTTGTCGAGGTCGGCCGCCACGAGGTCCTCGGCGTATCCGCCCTGGGCGATGTTTGCGTTGGCGTTATCGCTCAGCGCCGCCGTCTGGGAATCGGCGGCGGCGGGCGCCTCCAGGCCCTTCATCGCGGCGAGCACCGCGGCGAGGTCATCGGGCTTGACCAGCACGTCGCGGGCCTTGGATCCCTCGGAGGGGCCCACCACTCCCCGGGACTCCAGCAGGTCCATGAGGCGGCCGGCCTTCGCGAAACCGACCCGAAGCTTGCGCTGCAGCATCGAGGTGGAGCCGAACTGCGTGGTGACCACGAGCTCGGTCGCCTGCAGCAGGACCTCAAGGTCGTCCCCGATGTCGTCGTCGATCTGCTTCTTCTGCGCCTCGGGCGCGACGTCGTCGCGGTAGACGGCCTTGAGCTGGCCCTTGACGTGCTCGACCACCTTGTGGATCTCGGATTCGGTGACCCAGGCACCCTGGACGCGCATCGCCTTGGAGGCGCCCATCGGCAGGAAGAGGGCATCGCCCTGGCCGATGAGTTTTTCGGCACCCGGCTGGTCCAGGACCACGCGGGAGTCGGTGACGGAGGAGGTCGCGAACGCCATGCGGGACGGCACGTTCGCCTTGATCAGGCCGGTCACAACGTCGACGGACGGGCGCTGCGTGGCGAGGACCAGGTGGATGCCGGCGGCACGGGCCAGCTGGGTGATGCGGACAATCGAGTCTTCGACGTCGCGGGGGGCCACCATCATGAGGTCGGCGAGTTCGTCGACGATCACCAACAGGTACGGGTACGGCTTGATGACGCGCTTGGAGTCCACCGGCGGGTGGACCTTGCCGGCCCGGACAGCCTTGTTGAAGTCGTCGATGTGCTTGAAGCCGTAGTTGGCGAGGTCGTCGTAGCGGGCGTCCATTTCCCGGACCACCCACTGCAGGGCCTCGGCCGCCTTCTTCGGGTTCGTGATGATGGGGGTGATCAGGTGCGGGACGCCCTCGTAGGCGGTGAGTTCGACGCGTTTGGGGTCCACCATGACCATGCGGACCTCGTCCGGGGTGGCCCGCATGAGGATCGAGGTGATCATCGAGTTCACGAACGAGGACTTACCGGCACCGGTGGCACCGGCCACCAGCAGGTGCGGCATCTTGGCGAGGTTGGCCACGACGTAGCCGCCCTCGACGTCCTTGCCGACGCCCATGACCATGGGGTGGTCTGTGCGGCGGGCGTTCTGGCTGCGGAGGACATCGCCCAGGGACACGGTCTCGCGGTCCGTGTTCGGGATCTCGATGCCGATGGCCGATTTGCCCGGGATGGGGCTCAGGATGCGCACGTCCGAGCTCGCGACGGCGTAGGAGATGTTCTTGGACAGGGCAGTGACCCGCTCCACCTTGGTGCCCGGGGACAGCTCGATTTCGTAGCGGGTCACGGTGGGGCCGCGGCTGAAGCCGGTCACCTGGGCGTCGACGTTGAACTGGGTGAGGGTCTCGGTGAGCGAGGCGACGATGGCGTCGTTGGCCTCGGTGCGTTCCTTCGGAATGGACCCGGGGGTGAGCATGTCCGACGCCGGCAGGGTGTAGGTGACGTCACCGGCCAGGGAGAGCTGCTCGGTGCGCTGCGGAATCGGGGTGGGCAGGGGCGCCGGCGCCACCGGGTTGGCGGGGACCTGCGGGGCGGCGGCCGCGTGCGGCGAACCTGCCGCCACCATCCCCGGCGTCACCACGGGGATGGCCTCGGTGGCGGTCTCGCCCGCGGCCCCTGCGGCTGCACTGGCGGCGCTTGCCGCGCCGAGGCCCTGGGCCGCCTTGATCTTTTCGACGGCGATCTCCGCCTGGGTGGGGCGCCGGACACCGGGGGCGACAGCTGCCGCGGCGTTGGCCTGTGCCTTGGCGGCCTTTCCGCCCTTGGCGGGCGCACCCTCTGCCTCTTCGTCGCCGATGACCGCCCGTTCGAACGCTTCGTCGCCGACGTAGCCTTCCAGGCCGGCGTCGTCCTCCTGGTCCTTCCCGAAGAGGCGCCTGCGCTTCTTCTTCGGGGCGGGTGCGTCGTTCTCGTACAGGTAGCTGCGGTCGTGGGGATCGCCGGCGTCGTGGTCCTGGAGGTCGATGCCCATGAGGTGTTCGTAGGCGCCCCGCAAGCGGCCGGGGATGGCGCCGAACGGGGTGGCAGTGACGATCAGCACCGAGGTGAAGGCGAGGAGGCTGTACACCGCCACGGGGACTGCGGGGTGGAGCGCGGCCAGCGGGGCGGCGGCGAGGTAGCCGAGCATGCCCCCGGCCCGGCGCAGGCCGTCAAAGCCGTCGGCCACCGTCGGCTGGCCGCCGATGACGTGGGCCAGTCCGGACCCGGCAAGGGTCATGACGAGGAAGCCGATGCCGATCCGGTTGTTGCCGCGGCCGTCGTCGGGCTGGCGGAACAGGCGGAAGGCGCAAACGAACAGCATGAGCGGCAGCAGCAGGGCCATCCAGCCGAAGGTGCCGTTGACGATCGCGAAGACGAGGTCGGGCAGCCAGCCATGGAAGCCCCACCAGGCAAAGGTGGCGACGAAGACGCCGAGGGCCAGGTTGAACAGGGCCGCGCCGTCGCGGCGGTCCTCGGGGGCGAGGTCGCTGACGTCGTGTCCGACCCGGCGGATGCCGGCGCCCACGACATGGCCGATTCCGAGCCAAGCGCCGGCCAGCACGCGCACGGCCCAGGGCTGCTGGGGTTCGACGGCGGCCAGTTGGCGGGTACGGGCGGTGCCTGTGGTTCCGCCCGCGGTGCCCCGCGGTCGGCCGGATTTGGATGCGGCGGGACTGGACCCCCGGCCGGGAGAACTGCCTGATTTGCCGCTTGAGTTTCCTCTAGGCGCGGAAGAAGTACGAGTCGCCATACCCGCCACGGTACCGGACTCCGGCCCGGATTCCCCGAATTTCCGGGCCGCCCGGGATCGCGTTGCCCCTGGCGGCAACGCAAAACGGCCTCCCCCGCCCGCCGCAGCGCTGAGGCTGCGGACGGGCCGGGAAGGCCGTTTACGGGTGCTCGCTCTAAGGCTTACGCCCGGTGAACCACTGAGGCCTAGGCCTCGAGGACCACCGGGATGATCATGGGCTTGCGGCGCAGTTTGCGGTTGACCCAGGTGCCCACGACCCTGCGGACCACCTGCTGGAGCTGGTGCGTCGTGTGGTCGGTGCGGTTCTGCACGGCTTCTTCGAGGGCCTGGTTGATCTTGGGGATGATCTCGTCGAACACGGAATCGTCCTCGGCCACGCCGCGGGCGTGGATCTCGGGCCCGGACACCACTTTGCCGGTGGCGCGGTGGATGACGGTGATGATGGAGATGAAGCCTTCGTCGCCGAGGACCTGGCGGTCCTTGAGGTCGGCGTCGGTGATTTCTCCAACGCTGGAGCCGTCAACGTAGACGAATCCGACCTCGACCTGGCCGACGATATCGGCCTGGTGGTCGCGCAGATCGATCACCGTGCCGTTGTCCGCGAGCAGGATGCTTTCCTCCGGCACGCCGGATTCCAGGGCGATCTTGCCGTTGGCGATGAGGTGGCGCGTTTCGCCGTGCACCGGCATGGCATTGAGCGGCTCGAGGATGTTGTAGCAGTACAGCAGCTCGCCGGCGGCGGCGTGGCCGGAGACGTGCACCTTCGCGTTGCCCTTGTGGATGACGTCGGCGCCGAGCTTGAGCAGTCCGTTGATGATGCGGAAGACGGCGTTCTCGTTGCCCGGGATCAGGCTCGAGGCGAGGATGACAGTGTCGCCTTCGCCGACGACGACGCGGTGGTCACCGTTGGCCATGCGGGACAGGGCCGCCATGGGCTCGCCCTGGGACCCGGTGGACATGAGGACCACGCGGTTGTCCGGCAGGTTGTCGATGTTCTTGATGTCGACCAGGATCCCGGCCGGCACTTCCAGGTAGCCCAGTTTCGCGGCGATGGCCATGTTGCGGACCATGGAGCGGCCCACGAAGGCAACCTTGCGGTTGTGGTTGGCGGCGGCGTCAAGGACCTGCTGGACGCGGTGCACGTGGGAGGAGAAGGAGGCGACGATGATGCGCTTGGAGGCCTGGCCGAACAGCCGGTCCAGGGTGGGACCGATTTCTTTCTCGGCCGTGGTGAATCCGGGGACGTCGGCATTGGTCGAGTCCGACATGAAGAGGTCCACGCCTTCTTCGCCGAGCTTGGCGAAGTGCCGGAGGTCGGTAATGCGGCCGTCCAGCGGCAGCTGGTCCATCTTGAAGTCACCGGTGTGCAGGACAGTGCCGCCCGCGGTGCGCAGGAACACGGCGAGGGCGTCCGGAATGGAGTGGTTGACGGCAACGAATTCGCATTCGAACGGCCCGAACTTCTCGACCTGGCCCTCGACAACCGTCATGGTGTAGGGCTTGATCCGGTGTTCCTGCAGCTTGGCCTCGATCAGGGCCAGTGTGAGCTGCGAACCGACGATGGGGATGTCGGCGCGCAGGCGCAGGAGGTAGGGTACGGCACCGATGTGGTCTTCGTGACCGTGCGTCAGGATGACCGCGACGATGTCCTCGAGACGGTTTTCGATGTACGCGAAGTCCGGCAGGATGAGGTCGACGCCGGGCTGGGTCTCTTCGGGGAAGAGGACGCCGCAGTCAACGATGAGGAGCTTGCCCCCGATTTCGAAAACGGTCATGTTGCGGCCGATTTCCCCGAGTCCGCCGAGCGGGACGATCCGCAGGGTGTTGTTCGGCAGCCGGGGCGGCGTGACAAGGCCGGGAAGGGCGGTTTGGGTCATAGTGCACTACTTTCCAGGCGGAAACCGGGCTGGCTTTTGCTGATCACGATCGTGAACGGATCAGGAAAAGACCATCCCCGCTTCCGCCAAATCCTCGCGGATGGTTGCGATCTCGGCCTCGCCCGGCTCCACGAGGGGCAAACGGACAACCGAGTTGGGCAGGACTCCCTGCCACTTAAGAACCTGCTTGGCAGCGACAGCACCCTGAATGTGGGTCATCACTGCGCGGACCACGGGGTCCAGTTCGAAATGTAGGGTGCGGGCGGTGGCAAAATCGCCTGCAAGGGCGGCATCGATCAGCGCGCGGTACTGCCGCGTCGCGACGTGCGCAGAGACACTGACCAGGCCGACGGCGCCCGCGGCCATCCACGGCAGCGTGAGTCCGTCATCGCCGGAGTAGACGTCGATGTCCGTGTTCGCCAGGACCTGCGTGACGGCCGCGAAATCGGCCTTGGCGTCCTTGAGGGCGACGATCCTTGGGTGGTCGGCGAGCCGGATCATGGTTTCGGGAAGGATGGGCACGCCCGCGCGGCCGGGGATGTCGTACACCATGACGGGGAGGTCGGCGGCGTCGGCCACGGCCTCGACGTGCGCCTGGATGCCGGCCTGGCTGGGCTTGTTGTAGTACGGGGTGACGATCAGCTGGCCGTGGGCTCCGGCCTTGGCAGCGCGCTTGGCCATCTCGATGGAGTGCGAGGTGTGGTTGGTTCCGGTTCCGGCAATGACCTTGGCGCGGTCACCGACGGCCTCCACAATGACGCGGAAAAGCTTCTCTTTTTCGTCGTCCTCCAGGGTAGAGGTCTCCCCCGTGGTGCCGGAGATCACGAGGGCATCGTTGCCGTCGTCGACGAGCTTGCTCGCCAGTTCCGCCGACTGCTTGTAGTCGACCTCACCGTCCGTCGTGAAAGGTGTGACCATGGCAGTCACGAGGGTCCCGAACGTGTAAGAGCGAATGTCAGAGTCAGCCATATGAAAAACGTTACCTTGTCCCGCGCTTGTAAGGACAATGGCGGCGGTGTGACGAGCGTCAAACTTGACGGGCCGTGCGTCACGTTCCGCCCGGCCGGCCGGGCTCAGGGACGCCGAAACCGCTCCAGGACACTGTGCTGGAGGCTTGCGGTCAGCACCTCGGCCCCTGTCCCCGCGGCCTGCCGGAACGGGAGCCCGTCCGGGCCCCAGAAACCGCTCAACCCGCACGAGGGGCCCAGCGGCGTGGTCCCGGCCAGGTTCGCCAGGACGGAGAACATCCGGTTGTCCATGGCCCGGGCACCGAGGTGCAGCCCGAGCCGGTGGTCCTCGCCTGCCGTGTAGACGGCGGAGACGGCATAAACGTCCGCGCCCGCCCCGGCCGCCCATTCGGCATGGCCGGGCCGGGCCGCGTCGAAGCAAACGGCCAGGGCGACCTTCCAGCCGTCGATCCCGAGGACGCCGGGATGGCTTCCGGCGACGAACAGGCTCTGCTCCGGACCGTGCAGCCAGGTTTTGAAGCTGGTTTCGACGGTGCCGTCGGGATGCAGGGCGAGGGAGGCCAGCCGGGGCGTGCCGTTGCCGTCCCTGAAAGCGGCTCCGACGACCGCGGTGATGCCGGTGCGCCGGCAGATTTCACGGATGCCGTCCAAGCGGGTGTCGGTCGCGCTCACCCACTCCCCCGGGCCGGCCAGGAGGTCGAGCCGGTATCCCGTGAGCGAAAGTTCGGGGAAGATGACCAGTCGCGAGCCGTGGGACTCGGCATCCTCGATGAGCCGGATATGTTCGTCCACGTTGGCGGCCACACCGCCGTCCAGGGCTTCGTATTGAACGGCGGAGAGCGTCAGATCGGTGATTGAGCCTATGGTCACCCTGCCATCCTAGGCACCTGCATCGCTCAACGATCAGCATTTTCCGACGGAGCCGAGCAGTATCGGCCGACGGCCGCCTCGCGCAAAGATTCCGCCCAGGCGGCGAGCCGCTGGGCCGCCCGCACATAGTGGAACAATTCGGTTGGGGTGAGGGCATCGAGGTCCGTCTCAGCCAGCCGGCGGGCCAACTCTGCTCCCGGCGACTGCGCAGCCAGCACCGTGCCTTCTTTGCTCCACTGGACGTCCTCGGCCGACTCCCCGGCGACCAAGCGCCGAAAGAGGAAGTCCACGACGCCCGGGCTCATGGCTTTGCGGACACCGGCCCCCGATCCGCCCCCGCCCGGCCACCCACCGGGCGGGGTGCGGGGGTGGTCAGGGCCCGAATGATCTGCGCCCGAATGATCTGCGCCCGGCGGGCGGCCCGCAGGTTCCCGGCTTGCGAATTCGGGGCTCCTGAATTTCGGATTGAGGAAGGCGGGCTCCGGGCTGTTGGTCATGCACCCATCGTATTCGAACATATATTCGAAAACAAGATCCGCAGATGGCAAAGACCTGCGGTATTGTGCGGGTGGCGTGCCGCCGTAGATGTCGCCGGAGTTACCTGATTGTTGTGCCACGCCGTGGTTCTATGGTGAGGATGGTGACGTCGATCCTGCCTGGGGTGAGGCCGGTATACCGGATGCTTTCACGAAGGCGTTGCCGCACGTTTTCGGCAACGTCCAGGGCGGTGTAGCCGATGTCGGTGGCGATATAGAGGTGGACGCTTACGGTGCCGTCGCTGATTGTGGCGGTGACGCCGTCGTGCTGGTAAGTGTCGTTTTGACTGCCGGGATGGCGAAGGTCCTGCAGGGCGGCGAGCCGGGCCGGAAAGCCTTGGATGGCGGGTTCAAGTCTGAGGACCCCGGGTGTTTCCAGCGCGGTGCGCGTGGCGATGGAGCAGACGAGCCGACTGCTGACGATGGCGCCTTGGAGGAATTGGTCAGACATCGTAAAGGTCCTCCACCGTAATGTTGACTGTTCCGGCGCCAATGCCGACGCTGGCCAGAATCGCGTCGCTGATCTCGCGTCGCAGTGCCTCCACTGTTCGGGGGATGACGATGCCCGGGGCGGCGGCAACCCGAAGATTGATTATGAGGCCAGGACCGACATTGATTGCGGGACCGGTCGCTCCGGTCGGACGGAATTCAGCGTCGGAGCTGGTTGCCGCTGAGCCGATTTCGACGCGGCAGCGTCGTGAGTGGACACCGGGGATCGCTGCCGCCGCCGACCGGATAAGGGAGCGCAGGGCCTGTTCGCTGATCTCAGTGGAGCCGTCGCCTGCGCTGCGCAGGAGGATTCTGCTGCCGCGGGAGACTTTCAAGCGGGCCTCATCCATGATGGCGTCTTTGATCCCGGGACGGGGTTTCAGCGTGGGGTTGTGAAGATCGCTTTCGCGCAGCGAGCGGGTTGCCTTGCTGAGTTTTTGCAGCCGGGTTCTGGCAGTTTGGCACTGGTCACATTGTTCTTCGTGTGCGGTGGGTGGCCGGTAGATCGTGTCCCAGATGAGATCGATGCTACGGCCGCAGTCGAGCCGGGGAATATCTTCTAGCGCCATTGGCTCATCCCGTCTGCTATCTGGTGCCGTGCCCGCGCGAGTGTGCCCCGGACTACTGCCGGGCTTATCTTCAGTGTTACACCAATCTCGGCGTAACTGCGTCCGTGCAGTTCCCGCAGCAGCCAGCATGCCCTCTGTGCCGGGGGAAGAGTGTTCAGGACTGCGGTCAGGCCATCCTGTTCGGCAGACCATTCAGCCTCTCGGGCTGGATCCATTGCGGCCGACACCGCGCGGCAGCCACTTTCGGCAATGGTTTCCATTTCCTCCACGTCGATGATGTTCTCGGCATGGGCGGATCGTTTGCGCAGCAGGTCCAGGCATTTGTTCGTTGCCAGCCGGTAGATCCAGCCGCCGAAAGCATCGACGTCAGCGAGCATGGGAAGACCGCGCCAGCTCGTTGTCAGAGTCTCCTGCACGATGTCTTCGGCTTCGCCGCGGTCGTTGACCATCCGATACGCCAGCCTAAAGAGTCTGTACTGATAGGTGAGCACGAGGTGTTCGAAGGCTGCCAGATCGCCGTCCTGGGCACGGGCGACGATACTGCCCTCGTCCAGATCCGGTTCGAAGCCGGGGCCATGCTCACCCATGCGCTGTCCATCCGTCCGGTTATGCACCCGCCCGTGGCCCTAATATGCCACAGCCGGGTAAAGCCGGGAACCGGATAGCGGCCTCTGCTGCCCCGGGCTGAAAATATCCTGCGCCATCGCGTGACGATTCCCCTCGGGCTTCGTCCTTATCGGTGTAAGCACGATCACCAGTCCCACGAGGAGTTGTTTCCCATGACAGAGACACCCAGGACGCCCGGGGTTTCCAGCGGCGTCGCGACCACACCCGACGAGCAGGTGCACGGCAGCGCGGTGGAACATCCGAAGGCGCGGGACGCACTGCACACCGATCGCGGCGACACGACGATCGAGGAAACCGTCGTGCAGAAGCTGGCCGGCATGGCCACCCGCGAGGTTCCCGGCGTGTTCGCCATGGGCAGTGCCGGCCGGCGCGCGTTCAGCGCCCTGACCGAGCGCATTCCCGGGTCCCAGACCAATGTCAGCGGCGGCGTCAGTGTGGAAAAGGGCGAACGCCAGGCAGCCGTCGATGTGTCCATCATCATCGAGTACGGGTTCTCCGTGGTGGAGGTCAGCCAGGCTATCCGCCGCAACATCATTCAGTCCGTTGAGCGCGCCACCGGATTGGAAGTGCTCGAGGTGAACATCAATGTCACCGATGTCCACCTGCCCGACGACGACCGCAGCGACCAGCAGGTCCAGAAGACCCAACTGCAGTAACCACGCGCCCCAGTATCCTTCGCAAGGGGAACGGGACGATGAGGAAGAGGATGGCTATGTCTACTACACGTTGGTGCGTGACGATAGGTCTGGTTCTGGGAATCGTTCTGGGCTTTGGCGGTTGGCTGGCGCTGCTGGCCACGGTGATCCTCGGATTCGCCGGACTGCTGGTCGGTCGGGTCGCGGAAGGAAAACTCGATTTGCAGGCCCTGTTCGGTAGAGCATCGAGCCGATGAACCCGCAAGGAGTGAACGCCTTGCCCTTGCCCGGTGCCGGAGACGGGGACGGGGACGTCGGCGAAACGGGCGCCCGCGGGCAGACCGTCATGGCAGCCAAGGTGATCGAGAAAATCGCCACCCAGGTGGTCAGCGACGAATCTTCCGCCGGCGGATTCCTGGGCATCGGACCCCGGGCTGGTTTCTCCCCCCGGCCGAAGGTCTCCGTGGAACTCTCCGGGAACATTGCGACCCTAAGCGTGGAAGTCGGCATGCTGTATCCGGTGCCGTTACGCCAGGCCACCGAGGCCCTGCGCCGCCGGATCAGGACCAGGCTGAACGAGCTGACCGGAGTCGACGTCCGACAAATCGATATCAGGATCTCATCGCTAAGCACCGGCGCCGACACCAACGGACGGAGGAGGTTGCTGTGAGCAGGCACGAGCGACGGTCCCAGCGCCTGCGGCACCGGCCCAGCCGCGCCATCCCGGCACTCATCGCCGGTCTCCTGCTCCTGGCCGTCGGCGCGGCCCTGGTCTGGCTGGCCATCAGCCTGCTGGTCAACGGTACATGGCCTCCCCTGCTGCAGGAACCACGCGACCGGCTCGCCGCGCTGGCATGGAACGACCCCGCCCTGCGGCAGATTGCGATAGCCGCCATTGCCGCAGGGGTGATCCTGTTACTGTGCGCCATCATTCCCGGGGAGTTCAGTGCCTTCACAATCGATGATTCCGACACAACCGGTGCCGGGGATGAGGTGCGGCCGGCGCAGGAGGAGGAAACCGTGATCAGCCGCCGTGCCGTAGCCCGCTTGGCGAAGGCGCGGTGCCTGCAGATCGACGGAGTGGACACAGCCGCAGCGACAGCCACCACCCGGCACGTACGCCTGAGCGTGAAGACTTACCTGCACGAGCCGGGCGACCTGCGCGTCACAATCACCGACGCTGTCCGGGCACGCCTGCAAGAATCCGGGCTCTCCCCGGTTCCTCAGGTTACCGCCAAGGTCCGGTCCAAGGACTAAGACCATTCATGCGCACGACCGTAGCGACTACTAGAAGGATGGTTTCCGATGCGACAGAACGCAGGAACCCTGAACCGCATCTGGCTGGCAGTTCTCGGCATCCTTCTCCTGGCCGCCGGAACCGCACAGCTCCTGCAGGCCAACGGGACACTGCAGGCTCTTTTCAGCACTGCCCCCGCCGGGCAGAGGGTCGCCACCGGCGACCTGTCCGCGCTCTTCGCACCGCAGTGGGTGGCGGCCATCATACTGATCATCGGCGTCGTCGTCGGCGTGCTGGGGCTGCTGTGGATTATCGCCCAAATCCCAAGGAAAAACAGGGCACGCGCCTATCGCCTCCATGACGACGGCAGTAGGGAATTCACCTTCTGCGACCCGTCCGTCCTAGCCGCCGCCGTCGAAAACCGGATCAACACCCTGCCGGGTGTCGTCACTTCCGCGGCCCTGCTGCGAGGAACAGCCCGCGCCCCCGACCTGACCCTGAAGGTGACAGTCAATGACAGGGCCGACGTCCTGGACCTCATCCGCAGCATCCAAACATCCGCCCAACCGGAGCTCTCCTATGCACTTGAGGCTCCCCTTCAGCGCAGCCGGCTGCAGATCGAGATCAGCGGACGAAGCCAAAGCACCGGAAACGTCGTGCGTTCCACCGGCACCGTCGTCCACTAGCGACTGAGCCTTCCACGCGAAGCAGCGCCAGTATCGTTTTCAGGCACGGCGGCCCCGGACAAGGCCCGGTGAGGCGGCGGTGTGGCGGCGGTGAGGCGGCTGGACAGCTCATCAACCGGCGCGATCCCCTCGGCCAGGGGTTAGTACCGGTCGTGCCACCGTGAGACGATCAGGGCATGACCGCACGCGGAACCACTACTGCTTCCCGGTCGGCCAAGGGCACTTCCGCAGGTGCCCGGCTGGCCGGCATTGACGCAGCCCGCGGGCTGGCGCTGCTGGCCATGATGGCCACGCACGTGTTGCCGACCTTCGGGCCGGACGCGCAGCTCACACCCACCTGGACCGGGCTCGCGTTTTCGGGGCGGGCGGCCGCGCTGTTCGCCGTGCTGGCCGGCGTCGGCCTTGCCCTGTCTACCGGAAAGCAGCAACCGCTCGAGGGGCCGGCGCTGTGGGCGGCACGCCGGGGCATAGCGCTCCGTGCCCTCGTGGTGGCCACCGTCGGGCTGTCCCTGGGCGGGCTGGAAGTGAACATCGCCGTCATCCTGGTCCACTATGCGCTGCTGTTCCTGTGCGTGCTGCCGTTTGTCGGGCTCGGGCTGAGGCGCCTGCTCGCGTTCGCGGCCGCGTGGATCCTGGCGGCGCCTGTCCTGGCCTACCTGCTGCGGCCCTGGCTGCTGTCCGCGGATCCGCCGCTGCGGCTGGGGCACAATCCCGGCTGGGAGGACCTCGGCACGCCGGCACGGCTCCTCGGCGACCTCTTTTTGACCGGGTACTACCCCGTGCTGCAGTGGATTGGCTATCTCCTGGTGGGGCTCGCGATCGGCCGCATGGCGCTGGCGAAGGCAGCCGTGCCGTTCCTCCTGCTGGCGGCCGGAACGGCGGTGGCTGTCGGTGCCAAGTGGCTCGGGACCGTCCTGATGGAAGACTGGGGCGGCAGGCAGGCCCTGGAGGCGCGGATCCGTGACCCCTCTTATCCGCTGGAGAGCCTGCTGCAGGTCAACCTTGCCGGCGTCGACCAGTCAGGCTCTGCGTGGTGGCTTGCCACCAGCTCACCGCACGCCGGCAGCACGCTGGATCTGCTCCACACCTCGGGGGTGGCGGCCGCCGTGATCGGCGTGTGCCTCCTGCTGGCCCGGCTCGGTGAGTGGGTGGAGCTTGACCTGCTGCTCCTGCTTCGCGGCACCGGAGCCATGACGCTAAGCCTTTACACGGCGCACTTGTGCATCATGGCGGCCCTGCACGGCCAGCCGTTGGCTCCCGGCTGGACCGTGGAGGGCGTGTACTGGGCCCAGGCCGCCGGCGCACTGGCGGTCGGCGGAGTGTTTGCGGCGCTGGCCTGGCGCGGGCCGCTGGAGTGGGCCAGCCACGCCGCCAGCCACCTGGGCAGCTTCCGGCCCGGCCGGGCGCGCCAGGCCGCCCGTTCCCGGTAGCCGGCCAGCTCGCTTCCTGTGGCCCGCCCGCTTCCGGCCGAAGGGCTACTTTTTCCCGGCCCGGAACATCCGGACGGCGTCGCGCATCGCGGCGCGGGCGCGCTTGCGGTCCCCGGCGGCGTCGTAGGCACAGCTGAGCCGGAACCAGGACCGCCAGTCCTCCGGGGCGGCCTCGGCCTCGGCGCGGTACTTCTCAAATTCGAGGTCGGCGGCTTCACGGACGATCCGGCCCCCGGGCGTGCGCGGCAGCGTGTCCTCGGGCAGGCCGCCTTCGGCCTCCAGGATCTTGGCCAGGCGTTCGGTGCGGGCACCGAACAGCAGTTCCCGGACCAGGGCCCAGGCGCCGATAACCGGGAGCACGAGGTAGGCCACACCGATCGCCTTCGCCACGGCGCTGGGGTCCGACATCAGGAGCAGCGACCGGTCGAGCGAGACCACCAGGTAGAAGACAAGCAACAGCGTGACAAGCCCCACCCAGATCTTGGTGCGGTTGGCTTTGAAGGCGCCCAGGGCAGTGGCCACCGGACTCAGAGCCCCAGGTCCAGGTAGCCGTCGAGCCCGACGGTGAGGCCGGGGTGGGCGGCGACGTTGCGCACTCCCAGCAGCACCCCGGGCATGAAGGAAGCGCGGTCGAACGAGTCGTGGCGGATGGTCAGCTGCTCCCCCGGCCCGCCCATCAGGACCTCCTGATGGGCAACGAGGCCGCTGAGCCTGACGCTGTGGACCCGGACGCCCTCCACGTCACTGCCACGGGCGCCGTCGAGCTCCGTGGTGGTGGCGTCCGGGCTGGACGGCACGCCGGCGGCGGCGCGCTCGGCCGCGATCAGCTGCGCCGTCCGCACGGCCGTGCCGGAGGGGGCATCCACCTTGTCCGGGTGGTGCAGTTCAATGATCTCGACGGACTCGAAATACCGGGACGCCTTGGCGGCGAAGGCCGAGGCCAGGACCGAACCGAGGGCAAAGTTGGGGGCGATGAGGACGCCGACGCCGGGCCGTGCCGCGAGGAGTTCCTCAAGCCGCGCGAGCCGGCCGGCGTCCCAGCCGGTGGTGCCGACCACGACGTGCATGCCGTGTTCGACGGCGAACCGGACGTTCGCCTCGGTGCTTTCGGGGACGGTCAGGTCCACCACGATCTGCGCGCCGGAGCTGACGAGCGTGTCCAGGGGGTCGTTGCGGCCAAGGGCGGCGACGAGCGTCAGGTCCGCGGCGGCGTCGATGGCCTTCACGGCTTCGGCGCCCATGCGCCCGCTGGCGCCCAGCACGGCGACGGAGAGTTGTTCGGTCATGCCTTCAACACTACCGCCGCGGCTGCGGCCTTCCGGAACCGCGGCGTTCGGTTACACCCCGGTCAGCGTCCCCGCGGTGCGCCTACTCGCCTGCCCCGACCCACTCGACGGTGCCGTCGGCGAAGAACTGCTCTTTCCAGATCGGCACCTCGGCTTTGATCCGGTCCACCAGCTCCGCGCACACGGCGAAAGCCTGGCCGCGGTGGGCCGCCGAGACGGCGCAGACCAGGGCAGGGTCGCCGATCTCAAGCATGCCGATCCTGTGGGCGGCCCAGATCCGCACCGGCTGCTGCGCGCGGCCGGCACCGCCCTCGCCACCGACACCGTCGGATTCCTGTCCGGCGGCAGGGGCTGAGTGCTCCGCCACGAGCCGGGCGACGACGTCGGCCATCACCTGGTGCGCGGTCGGGTGGGCGCTGTAACTGAGCCGGGTAACCGGCTTGCCGCCGTCGTGGTTGCGGACGACGCCGCTGAAGCTGACCACCGCCCCTGCGGTGTCCGATTCGACGGCGGCGATCGCCTGGTCCACCGAGATGGGTTCGGCGCTCAGCACGGCGTGCACGATATCAAAGCCTGTGTCAGTGCCCATGACTGCCCTCCAGCTGGTCGCAAAGATGTCCGAGGATGGGATCCAGCACGCCCAGGCCGTCCATGACGCCCTTCGGTGAGCCGGGAAGGTTCACGATGAACGTCCGGCCGGACGCGCCCGCGTGGCCGCGGCTGAGCATCGCCATGGGCGTCTTGGCCGCCCCGGCGTTCCGGATGCCTTCCATGATGCCCGGAATTTCCCGGTCGAGCAGCGGCAGGGTCTCTTCCGGGGTCGCGTCGGTAGGGCTCAGGCCGGTGCCGCCGCTGGTGATGATGACCGCGGGCTGCTGGCTCAGCAGGGCACGGAGCGCCGCTCCCACCGGGGCGCCGTCCGGGACGACGAGGGCAGGAAACGGCTCAAACCCGTGTTCGGTGAGCCAGTCGATGATGACAGGTCCCGTCAGGTCCTCGTAAACGCCGGCCGCCGCGCGGGTGGAGGCGATCACGACGCCGGCCTTCCGGCCTGTGGCCTCGCCGTGGCGGTGCGGTTCGGGCAGGGTCATAGCGTCCAGTCCCCGCTCTTGCCGCCGCTTTTGGCGAGCACTTTGATGTCGGTCAGGACCGCGTGTTTGTCCACGGCTTTGATCATGTCATAGACGCTGAGGGCCGCGACGGACGCGGCTGTCAGCGCCTCCATCTCGACTCCGGTGACGCCGCGGGTCTTGACGGTGGCGAAGACCGTCACGGTGTCGGTGTCGAGTTCGAAGTCGATGGTGACCTTGGCGATCGGCAGCGGGTGGCACAGCGGGATGAGGTCCGGTGTCTTTTTGGCGGCCATGATCCCGGCGATACGGGCGACGGCCAGGGCGTCGCCCTTCGGCAGCTCGCCGCCGCCGAGGAGGGCCAGGACCTCGGCCGTGCTGCGGACGGTCGCGGTGGCCGTGGCTTCGCGGGTGGATTCGGCCTTGTTGGACACGTCCACCATCTGGGCCGTGCCGTCGTGGCGGAGGTGGGTCAGGCGGGCGGTGTCCCCTGCACTGTGTTCCGCCGTGGCGGGGTCGGATCCTGGATTATCTGCTGCATTCACAGAATCCATACTTCCACTTCATCGCCCGCAGCGAGAGCCGCTGTTCCCTCGGGGATGTGGACCAGGGCGTTGGACCGGGCCAGGGCGTGGACCAGGTGCGAGCCGTCGCCGCCTTCCAGCCGTACCGTGCCGTCCGGAGCCAGGGTGCCGCGCCGGACCTGGTGCTTGGCCGCCGGGGACGTCAGCGGCCCGGCGAGCCGGGCCCGGACGGCCGGCCGGGGTGCCGGGGCGCCGAAAAGCTCCGTGAGGACGGGGCGCAGGAACATTTCAAAGGACACCAGGCAGCTCACCGGGTTGCCGGGGAAGCCCAGCACGGCGACGCCGTCGAACCTGCCGATTCCCTGCGGGCCGCCCGGCTGCATCGCCACGGCGGTGAATTCGACGTCGTGTCCGGTCATCGCCTGCCGGACCACCTCGTAGGCGCCCTTGCTGACGCCGCCGGTGGTGACGATCAGGTCCACGGCCGGGGCGTGCCGCCGCAGCAGCCCGGCGAGCTCTTCGGGCCGATCCGTCGAGATCCCGGCCCGGGTGACCTCGAGCCCGGCCTGAGCCATCGATGACGCGAGGAGGGTGCCGTTGGAGTCGAAGATTTTGCCCGGGCCCAGCGGGCTGCCCGGTTCCACCACTTCGTCCCCGGTGGTGACCAGCAGGACCCGGAGGCGGGGCCGGACGTGCACATCCGCATAGCCCAGGGCCGCGAGGAGGCCCAGCTGCCCCGGGCCGAGGAACGTCCCGGACCGGAGGGCGAGGTCGCCGCAGCGGATGTCACTGCCGGCGCCGCGCACGTAGGTTCCGGCGGCGGTGGCCGGCAGGCGGACCGTGGCGGGTTCGCCGGGGGCGGGAAACGAGTCGGGCACTGCCTGTTCAATCGGGACGACGGCGTCTGCCCCGGCCGGCATCATGGCTCCGGTCATGATCGGCGCAGCCGTGCCGGCGGCCAGTTCCGCCGGTGCCGCGCCGGCCGGTACAGGTGCGACGACGCGCAGTTCCGCGCCGGCGTCGGGCACGTCACCGCTGCGGATCGCGAAGCCGTCCATCTGCGAGTTGGCAAAGGGTGGAAGGTCCAGCGGGGCCATGATGTCGGCGGCGAGTCCGCGGCCCAGTGCATCGATCAGCGGGAGCCGTTCCACGCGTTCGTCGGTGCGGAGCGGGGCCAGCAGGGCCCGGACCTTGTCCCGGTGCGCTACGACGCTGACGTGCCTTGTCTCGGTGCGGTGCATGCGTTCTTGCCCTTTGCTCGGCTCGCTAGGATTTCACGTCAACTCTAACGGTGTGATAGCCGGTGGCCCCGCTGGGCGCGACCGGTGCGGACTTTTCCACTTGAGCAACGCCGTCCAGGGCCGTGGCGCGGACCTGGACCTCGTACTGTCCGGCGGTGAGCGGCAGGGCCAGTTTCCACTGGTACCACGTGTCCTTGGAGATGCCCGGGGCGAGCTCCGCCTGCTTCCAGTCGCCCCGGTTTATCCGCAGCTCCACTTTGCTGATTCCAGTATGTTGGGCCCAGGCGACGCCGCCGAACACCACGCTCCCCGCAGCCACGCTGCCGCCGTCCCGCGGCACGTCGATCCTGGACGAGGTCTTAATCGGGCCGCGCTCGCTCCACCCGCGGGGCGTCCAGTAGGCGACGTCGTCCGCGTACCGGGTCACCTTCAGCTCGGTGAGCCATTTAGTGGCCGAGACATAGCCGTACAGCCCGGGCACGATCATCCGGACCGGGAACCCGTGCTCCAGCGGGAGCGGTTCCCCGTTCATGCCCACAACCAGCAGCGCGTCCCGGCCGTCCGTGAGGGCCTCAAGCGGGGTCCCCGCCGTCCAGCCGTCAGTGCTGCGGGACAGCACCATGTCCGCCCCGGGTTGCGGGCCGGCCATGGCGAGCAGTTCGCGGACCGGCCAGCCCAGCCAGCGGGCGTTACCGATCAGGTCCCCGCCTACCTCGTTGGAGACGCAGGCGATGGTCACATGGCGTTCGGTCAGGGGCTTGGCCAGGAGCGTGGCGAAGTCGAGTTCGACTGCCCGCTCCACCAGGCCGGTGACTTTCAGCGTCCATTGTTCCGGGTCCACGACCGGTACGCGCAGGGCGGTATCAATCCGGTAGAAGTCCTTGTTCGGGGTCACGAGCGGGCCGAGGCCCGGCAGCCGGATCTCCGCGCCGGCCGGGATGGTCGGCGCGGGAGCCGCGGGGGCAGGGAGGGCCAGCTTGCTGCGCACTTCACTGACGACGGCGGCCGCTCCCCTGAGCGTGGTCGCGAGCGCCCCGGCGACGGCGGCCACCGCCGCGGTCCCGCCGAGGGCCAGGAGGAACCGGCGACGTGCGGGTCCCGGGTCTCCGGCCGGAGCCCCGGCCGGCTGCTCGGCCGCGGCAGGCTGCTCCGCAGCGGCCTGCGGCACGGGCGGCTGCCACGCCAGCAGGTTCCGGATCAGCCAGCGCAGCAGGGCTATTGCCACGAGGGCCACGAGCACGGGGACGGGAACGGCGTTGGCCGTGAGGTCGGCCCGGCCCAGCACGGCCACGAGGCCCGCGGCGCCGAACACTGCGATGACGGCCACCCCGGCGAAACGGCGGCGCACTTCAAGGACGCCGGACAGGGCCGCGAGCGCGGCGATCACCAGCGACATGCTGCCCAGCAGGGCCAGCTTGTCCGCTGTACCGAACACCGAGATGACCCATTCCTTGACGCCGGGCGGGACGGCATCGATCACTGCCCCGCCGACCGCCGTCACCGGAGAGACTGTGGGGCTCACCAGGCTGGCGGCAAGTTCACCCAGCACCACCGCCGTCCCCACGGCAACGAGGCCGGCTCCGGCGCCCCAGAGCTCACGGGAGCGCTGTTGCGTGGGACGCTGTTGCCGGGCATCGTGTTCCATGTCGGCCCCTTCCCTGTCTGGGCCCGTGCGGTTGCGGTTCACGGTGTGTCTCCGGCAAGAAGCTTGCCGTCCGCGGGCTCCGGCCGCGGGAGTTCCGGCGCTGGCTGTTCCTGAATTGGCAGCAGCAGCGAGAAGCGGCATCCGCCGTCGACATTTTCCACCGTGACGGCGCCCTCATGGGCGCGCACGATCCCGGCGACGATGCTCAGGCCCAGGCCGGCCCCGCTGTAGGGCAAGGTGTCCGGCGATTCTGCCGGTCCCGGCGCGCCGTGTCCGCCGTCCGGGGCGGACCACCGGACCGCGCGCCGCCGGGCAGGGTCCTTCTGCCAACCGGCCTCGAACACATGCGGCAGGTCCTCGGCCGGGATCCCGCCGCAGCCGTCCGTGACCGCGACGACGGCCCGGTCCCCCTCCCGGCCGACCTCCACTGTGACGTGCGAGCCCGGCGGGCTGTGGACGATGGCGTTGAGCACGACGTTCCGGACGGCGCGCCCCATCGAGGGGCCGTCGGCGAGGGCCAGGCATTCCCGCCGGCCGCCGCCGTCGAGCGTCACCCCATGCTGCTGCGCCAGCGCGGCGAGGTCGGCGATGGCGTCGCTGGCGAGATCGTAGAGATCCAGCGGCTCGGCCTTGAGCCGGAGGGTGCCGGCAGAGATCTTCGATAACTCCAGGAGGTCGTTGACCATACCGGCCATGAGGTCGGTCTGCGCGATGATCTTGCGGTAATAGCCGGGCACGTCCGCGGCCATGCCGTCTTCCAGCGCCTCCGTCATGGCGCGCATGCTCGCCAGCGGGGTCCGCAGGTCATGGGAGATCCAGCTGACGAGTTCGCGGCGGGCGTTCTCGGCGGCGGCCTCGCGCTGCCGGGACTCCTCCAGCTTCCGGCTGCTGGACTCGAGCTCGGCCGCAAGGGCGGCAAGCTCATGGCTCATCACCGGGGACTGGATCCCCGGGTTCTCGCCGCGGCCGATGCTTCGGGCGGCCTCGACCAGTGCCCGGGCGTTCCGCGACACCCGGGCGCCGAGCACCAAGGCGATGGCGACGGCCACCGCCGAGGCGACCGCCAGGACGTACCACATGACTTCCAGGTCCCGTGCCGAGATGAACATGGCGTTGAAGGCGCTGACCATGCCGGCGATCAAGACGGCGACGGCGGCCAGGACCACCACGCAGATCTGGACGGCGAAGGAGGCCCGGCGCAGCGGTTTGAGGATGAGCAGGGACGCTGCCCCGATCACGGCTCCCCATGCCAGGGCCCAGCCGACGATCGTCAGGAGTTCAGAGGTCTGCACGGCGGTGTTCCCCTGCCTCTCCCACTTCGGGGTCCTCATCGGGGTGGTCATCGGGGTCCAGCCGGTAGCCGACTCCCCAGACCGTTTTCAGGATGGCGGGCCGGGTGGGGTCGTCTTCGATCTTCTCGCGGAGCCGGCGCACATGGACCGTCACGGTAGACAGGTCACCGTAGTCCCAGCCCCAGACGGCTTTCATGAGCTCTTCGCGGCTGAAGACTTGGCGGGGACGGCGGAGCAGGAAGGCCAGCAGGTCGAACTCCCGGGCCGTCAGCGTCAGGGGCCGGCCGTGGCGGGTGACGGTGCGCGCGGCCGGGCTGAGGTCGAAGCCGCCCACTTCAACGGAGGGCTCCGGACTGAACTCAGGAACGCTCCGGCGCAGGACCGAGCGGACGCGCAGCACCAATTCGCGAGGCGAAAAGGGCTTGGTGACGTAGTCGTCCGCGCCGGCTTCCAGGCCCAGGATCCGGTCGTCCTCGGTGCCAAGGGCCGTAAGCATGATGACCGGGACGCTGTGCGCGGCACGGAGCCGGCGGCAGACTTCGACACCGTCGAGGCCCGGCAGCATCCGGTCCAGCAGAACCAGGTCCGGGCGGCTTTCGGACGCCAGGCGCAGGGCCGTGAACCCGTCGGCTGCGAGGACCACCTGGAACCCTGCCTGGCTGAGGTAGTCACGGACTACCCCGGCGATCGTCGGCTCGTCCTCGACGAGCAGGATGCGCCGGGAGGCCGTCGCGTCCGGGGCCGGCTGGGCAGTGTTCACGCTTCCAGCATAGGTTCGCGGCCACGCCGCGGGCAGGCATCCGGACCCCTGAAGAGCTTCCTTCCCGAAGACGTAATATCCCGGCCGTCACGCGGCTGTGACGTGGGCGGCGTCGTGGCGTAGCCTGACACTATGACAGTTCAACTGGGTATGCCCCAGCCGCGCGAGGCAGGCAACCCCGGAACGGGCGCTCCTGCGGCGGCGGCACTGTCCGGGCGGCCGGAAGGCCTGCCCGCCGGTCTGCTGGATCGTTACGGCCGGCGCGCCACGGACATGCGCCTGTCGCTGACGGACAAGTGCAATCTGCGGTGCACGTACTGCATGCCGGCCGAGGGCCTGGAGTGGCTCGCCAAGCAGGCTGTCATGTCCGCGGAGGAAATCGTGCGGATCGTCCGGGTCGGCGTCGACATGCTGGGCGTACGTGAACTCCGGCTCACCGGCGGCGAACCGCTGGTACGGGCGGACCTGCTCGACATCATCGCAGCCCTGCGCCAGGCCCACCCCGGGCTGCCCATCTCCATGACCACCAACGCCGTTGGACTGGATAAGAAGGCCGCCGGGCTGAAGGCCGCCGGCCTGTCCAGGATCAATGTCTCGCTGGATTCCCTGCATGAGGAGACGTTCGCGAAGCTGACCCGACGCCCCTTCCTGGACAAGGTCCTGGCCGGCGTCGACGCCGCCTGGGCCGCCGGCCTGGGCCCGGTGAAGCTCAACGCCGTGCTCATGCGCGGGATCAACGACGCCGAATCCCCGGCCCTGCTCGCCTGGGCCCTGGACCGCGGCTACGAGCTGCGCTTTATCGAGCAGATGCCCCTGGACGCGGACCACGGCTGGACCCGGCGGAACATGATCACCGCGGCCGAGATCCGCGAACTGCTGTCCGCCGACTACGTGCTCACGCCCGACCCGCGGGACCGCGACGGCGCCCCGGCGGAACGGTTCGAGGTCCGGTCCCGCGTCCCCGGCCCCGGCGCTGCAGACGGCCCGGTCCTGGGGACCGTCGGCATCATCGCTTCCGTCACGGAGCCGTTCTGCTCGGACTGCCGCCGCACCCGCATCACCGCCGAGGGCAAGATCATGAGCTGCCTGTTCTCGCGCGAGGAAGTGGATCTGCTGGGACTGCTGCGCGAGGGAGCGAGCGATGAAGAGCTCGCCGAACGCTGGCAGGACGCCATGTGGATCAAGCCCAAAGCCCATGGCATGGACCACGTGGGGCTCGACGCCCCCGACTTCGTCCAGCCGGACCGCAGCATGAGCGCCATCGGAGGCTGACTTTTTCGTGAACGTACGCTACTTCGCTGCCGCGCGCGCCGCCGCCGGCGTGGATGAGGAACGCTTCGACCTGGCCGACGGCGGCACTCTCGCCTCGCTGCTGGAGGCGATCCTGGCCGTCGAGCGCCCCGAACCGCCGGCCGGGACGCCACCGCTCGCCCGGATCCTGTCCCGCTCCAGTTTCCTGCTCAACGAGGTGGCCGTGCGCGACCACGCCGCGCCGCTCAAGCCCGCCGACGTCGTCGACGTGCTGCCGCCGTTCGCCGGCGGCTAGTTGCACGGAGCCGTTATGGCACGACCGGGTTGTCCGGGACTCGTCAGCCAGGCAGCCGCGGCGACGTGCCCAGGGCCATTGCCAGGAGCGCGCCCCGGCTGCGGACACCGCACGCGGCAAAGATGCTTTTGAACAGGTCCTGGACGGTGTAGGGGCTGATCTGCAGGGCCGCGGCCAGTTCGGCCGTGCTGAGGCCGCCGGCGGTCAGCCCCAGCAACCGGTGCTGCTGCCGGGTCAGTGCAAAGCACCGGGCAAACACCTCAAGCCGGTCGGCGGCCGGGCATTCCTGGATGGTGACGGCCAGCGGATCCGCCGAGACAGTCCGGCCGGGCTCCGGCGTGGAGCGTTCCATCCGGGTGGCGCGCAGCAGGGCCCAGTCGCCGGATCCGATCGGCACACGCGACATCGCCTCATGGCCGTCCACCCCGGCTTCCAGTGCGGCCAACTGGGCCGCAACGTTGAAGACCTCGGCCGGGACTGCCTGGTAGGGCGCCGGCCCCGGCTGCAGAAGCGCCACCCATTCGCCGGCCGATGCCGTCTGCCCCGTTACCGTCATTGTTTCGTCCAAGGTCAGGACTGCTTGTTGGGGCAGTGGCCCGCGCCCCGGCTGTGCGGCGTCACGCCGCCACTGTGCCGCCCGGCTCCGGCGGAGCCCCGTTGCCAGGACCGGCGCCGCCAAAGCAAGGTGGGCTGTCTCCTCATCGGTGAAGACTCCTTCATCGCCCCCGCGCCAGAGATCCAGCCAGCCCCAGCAGCCATGTTTGTCGGCAAACACCGTGGATAGAATGTCCGTCACACCGTAGCGGCGCAGCATCCCGTCCCACAGGGGGCTGCACGCCGGCGTTCCCTCCGTGGCCGCCAGCAAACTGACGGCCAGGCAAGGCGGGCCCGCGAGCGCCGTCCAGCGGCCGTACCGTGTCAGGTATTTCAGCCGGATCAGCGCCGGCAGCTCCTCCGGGCACGGGATCCGGGCCATCGGCGAGAGGCCGGTGGCTGATTCCGGATCTGCCAGCGGCCACACAAAGGCGCTGAACGGCACTACTTTGGCCAACTCGTCGAGTGCGGCGCGGCGCAGTTCATGGTCTTCCAATGCGCCGGCGCAGAGGTGCCGGATCCGGTCCAGGCTCCGGGTGCGAGCCCAGCTTGTGGCCATGGACCCAGTATCCGCCGGACCGCGCGGATCCGGGCGGTCGGCCGACCAGATTTCTGGGATACCGGGCCGGGTGAGGCCGGGCCTAGCGTGGATTAGCGGCCCGAATCAGCAGGCCGGCGCTGGACGGAAGGAGCGACCGATGTACACCCTCCAGATTGAGCACGGCATCAAGGACTTCGGTGTGTGGAAGGCGGCGTTCGACCGCGATCCCGTCGGACGCTCGGCGTCGGGCGTCAGGGCCTGCCGGATCTGCACTCCGGTGGACGATCCGCACTACATTGTGGTTGAACTGGATTTCGAGCACCGTCCACAAGCCGAGTCCTTCCTGGCCCGGCTGCACGCGACGGTCTGGAACTCCGCCGCCGCGGCGCCCGCCCTCCATGGCACTCCGAGGACCCGGCTCCTGGCTGCCGCGGTCTGAGTAGCCACTGCGCCGCGTTCACTGCGCCCGTTCATTGCGCCCGTTCATTGCGTTTCCTTCATGGCCTTTCCGTCATTGCGTTCTGAGGGCCTCACGGACGGACTCTGCGACCGCGGCGGCGCCCGGGCTGCCCATGACGATCGTGTAGTGGTTGACGTCCGGCACCTCCCGGACCCGCAGGGACAGCAACTTCGCGGCCCACTCATCCAGGTAGCCTGGCGCGTAGAGGGCGGCCGGTTCGTTGAGCAGGCCCCGCGGCGCCCGGAGGACCACGGTGTCGACTGCCAGTTCGTCCAGCGCTTTCAGCAGCGAGGCGCCGCGGTGCAGCTCCGCGGTGTCCTCGGCCATCGCCTGGTAGCGCGTAGCGGGCCGAAGCTCCGGTTCCTCACCGGTGAGGTCGTAGTCCACGTACGCTTCCACGAGCGGTCCCCAGTCCGCGCTGAAGGCCGGGTGCTGCCGCCAGAAGGAGCGGTACACCTCCCGGCTCGGGAAGGTCGCGTTGAGGCGCTCCGCCGCAGGACCCAGCACCGACGAGATGACCTCAGCGTCGGAGATGCCCGCCGGGACCTGGAGCGGCAGGCCGCCGTCCACGAGCACCAGCGAGCTGACCCGTTCGGGGAACAGGTTCGCCAGGACCAGGGAGGCGAAGGCGCCCATGGAATGCCCGACAACGACGACGGGCCCCGGCGCCAGGGCCTCGAGCACCGCCGCAAGGTCCTCCGCGTGCGAGGGCATGCCGTACGGTGCCGGCAGCGAGTTGCTGCGGCCCCGGCCGCGCAGGTCCGGGGCGATGATCCGGACCTCCGGCAGCGCCTCGGCCAGGTAGGGCCAGGCCTTGTGCGAGGCGGTGACCCCGTGGACGGCCAGGATGGTCGGGGTACCGGGGTCGTCAGGTCCCCAGATCGCGGTGTGCAGGGTGCCGCCGCGGACCGGCACGTTGGCGGTGCGGTAGGTGTCCTTGCTGGCTGTCTGGGTCATGGAACTGTCCCTTCCTGGGGCGGGGCGGGGGTGGCAGGTGTTGCCGGCGCAGGGCCGGGCGCGGGCGCCAGGGCCCGTTCGATGAACTGCATCATTTCCTCGAAGACTTCTTCGGGAACGTCGGGGCGGGCGCCGGCGGCGGGTTCGGTGCCTTCCTCGTCCCAAAGGACCCAGCGCATGCCGATCAACTCGCCGATGCCCATCAGGGCCCAGGCGGCCACGGTGGGGTCCATCTGGCGGACTTCGCCGCTGAGCTGGGCCGCTTTCAGGCCCTCGATGTAGCCGTTGACGATCCTGGTGTAGTGCAGCCGCAGGGCGCCGGGCGAGACGAACTCGGCCTGGCGGATGATCCGGTAGAGGGCAGGGTGCTGGGCCGTGAAGCGGAAGAAGGCCCGGAAACCGGCCCGCTCCGCTTCCAGCCGGGTGCCGGCGCTGCGGGCTGCGTCCGTCATGGCGTGCCGCACCCGCCGGTTCAGGTCCTCGACCACCTCGTCGAAGATGGCCTGCTTGCCGTCGAAGTACAGGTAGAAGGTGCCGAGGCCGACGCCGGCCGCTTCGGTGATCTTGACGATTGAGGCCTCGTGGTAGCCCACCGAGGCGAAAACCGACTCTGCGGCTTCGAGCAGCTTGCCACGGGTACGCGTGCCGCGGGCGGTGCGTGGTGTGGCGCTCATGCCCGGCCTCCTGCCGGGGAGCCGTTCCTTGACGAAGGCCGCCCGGCCCGTTCGCGTCCGGCCAGTTCCTGGCGCAGCCTGGCGCGGAGCACCTTGTTCAGGGCCGTGCGGGGCAGCGCAGCCACCGTCTCAATCCTGGCCGGCACCTTGAAGCGTGCCAGCCGGGACGAACAGTGTTCCAGCAGTTCCTGCTCATCGGTCGCCATGCCGGGACGGATCACCACGAACGCCATGCCGCTTTCGCCCCAGTGCGGGTCCTCCACCCCGACGACGGCGGCCTGCGCCACCGCGGGATGGGCCAGCAGAGCGGCCTCGACCTCGGCCGGCGCCACGTTTTCGCCGCCGGAGATGTAGATGTCCTTGAGCCGGTCCACCACTTTGATGTACCCGTCGGCGTCGCGCTCCACGAGGTCGCCGGTGCGCAGCCAGCCGCCGGTGAGGACGGCCGCCGTGGCGGCAGGGTCGCGGAAGTAGCCGGCAAACACGCCCGGACCTCCCACCAGCAGCTCGCCGCTGGCGGCGCCGTCGAGGATTTCCCCGGTGACAGGATCCGCCACGGCGACGGCAACGTGCGGGTACGGTTTGCCGGAGTAGCCCACCATCCGTTCGGCGTCATCGTTGGGCAGGCACAGCACGTTGGGCGAGGCCTCGGTCAGCCCGTACCCCTGGCTCAGGGCCACTCCCCGGCGGTGCCAGATCCGCAGCAGCGGCGCCGGCATCGGCGCCCCGCCCACCACCGCGTGGCGCAGGCTCCCGAGCTCGGCGTGGGCAAAGTCCGGGTGTTCGGCCAGCATCAGGTACTGGGTCGGCACGCCCATCAGCATGGTCACGCCGCGCTCCGCAATGAGCTGCAGGACGCGGCCCGGATCGAACCCGCGCTCGAGCACCACCGTGGCCCCGACCCACCAGGCGAGCAGCGGCTGGATGTTCCAGCCGCCGACGTGGAACTGCGGCAGCACAGCCAGCACGACGTCGTTCGAGCCCATGTCCAGGGTCCGGGACAGCGAAAGGTTGTTCCAGAAGCAGTTGGCGTGGGTCAGGACGGCAGCCTTGCTGGCGCCCTCGGTGCCGGAGGTGAAGATCATCAGCAGGGCGTCGTCGTCGCGTACCACCCGCCGCAGGGCGGCGCCGTCAGCGGGCACTGACGGCAGTACGCGCGAGGGCGGCGGGACAACCCGTTCCACTCCGCCGGGACCGAGGGCCGCGGTCCGCGGCCGGTGCGGCAGCAGCGCGCACGCGGCCGCGGCGAGGGTGTCGAGGTCGCCCTCCACCAGCAGCAGCTGCGGCTCGGCGAGCTCGAGCTGGGCCGCGAGTTCCCGGGGCGAGAGCCGCCAGGACAGCGGGACCAGCACCAGCCCGGCCTTGGCGCAGGCGAAGAACGCCACCACGTGGTCTGAGCTGTTGCCGGTCAGGCTGGCGATCCGGTCCCCGATGCCGTAGCCGGCTGCGCGGAACCCGGCTGCCAGGGCCGAGGCCCGGCGCTCCAGCTCGCCGTAGAGCAGGGTGCAGCCGCGGTCATCGATGGCAACCCGGTGCGGGGTGGCGATGCTGCGGTCGGTGGTCCAGCGGCCCAGGGTGTGCAGGCCCTCCGCGTGGAGGGGGACCTGTGACGTGCTCATGCGGCTTCCTCCAGGATTTCGCGGGACTGTTCGGCACGCCGGCCCCCGCGGCGCTGCGCCAGCCGCTCGGCGGTTCCGGTGAGGCCGCCCGGCAGGAAGAGCACCACCAGGACGAAGAGCGTGCCGAGAATAAACAGGGGTTCGGACAATGGTACGCGCAGGACGTCCGGGAGCGCTTTGACGGCCTCGGAGTTGGCGAGCGCCGTCAGCCGCTGGTCAAGGAGTGTGTAGAACACCCCGCCGATCACGGCCCCCCAGCGGGATCCGACGCCGCCGAGGACCACCATGACCAACAGCGTGATCGTGAGGTCCGCGGACATGGCCCGGGGCACGGCGCCGCTTTGCAGCAGCAGGAAGACCATGCCGATGATGCAGACCAGGACGGCGGAGACCACGAAGACCAGCAGTTTCACCAGGTAGGGCTGCAGGCCCAGGACGCGGACGCGGAGTTCGTTCTCCCGCACCGCGGCGGCGGCGTGCCCGGCGCGCGAGAACTGCACCCAGGTGACGATCGCGAACACCGCGACGAGCACGGCCAGCGCCAGCCAGTACAGGTTGGGGGTGTTGACCACGCCCACCAGGAATTCCGGCAGGTTGTCGGTGCGCAGCGTCAGACCCTCATCGCCGCCGGTCCGGCCCTCGGGATTACGGCCCACAATCACCGAGCCGGCCTGCGCGAACGCGAGCGTGACCATGGCGAACGGGATGCCGCTGACCCGCAGGCTGATGCTGCCCACCACATGGGCCAGCACAACCACGATCAGCAGGGTCAGTCCCATCGCCGGCAGCAGCGGGATATCCAGGTTCTGCAGGATGATCGCCAGCCCGTAGACGCCGGCGCCGAAGTACAGGGCATGCCCGAAGGACAACAGCCCGGCTACCCCGAGCAGCAGGTGGTACGTCAGCGCCGCCGCGGCCATCAGCATGCACATGGCCAGCAGCTGCAAGGACCCTGGCGTGTAGGTGGGGCCGGGCAGCACGCCCGGCAGGGAGATGTTCAGCAGCGGCAGCAGGACCAGGAGCAGTACCCCGGCCACGCCGGCGGCCCGGACTGCGACCGCGCGGCCCCGGAACCCGGCGCGCGGCCAGCGGGGTCCTCCCCCGGCGTCGGGTTTCCGGGACCTGTTGATCCCCGGCTGTGGCGTTGTCCCGCCGTCGGTGCTGGCGGTGTCGGTGTCTGTGGTCATGACGTTCTCCCGAGGAGGCCGGTGGGGCGGAACAGCAGCACGAGCGCCAGGGCCAACACGACGACGAAGTCGCCGGTGCCGCCAAGGTAGAAGTTCGCGAACTGCTGCAGGACGGCGACGGCGACGGCGGCGATCGCCGCCCCGGTCAGCGAACCGAGGCCGCCGATCACCGTGACGATGAAGGCGAAGATCAGCAGCGAGCCGCCCAGCAGCGGCGACACGTAGCCGAAATAGTGCGAGGCGAGGACCCCGCCGAGGCCGGCCGCGGCTCCGCCGATGGTGAAGACGAGGGTGAAGGCCTTGCGGACGTCGATCCCCAGCGCGGTGACCATGGAGCGGTTCTCCACGCCGGCACGGATGATCATGCCGTAGCGCGTCCTCTTCAGGAAGAACACCATCGCCAGCAGCACCAGGAGGGCGGCGATGATGCAGACAAAGCGGTCGTTGGGGATCCGGGCGCCGAGGATGTCGGTAGTGTCCTTGAACCAGGCCGGGCCTTGGATGAACACCGGGTCGGTCCCCCAAATGCCGTCGAAGAGGGCCACCGCGGCCAGTGAGAGGCCCACCGTGACAAGCACCTGTTCGATGTGCCGCTGGTACAGCCGGCGGATCAGGACGAACTCCGTGAATGCAGCGAACACGGCGCCGGCGGCGGCGCCGATCACGAGGGAGAGCAGGAACGTGCCCCAGTTGTCCGCGCCGGTGCGGCGGGCGATTTCCCAGCCGGTAAAGGCACCCAGCGTCAGGAACGCGCCGTGCGCGAAGTTCAGCACGCCCATCAGCCCGTAGATCAGCGACAGGCCCGCGGCGACGAGGAAGTAGAGCGCACCCAGGCCGAGACCCGTGAAGAGAAGCAGGACGACGGTGCTCACAGGACGGCCCCTTCCCCGACGGCATTCCCCGCTGGTTTCCCGACTGGTTTCCCCGGGGAGCCGGCGTCGGTCGAAACGCCGAGATGGCGCTGGGTCAGTCCGGCGTCGTTGAGGAAGTCGAGGGCGCCGCCGGTGTGGACCACCCGCCCGCCGGAGAGCACAACTGCGCCGCCGGCAAGCTGGCGGACCACCTGCAGGTTCTGCTCGACGAGGAGGATGGGCACGGTCTTGGCCGCTTTGGCCAGGGTGTCGGCGACTTCGCCCACGATCTTGGGGGCAAGCCCCTTGGTGGGTTCATCGACCAGCAGGATCTTGTTCGTGTTCAGCAGCGCGCGGGCCAGTGCCACCATCTGCTGCTGGCCGCCGGAGAGCGTCCCCGCCATCTGCGCGGAGCGTGCCAGCAGGTCCGGGAAGAGCTCCTCGACGAGTTCCCGGCGGGGTGCGGTGTCGCGTTCTGCCAACCGGAGGTTTTCCGCCACCGTGAGTTTGGAGAACACCTCGCGGTCTTCGGGAACGTACCCCACACCGCTGCGGATGATCTTGAACGTGGCGTCCTTATCGATCCGTTCACCGTCGAGTTCCACGGTACCGGTGCGCCCGATCAGGCCGATGATGGCCTTGAGGGTGCTGGTCTTGCCGACGCCGTTGCGGCCCAGCAGGGCGGTGATCCCCGTGGCGGGGACGGTGAAGGACACATCCTCCACCACCTGCTGCCCGGCGATCGAGGCGTTGAGGTTCTCAACCCTGAGGATGGGCCGGGCCTGCGTGCCGGCGTGGGGTGCAGCGGTGTTCATACGGGTTCTCCGAGGTAGGCGCTTTGCACGACCGGATTGGCCATGACGGCGTCGGGGCTGTCCAGGGCCAGGAGGCTGCCGTGGTGCATCACAGCCACCCGGTCCACCAACCCCAGGACAACATCCATGTGGTGCTCGACCATCATGACGGTGCAGCCGCGCTCCCGGTGCAGGTCGCGGATGATCGCGGTGAGGGACGGGACGTCCCCCGACGCCACCCCGGCCATCGGTTCGTCAAGCAGGACGACGGCGGGATCCGTCGCCAGCAGGACGGCGATTTCCACTTTGCGTTTCTCGCCGTGCGAGAGGTCCCCCGCCGCCGTCGCCAGCTTGCCCGTGAGCCCGACCTCCGCGATGGTGCCGCGCGCGATCCGGGAGGCCTCATCCGAGGCCGCGGGGAAGCGCAGGATGCTGAAGTTGCCACCGAGTTTCGCCTGGGCGGCAAGCCGGACGTTTTCCAGCACGCTCAGCCGGGGAAACAGGTTGGAGGTCTGGAAGGTCCGTCCCAGCCCTGCCCTGGACCGGTGGTGAATCGGCGCGGCCGTGATGTCCCGGCCGTTCAACGTGATGCTGCCCGCGGTGGGCCGCATCAGACCGGAAACCAGGTTGAACAAGGTGGTCTTGCCGGCACCGTTGGGGCCGATGACACCGATCATCTCGCCGGCGCCGACCGTGAAACCCACGTCCGCGAGGATGCGTGCACCGCCGATCTTCAGGCCAAGACCGTCCACTGCGAGGGCGGGCAGGGCTGGGGTACTCATACGGGTCCTACTTCTTTTCCGGCGGGGCGACGGAATCGCCCGCAACCACCTTGACGAGCTCGGGAGTCCAGCTGCCGTCCTTTTGCACGAGCTTGGCCTGGTACATGTCCTGGATCAGGGCGTGGTCCGAGGCACGGACGGTCTCCTTGCCCTTGGGGCCGTCGAAGCTGAAGCCTTCCAGGGCCTTGACCATGGCATCGGCGTCGGAGCCGCCGCCCTTGATGGCCTGGACGATCATCTGCCCGGCAACGAAGCCGTCCGGGGTGAACAGGTCTGCCTTCTTGCCGGCCTTCTCGACGGCGGCGATCATCTTCTTCTCCACGTCGTTGCCGGCAGCGCCCGGGAAGTAGTGGTTGAGGAAGCTGATCTTCGAGCTGGCCGCGCCGTAGGCGCCGAAGGTTGCCGCATCGCCCAGTCCGGTCACGACGGGGGCGGCGTCGAAGACGCCCTGCTGGCTCAGGGCCTGCCACATGGTGCCGGACGTCGCCCCGGCCCAGGCCACGAAGACCATATCCGGTTTGGCGTCCACGAGCTGGCGGGCGAAGGGGGTGAGTTCCTGGCCTTCCGCGACGAGCAGGGGCTCCACCGTGGCGCCCTTGGCGCCGAGGACGGCCTTGACCGCGGCGACGTTGCCCTGGCCGAACGCGTTGTCCTGCGCGAACACTACGACTTTCTTGCCCTTGGTGTCGATGAATGTGCCTGCGGTGGCAACATCCTGCAGGCTCTGCCGGCCGGAGCGGAAGGTGTACTTGTTGATGCCCTGGATCGCGTCCGTCGCCGCCGGGCCGGAGATGTACAGCACCTTGTTCTGCTGGGCCTGCTCGGCGAGCTTCAGGGCGATGCCGGAGGACGCCGTACCGCCGATGACCTTGTAGCCCTTGCCGATCAGGTCCTTGGCCGCGGTCACGGCCTTGTCCGGGTCGCCGCCGTCGTCGGCGTACGTCAGGTTGATCTTGGCGCCGTTGACTTCCCCGGTCCCGCCGGTGGCGTAGTCGATGCCGGCTTGGAGGCCCTCGTAGTACGTCGCGCCGTAGGCCGCCAGCGGCCCGGTCTTCGAATAGATGATGCCGACGTTGACCGGTTCAGCCGTCTGGGCTGCGCCGCCCGGGGCGGCCGGGCCCGCCGTGGGCGCGCACGCACTGAGGGCGAGCCCGGTGGCCATCACGGCGGCCATCAGGAACTTCTTTGTGTCCTTCACGGGATGCCTTTCGTTGAGAATCCGCGGAGTCTGAGCATGAGATCCGGGTAAAACCTGAAAGGTGATTCAGATTACGGCAAATGTATGGTGCGGCTCACAGCGTGTCAACGGGATTCAAGGACTGCTAGATAACGGAACGGCAACGTTTTGGGCGCGCGGCATCGGTGGCCGGACCCGTCGGGGCGCCCCTCCGGTCGATCTGTCAGACCGGGATGGGGGCGTCCTCGGCGACGCGCCGGCAGGCCGTCGCCATGAAGGGGGTGAAGTCGGCGGCCGCGCCCAGGCGGAGGCCGGCCGAGTGCGTCAGCACGCCCCCGTCCACGCGGAAAGTGTGCCGTGCGGTGCCGCGGTCGCTGCGGCGCTCCACCGTCAGGGTGCCGTGCTGCCAGCTGGCCCGGGCGGGCGGCTCGGGAGGCAGGCCCATGCTGTTGACGTGGTACCACAGGAGGTCCGGGCGGTCGGGGTCCATCGTGAAGACCCCGTGGCCCTCGGACCGGGTGCCGTCGGCGTCCGTGTGCCGGTAGCTGTGGGTGACGGCAAGTCCGGCGGCCGCGCGGGCGAAGACCAGCTCGGATGCGGCGGTGCGGGCCGGTCCCCACGGGGTGGCTTCCCATTGCGTAGTGCCCGCCCAGCGGCCCAGGAACGCCTCAAGGGCCTCGTACGCACTGCCTGGCAGCGGCCGGTCCACAATGCCTCCCTGATGGAGTTTCCTCCCGAGTGACCCCGGCACCATCATCACGCCGCAGGCTGCGGCTGTAAAGGTGCGGGCTGTGGTTGAGGCGTGGGTGGCCCGGCTCAGAGCCCGAAGGTTTCGGTTTCCTCGAAGGGGCCGACCACCGTGACGGTCCGCGGGGATGCCGCGAGCTCGCGGGCCAGTTCCTGGACTTCCGCTGCGGTGACGGCCTTGATCTGGCGCAGGGTCTCGTCGATGTCCTGGTACTCGCCGGAGACCAGTTCCGCGCGGCCCAGCCGGGACATGCGCGATCCCGTGTCCTCCAGGGCAAGGACGATGCCGCCGCAGAGCTGGCCGACGGCCTTGCGGAGCTCCTCGTCCGAGATTCCGTCATCGGCCAGCTTGTCCAGTTCGGCACCCAGCAGGCCGATGACCTGCCGGACCTTCGACGGGGTGCACCCGGCGTACATGCCGAAGTAGCCGGCGTCGGCGTAGGAGGAGGCGAAGGAGTACGTCGAGTAGACGAGTCCGCGCTTCTCCCGGACTTCCTGGAAGAGCCGGGAGGACATGCCGCCGCCAAGGACGGCGTTGAGCACGCTCATGACGAAGCGGCGGTCATCGGTGGCCACCAGCGAGGGGCAGCCCATGATGATGTTGGCCTGTTCCACAGGACGTTTGACCACGTGGAGGCCGGCCGTGCCGGTGATTTCTGCACGGTCGGTGGAGCGGCGCTGCACCGGGGCGGCGGCGGGTTCCAGCTTCCAGCCGGCGGCGTGGAGGGCGTCGACCACAAGGCCGCAGACGACGTCGTGGTCCAGTCCCCCGGCTGCGGTGATGACGAGCTCGTCGGGCCGGTAGTAGCGGCGGTAGTGGTCCCAGACCGAATCGCGGGCGACGGCCCGGATGGCGGCCGGGGTACCGCCGATAGGGCGGCCCAGGGGGTGTGATCCGAGGACGGCGGCGACGAAGTGCTCATGCGCGACATCGGTGGGGTCGTCGCTGTCCATGGCGATTTCCTCGAGGATGACGTCGCGTTCCTGCTCCATCTCCTGCGGGTCCAGGACGGCCCCGGTGATCATGTCGGCGATGACGTCTATGGCCATCGGGAGGTCTGTGTCCAGCACACGGGCGAAGTAGCAGGTGCTTTCCTTGGCGGTGGCGGCGTTGGATTCCCCGCCGACCTCATCGAACGCCGAGGCAATTTCCAGGGCCGTGCGGCGCTTGGTGCCCTTGAACAGCAGGTGCTCCAGGAAGTGGGTTGAGCCGTGCTGCCCGGGGGCCTCGTCGCGTGAGCCCACCCCGACCCAGAACCCGATGGTTGCCGACCTCTGGCCGGGCATGGCCTCGGTCAGCACGCGGACACCGCCGGGGAGGACCGAGCGGCGGACCTCGGCACCGCCGTCGGCCCCGTGGATCAGGGTGTCTGCGTGCTGGTTCTGCTCAAGCGGCAGCGGGACGACAGTCATCAAGGCCTTTCCATAGAACTTCAGAAAAAATTCGCGTCAAACCTGCCTGCAATCCTACCTGCCTTTAACGGCAGCGGGGCCGGTGGACGAATCCACCGGCCCCGCTGCGCGAGTCAGGAAAGACTACTCTGCGGAGTCCGCGGAGACCTCAGCCTTGTCGGCGTCTTCGGCGCCTGCTTCCTCGGCCACGACGGGCGAGAGGGAGAGCTTTCCGCGGTCGTCGATCTTGGTGATTTCCACCTGGATCTTCTGGCCCACGGAGACGACGTCCTCGACGTTGTCCACGCGCTTGCCGCCGGCGATCTTGCGCAGCTCGGAGATGTGCAGCAGACCGTCCTTGCCCGGGGTCAGGGACACGAACGCACCGAAGGTGGTGGTCTTGACGACCGTACCCAGGTAGCGCTCACCGATTTCCGGAACCTGCGGGTTGGCGATGGCGTTGATCGCGGACCGTGCTGCCTCGGCAGACGGGCCGTTGGTGGCGCCGATGTAAACCGTGCCGTCGTCCTCGATGGAGATGTCGGCTCCGGTGTCTTCCTGGATCTGGTTGATCATCTTGCCCTTCGGGCCGATGACCTCGCCGATCTTGTCAACCGGGATCTTGACCGCGATGACGCGCGGCGCGAACTCGGAGAGCTCGTCCGGGGTGTCGATCGCGGAGTTCAGGACGTCCAGGATGTGCAGGCGGGCTTCGCGCGCCTGCTTCAGCGCGGCGGCCAGGACCGAGGCGGGGATGCCGTCGAGCTTGGTGTCGAGCTGGATGGCCGTGACGAACTCGGAAGTACCGGCGACCTTGAAGTCCATGTCGCCGAAGGCGTCTTCGGCGCCGAGGATGTCGGTCAGGGCCGCGTAACGGGTCTGGCCGTCAACCTGGTCAGAAACCAGGCCCATGGCGATGCCGGCAACGGCAGCCTTCAGCGGCACACCCGCGTTAAGCAGGGACAGCGTGGAGGCGCAGACGGAACCCATCGACGTCGAACCGTTGGAGCCGAGGGCCTCGGATACCTGGCGGATGGCGTAGGGGAATTCCTCGCGGGTCGGCAGGACCGGCATGATGGCGCGCTCGGCGAGGGCGCCATGGCCGATTTCGCGGCGCTTCGGCGAACCGACGCGGCCGGTCTCGCCGGTGGAGTACGGCGGGAAGTTGTAGTTGTGCATGTAGCGCTTGCGCGTCACGGGAGACAGCGAGTCGATCTGCTGTTCCATCTTGAGCATGTTCAGCGTGGTGACACCCATGATCTGGGTCTCGCCGCGCTCGAAGATGGCCGAGCCGTGGACGCGGGGCAGAACTTCAACTTCGGCGGTGAGCTGGCGGATGTCCGTCAGGCCACGGCCGTCGATGCGGACCTGGTCCTTGAGGATGCGCTGGCGCACAACGTGCTTGGTGACGGAGCGGAAGGCTGCGGAGAGTTCCTTCTCACGGCCTTCGAACTGGCCGGCCAGGGAGGAGACAACCTCGTCCTTGAGCGCGTCGGAGGCGTTGTCGCGTTCCTGCTTGTCGGCGATCTGGAAGACGGCGGCCAGCTTCTCGGCGGCGGCGGCCTCGACAGCTGCGTAAACGTCGTCCTCGTAGTCCAGGAAGACAGGGAACTCGACGGTCGGCTTGGCGGCGCGGGCGGCGAGGTCGGCCTGGGCGTCGCAGAGTGCCTTGATGAACGGCTTGGCGGCCTCGAGGCCCTCGGAGACAACCTCTTCGGTCGGAGCGGTGGCGCCCTGTTCCTTGATGAGGTTCCAGGAGTTGTCGGTGGCTTCGGCTTCAACCATCATGATGGCAACGTCATCGCCGGCAACCCGCCCGGCGACGACCATGTTGAAGACGGCGTTCTCCAGCTGGGAGTGCTTCGGGAAGGCGACCCACTGGGTGCCGTTCTCGTCAGCGACCAGGGCAACGCGGACGCCGCCGATCGGGCCCGAGAAGGGCAGGCCGGAGAGCTGGGTGGACATGGAGGACGCGTTGATCGCGACGACGTCGTAGAGCTCGTCCGGGTTGATGGAGAGCACGGTGACGACGATCTGGACCTCGTTGCGCAGGCCCTTGACGAACGCGGGGCGCAGCGGGCGGTCCATGAGGCGGCAGGCCAGGATCGCTTCGGTGGACGGGCGGCCTTCGCGGCGGAAGAACGAGCCCGGGATGCGGCCGGCAGCATACATGCGCTCTTCGACGTCGACCGTCAGCGGGAAGAAGTCGAAGCCTTCGCGCGGGTGCTTGCCGGCGGTGGTGGCGGACAGCAGCGCGGTCTCTTCATCGATGTAGACCATGGCTGCGCCGGCTGCCTGCTTGGCAAGGCGGCCGGTTTCGAAGCGGATGACCCGCTTGCCGAAGCGGCCGTTGTCAATGACTGCTTCTGAGAACTGGATTTCGGGACCCTCCAAGAGAGTCACCTCCGTTTCCTGGTTAACGGAGTCCAGCCGCATCAACCCAGTCCAGCATCTGTCTACTGGCCTGCACTGCACCCGGTCATCGATCGAGACCCACGGGCGAAGGCAACAATTCCTTGAAGCCCTTCCCGGAGATCACTACCGAGGACCGCGAATGCGTGATGCGGTTGATCCTCCTGTTGAGTTTTTTCCTGAAGAAGGCGGCCCTTTCCGTTACGGAAGGGGCCGCCCCTTAGAGCTGACTAGCGACGCAGGCCGAGGCGCTCGATGAGCTGACGGTAGCGGGTGATGTCAGTGTTCTTGAGGTAGGTGAGCATGCGCTTGCGACGACCAACCATGGCCAGCAGACCGCGCTGGGTGTGGAAGTCGTGCTTGTGCTCCTTCATGTGCTCAGTGAGATCCTTGATCCGCTGAGTCAGGACCGCAACCTGGACCTCCGGCGAACCGGTGTCGCCCTCGGACGTTGCGTATTCCTTGATGATGGACTGCTTTACAGCGGCGTCAAGTGCCACATTAACTCCTAGAGATGTGCCGTGAGGCCCGAATCAGTACTTCACTGCCGGGGATGCCGGCACGGAAATCCCCCGCCGAAGCGGGGTGTTCCATACACAGCAAGAGCCAGCCGCCACGGACTGCAGCCGGATCCAACGTCCAGTTTAGTCGCACGTCCGCGATCTTGTCGAAACCACCGGCCGCGGGCCGCCGCCGCTTAGGTGTCCCGGCCGAGGAGCTCGCGGATCGCGGCGACGCCTCGGTAGACCTCCTCAAAGGAGGTGCTCAGCGGGGACAGTCCGATCCGGATGCCCTGCGGGGCGCGGAAATCCGGGATGACGTCCTGGTCCCACAACACTGACGTCATTTCACGGAAGGCCGCATGGTCGATCGTGATGTGGCTGCCGCGCAGTTCCGGGTCACGCGGAGTGGACAGCTGCACGCCTGCCGGCGCCAGCCAGGCGTCGTAGAGCTCGAGGGCGAAGGCCGTCAGCAGCCGTGACTTCTCCCGGAGCGCCGCCATGCCGACAGCCTCGATCAGGTCCAGCGTGCCGCGCATGGCGAGCATCCCGAAGATGGCCGGGGTGCCGCTGAGGAAGCCGCGGATGCCCGGGGCGGCATCGTAGCCAGGGCCCATTTCAAAGGCGTCCTTGCGGCCCATCCAGCCCCAGATCGGCTGCTGCAGTCCGGGCAGGTGGCGGGCATTGACGTAGGCGAACGCGGGCGATCCCGGTCCCCCGTTGAGGTATTTGTAGGTGCAGCCCGCCGCGAAGTCGACGTCGGCGTCGTCCAAAGCGATCTCCACCGACCCGGCGGAATGGCAAAGGTCCCACACCACCAGGGCGCCGGCGTCGTGAATCGCGGCGGTGATGGCCGGCAGGTCGGCAAGGAAGCCGGAGCGGTAGGCGATCTGGCTCAGGACCACGACGGCGGTGGCCGGCCCGGTGGCGGCCCGTACCTGTTCGAGGGTGACACCGGCGGCGGGATCGGCGTCGATCCAGCGCAGGGTCAGGCCTTCCTCGCGGGCGATCCCTTCGACCAGATAGCGGTCAGTGGGGAAATTGTCCGTGTCCAGGACGATTTCGGTCCGGGCCGGGTCCGTGACCGCGGCCAGGGCGGCGCGGATCAGCTTGTAGAGCACCACTGTGGTGGAGTCCGCGATGATGGTCTGCCCTGGAGCGGCGCCGAGGACGGCGCGGCCGAGCTGGTCGCCAATGGCCTGGGGCATGTTGAGCCATTCCTCGTCCCAGCCCCGGATCAGGCGGCCGCCCCAGTTGTCCTGGATGAACGCGCCGATGTCGGCGACAGTCCGTTTGAGGGGCCGGCCGAGGGAGTTGCCGTCGAGGTAGGACAGGTCCGTGTCAGTGCCGACGAAGTGCTCCCGGTAGCCCGCCAGGGGGTCTGCGGCATCGAGGTCGAGGGCGCGCTGCCGCAGGGCGTCGGTGCTGTTGCCCGGGGTTCCTGCCTGGATCGTGGTCACTGGCCGATCTCCGTCCGCACCGCGAAGAGTTCAGGGAAGAATGTCAGTTCGAGGGCCTTCTGCAGGAAGGCGGCGCCGCTCGATCCGCCGGTGCCGGCCTTCATGCCGATGGTGCGCTGGACCGTGCGCAGGTGGCGGAACCGCCACAGCTGGAAGTTGTCCTCGAGGTCCACGAGTTCCTCGCAGGCCTCGTAGGCGCCCCAGTTGTCGGCGGCGTTTTCGTAGATGTGCTTGAACACCGGGACCAGGTCCGGGCAGAACTCGTGGGCCTTGGTGACGTCGCGTTCCAGGACGGAGTCCGGGACGTCGAAGCCCTGGCGCTTCAGGTAGGCGAGGAAGTCGTCGTAGATGCTGGGGGCCTCGAGCAGCCCGCGCAGCATCGCGTGGGCCTCCGGGTCGGATTCGAACACCGGGAGCATTTTGGCGTTCTTGTTGCCGAGGAGGAACTCAACGGCGCGGTACTGGCTGGACTGGAAGCCGGAGGAGTTGCCCAGGAAGCCGCGGAACTGGGAGTACTCCGTGGGCGTGAGGGTGGCGAGCACCGACCATTGCTCGGTGAGCGTCTTCTGGATGTGCTTGACGCGGGCGATCGCCTTCAGGGCCGAGCCGAGGTCGTCCGAACGCAGCCACGCCGCGGCGCTGCGCAGCTCATGGAGCACCAGCTTCAGCCACAGTTCCGTGGTCTGGTGCTGGATGATGAACAGCATCTCGTCGTGGTGTTCAGGGGTGCTGACCGGCTTCTGGGCGCTGAGCAGGGTGGGCAACTGCAGATAGGACGCGTAGCTCATCCGCTCGCTGAAATCGCGGACGATGTCCCGATCCAGCTCCCTCGTGTTTTTCTCGATGGTCACGTCTATTTGCCTTCCTTGCCACATAGGTGTGATTCAGCGCCGGGCCGGGACTGTTGTCAGCGGGCGAACAGGATGTTGTGGGCCTGGACGACGTCCAGGCGCATCTGCTGCACCAGGGCCTCAGGCCCACGGTACGCCACCATGCCGCGGAGCCTGGAGACGAATTCGACGACAACTGTCTGGTCGTACAGATCGAAGTTCTCCACCGGTTCTTCCGGACGGTCGATCACATGGGCCTCGACCTGGCGGCTCACGCCGTCGAACGTGGGGTTGGAGCCCACGGAGATGGCCGCCGGCCAGCGGGTGCCGGCCTGGTCTACAAGCCAGCCGGCATAGATCCCGTCCGCGGGGATGTACCCGGTCGCCGTCGGGGCCAGGTTTGCCGTGGGGAATCCGAGATCGCGGCCGCGCGCCGCGCCATGTACCACCTCGCCTCGCATCCGGTGCGGCCGGCCCAGGACGGCGGCGGCGGTGGCGACGTCGCCCGCGCGCAGGGCCTCGCGCACCCAGGTCGACGAGCAGCGGCGGTCCGTGCCGTCGTCGTCGTGAATGGGGAAGCCTTCAGAGCCGAACTCGCTGATCACCAGCACCTCGAAACCGAGCTTTCTGCCCAGCTCCTGCATGGTGGACAGGTCGCCGGAATTGCCGCGGCCGAACCGGGCGTCGTGGCCGACCACAACGTGGCTCGCCTTCAGGGCGTCGACCAGGACCGTGGTGACGAATTCTTCCGGGGTGAGGCTGGCGAGTTCCAGCGAGTACTTCATCACCAGCACGGCGTCGAGGCCGAGTTCGCCCAGGGCCACGAGCTTGTCTTCCAGTCCCATAATCAGCTCGGGGGCCGCCTCGGGTCGGTGCACCTGCGCGGGGTGCGGATCGAACGTGATCGCGACGGCGCGGGCGTGGTTCAGGCGGGCGGTACGGATCAGCTGCGACAGCACCTGCTGGTGGCCGCGGTGCACGCCGTCGAAATTGCCGAACGTGACAACCGACGGACCAAAGCCTGCCGGGACCTCGGACAGATCGTTCCAGATGTGGACCATCAACCTCGCCTTTTGCTGCCTGCCATGAACGCCCGGAGGGACCGTGCCGGCTCCGGAACTCTCTAAGATTACCCGTTATCGGGGGCGCGCCCGGACGGTTTGCCCGACGGTCCGCCCAGCGGATTGCCCGGCACCGGAGCGGGCCCGGAGCAGGCACGGGTGGGTTCTTCGGCAAGAGGCGGCACGTCACCGCGGGCGGGAAGGACGCTACCGTCCGAGCAGCAGCCGGCGCTGGCTGTCCCGGACCGCGCGGATCCGCAGGTTCCGCCAGTGCAGCACCACGGCCGCAATGAGGAGCGGCACATGGATCCCGGGCAGGTTGCGGGCGAACCAGCGCGGCAGGTAGATGTCGGTGACGGAGCCGGTATCGTCGCCGAGATCCTTCGCGACGGCGGTCAGCGGGCAATGGAAGCCGTTGGCGGCGAAGACCAGCGTTTCGACGGCGACCACGGCGGCGGCCGCGCCGGTCTTGCGGTCGGTTTGACCCCTGATGCCGGTGTAGAGGACGTAGGCCATGCAGGCCTCGATCGTGAACCAGGCAAAGGTGTGGAACGACTTCACGGCCCGCAGTAACGTCCGGCGCTGGTCCATGATCCCAGCCTAGGCCCGCGGGCACCTGGAACACTCAGGGTCTTTCGGCCGGTCCTTGCCGGGACACCGCTGGGGCCGCGCTTGCCGGCGGCTGCTCTGGACCGCGGCCACCCGGAGCAGCTAGTTTCTGAGCATGCGGAAGCAACTGCACCTCGCCGGATTGGGGTTGCTCTTCTGCGCGCTGGTATCCGGTTGTGGCCAAGCGCCCGGGACAACGTCCGAGGTCTGCGCAGACTGGGTGCATTTCGACCGGCCGCAGGACTTGTTCGAGGACGCCGCCCTGGTAGTTGTCGGGACCCCGGTGCGGCGGGATGGCGAAACCCGCATCTACGGCTATAGCGCGCAGATTCATGAGGTGCAGGTCGAAGCCGTCTTCAAAGGCGGCCCGCAGCCGACGTCAGTCCTCATTGCCTCCATGCCGGCGACGTGCACCCAGGGCGTGTCTTACCCGGAGGGCGATCCGCTGGACGGTGGCCGGCGGATGTTGATCTACGCCAACAAGCAGAACGGTTACTGGTTTACCATGACGCCGGACCAGGGCGCCGTGCCCTTCGGCACTGGCACACCCCTCCCCTTCGTGACGGTCAGGCCGTCCTGACGACCCTGTCCGCCTAACGGCCGCGCTGTCGAAATAACGGCCGCGCCGCTCCTCCTGACCCCGCCGCCGGGACTGGCCGGGGCATGCCGTCAACTATTCGAGGCGGAAGTAGTTGTTGCGTCGGGGTGTTTGGGCGGGGTCGATGTGGGGTGGCGGGATGAACCAGGGGATGCCGGCGCGGACCTGGATGGTCCACTGTTCTTTGTGGATCAGGTGGTGGTGGTGGGAGCAGAGCAGGGTGCCGTTTTCGGTGCCGGTGCTGCCGCCGCGGGACCAGTAGTCAATGTGGTGGGCCTCGCACCAGGAGGCGGGGATGGTGCAGCCGGGGAATGCGCAGCCCTGGTCCCGGGCGATCAGGGCCTTGCGGATGTGGGGCGGGAAGATCCGGGAGGCCCGGCCGATGTCCAGGACCCGTCCTGCGGTGCCGAGCAGGACCGGGATGATGTCCGCGTCGCAGGCGATCTTCCGGACGGTCGAGGCGGTGACCGGGCCGGTGAACAGCAGCGAACCGGTCCCCGGCAGAGCCCCACCTGGGCTGTCTGTGCCGCCCCGGCCGTCCGTGCCGGTGGTGC